>CP089984.1:9910500-10226000 GCA_037157815.1 Sorangiineae bacterium MSr11954
GATGGCCGAAGCAAGCTCCACCGTTGCTTCCTTGACGCGGCCTACCCGCAGACCCAGCAGAACCTCGAGTGGATACTTCTTGCGCCGCATCGGTCGACCGAGTCTAGCGCGCACGCGCACGAAGCGGAGGAGCTCTTTGCCTTTTTGCGGCACGAACGAGGAGCGATCGCGGAGAAAACCAACCGCGAACGTGGCAAGAACGAGGCTACAGCTCTCCGCGCGCGTGCCCCAAGGCAAGGCGCGATGCGCAGATGCGACCGGCGACCACCAGGAGACGGCGCAGCGAGTCGGTGACCTTGTCGGGTGAGCGCGTGATGAACGCGAGCCAAGGCGCCGAGGTGCCATGCATGGGCACCGCGATTTTGGTGCGCCCGTTGGGGAGCACGCTCTCGAGGACCATGGTGCCGCCAAAGGAGGCCGGCTTTTCGCCGCTTGCGGCGGCGGTCGCTAACGGGGTGACGTCGCACTTGGCGTACGTCTTGGCCCAACTTCCGAGCGCCGCCTCGATGGATGCCAGATCGGTCGCGGCACAAAGCGCTTCGTCGAGCGCAAAAACGGCGCCCAGCCCGCGCACATCGGCCGCGAGGCCCGTAAACAAGGTGTGCACACCGGTGGTGACCGAACCACGGTAGGCGGGGCTGTCGTCGATTTCATCGGCGTCGGCCGCGTCGGAGACCACCAGGTACGTGTCGCCCACCACGATGGAGTCGCCCACCTTGACGATGGCCTCCCGCACCTCGCGCCCCGCGTGCAAGAGCGGCGCGGCCCCGTGACAGACATGGATGCGCGCCCCCTGCTCGGTCGCGACCACATGGAAGTGATGCCGGGAGACCGATCGGTCGTCCAACGTGAGATTGGCATCGCGGGCGCGACCCACCATCTTCACGTCGTGGTTGATGATGAGTTGGGCGCCCACGTTCAAGCCGCGTGCAACGATGAGGCGCCTCGTGGGTTGGGCCATCGTAGAAGCAGCATAACAAATCGAGAAGGCAGGCAAGGGCAGGTGCGCTTTTTCCGCACCGATCGGGCATGCGGCGCAACGTTTTCGCCGGGGACGGAAGCTGCCACGTTTGCGCGAAGGCACCCTTGGCGGCCAACGATGTGCCGGAAGCTACTCGTTGGTCGGGCGAATGTGGATTAGGCTTGGCCGCGTGCGGGCGCCGCCGGGGATCGCGATCCATGCGTAAAATGGCCTTTCGGCTCGCCGCGCTCGTGACGCTGTCAGGCTTGGCCGGCTTGGGTGGCGCGATCGCTCCATTCGGCATGGTGGGCTGCGCATCCATCCTCGGGCTGGAAAATACGACGTTGGGCTCCGACCCCGATGTCTCCGGCGACGGCTTCGTGGTTCGTCAAACCACGGGCTGGATCGCGGCCGACGGCGGCTATGTGACGTGGCCGAGCAAGCTCGCGTCGCAAGACATCACGGTTTCGGTGCGGAACGGGACGGAGTTCGTGGCCAGCGAGCTGCGGTCGCAGCACATCGTCGACGGCACCACCGTCGGGCTGAACTTTGGCTCACCCGCGCCGGGCGAACGCTATGTGGCCGTGCAGGAGGGCGGGATCCGCACCATCTATGTGGTGAAGGGCAACCACCTCGACCTGGGCTTCGACGCGGTGGGGCGCCACGATGCCGTGCAGGCCGCGGCAGGGCTTCGTCTGACGGCCAAAGGCGTGTCGGCGACCGACGGAGGTGAGAACGAGCCGGAGAGTTTTCTCGGCGGGAGCCTGACCCTTCCCCTGGGGAAGCTCGCCGGCACACCGCCCGCGTGGACCATCGCCCAAGGCAGCAGCGCGGGTCCGCTGCGGCTCCTCGATCGGGCGAAGGGCGATGTGGCTTGGGTGAAGCGGGAAGGCCCCGTCGCGCCATCGTTCCTGGCCACGGTCGAAGGGTGCACCTTCCCCGAGCAGTTCCAAATGCTCCCGGGCTCCGAGGCCCACGTCGAGGTGACGTGCGGCACGGCGCCGAAACGAAGCGTGTCGCTCCGCACCTCGCTCGAGGCGTTCCGAAACCTGGTCGCCAGCGCCCCCGAGCCGGACAGCGCCGTGGTGACCTTGGTGCAGATCCCACCGGGGCATCGGGTCCTGCGCGAACAGCCCGCGACGCGCGTGATGGGCGATCTGGTCGGCCACGGCCCCGTGCCCCTCGATGCCGCGCCGCTCGATTTCGACTTCGTCGATCCCGCGCTCCCCGATTGGCCCTTGGTGGCCACCGCGCGGATCGAGTTCGAGTCCGGCGGCGCGGCGCCCTTCCAAACCTCCTTCAAGGTGTCGCGCGCGCTGCGCGATGGGCCGCTCGCGCCGCTCGTGGGGCCCGTGCGCGGGGTGAGCATTGGAACGTCCGATCTTCTGCAGCCCGGCGCCAAGATCGTGGGCGTCGGATACACCCCCACCATCGTCCTCGTGCCGCCCGACACCACGCCGCCGCTGCGCGCGCCGACCAGCTACCGTCTGGGCATCATGGCCTTCGATGATCGCGACGGCGGCCCCGCCGGCGGCTTCGAGTTCGTGACCGAGATCGTCACCCGCGGCACCGAGGTGGTCCTACCTCCGGGCGTGGTCCAAGCCGGGAAAACGCACCTGTTGACGGTGACCGCCCAGTACACCGAGTCCTATTCGGAGGAGGAGCCGCTTCGCGGGCGGCTCCCCTCGGGCGAGACCACCATCACCACGAATGTGTTCGCACCGTGATCCCCACCTCGCCCGTCCTCCCCACGTCGATGCGAGGCAGCACCTGCAGGGCCCCCACGGTCGATGTGCCCTTCGGCCGCCGCGGCGCCGTAAAGAACAGCACCGCCCCGGCCGCGGCCAGCACGGCGCCCGTGCCGAAGAGGATGGTCGCGGCGCGCGCTTGATCGTGCGCGCTCTCGGTATCCCGCTGACCGGCGGCGTTGCATATGTACGTCTGCGCGTTGCAATTCGAATCGAAGGCGCCGTCGTAGGTCGATTTGGCGGACAGTCCAAAGTAGCCGCCGATCAGCACCGTCACCAGCCCAACGCCGCCCGCCGCGATCCCCGCCGTGCGCTGCCATCCGAGCCCGCCGAGCCCTTCGCGCGACTGTGCGCCCTCGGCGGCCGGCGACGCGGGCGTTGCCTCGGGCGCATCCACCCCAGGAGCATGGGCGACCGCCGCCGGTGCAGATTCCGGCTCGAGGGGCGGCACCTCCACGCGCACGGTGCTCGACTCGGCGATGCGCGCGTGGGTGCTCCACGGCTTTCGGCCGGGCGCCAACGCCTCGACGAGGACCTCGCCCGAGTCGACGAGGCGCGCAGAGCCGATCTGCCCGCGGGGCATCACCTCACCGTCGACCTTGACGACCAGCGCCTCCGCGTTGGTCCCATTCGCGGCCGACACCGTGACGACCAGCCGCGAGAGCCTCGGCTCCAGCGCCGCGGCCCGTGACGATGCAACTTGCGCCCGTGTGCCCTGCCCCGCCAGCGCGAGGATCTCCTGGTACAAGCCCCACGCGCGGGCGATGCGCCCGATCTTCTCGTAGCACTCCGCGAGCTTCCCCCGCGTCCCCACGCCGGGAAAGAGCGCCAAGCTCGCCTCGAGCTTCGCGCACGCCGCCGCGTACTTCCCCTGATCCATGAGCTGCACGCCTTCGTAAAAGAGGCTGCGCCCCGCCGCTTGCGACTCCGACGCGGACCCTTGCGACTGCGCCCGCGCCTGCGGAACGTGCGCCGCCGCGCTCAACGCGCCGATGGCCCCCAGAACGAACATGCGCGCGCGCGGGTGCATGGCTCAATCCGGGGTGGCAAACACGTCGGGTTTCGCGGGGCGCGCGCTCGGAAGTGGGGTGGGCCCCGTCGGCTGCTTCCTCTTTGGGGGCCCCGAGGCGTCCAGCTCGTTGATGAAAAAGATCGCAGCCGGCATATCGCGCACCGTCGGCGATGGCGCGGCCGACGGCGGCGCGGATGATGATGATGAGGCGGATGCGGATGTCGACGCCGATGGCGCGGCCGGCGCAGGCTCGATGACCGGCCCCAAGCGCATTTCGGGCGCGGGCGCGACCGGCGACGCAGTCGAAGGCAACGCGGTCGAAGGCAACGCGGTCGAAGGCAACGCGGTCGCAGAGCCGCCCGACGGAGATACGCCCGATGGCGATACGGACGACGGCGATGCGGACGACGGCAAAACGCCCGCGGGTGCCCCCAACGACGGCGCCGCCGCGCCCGACTCTTTCGCCGCGGGCGCGGGCGTCTCCGGCGGCGACGGTTTGCGAACGAGGAGCCCGCCCACCAGCGCGATGCCCAACGCGCCTGCAATCGCAATGGCGCCGATGGGCACCGTGAACACCCAGTTGGACCGCCCCACCACACGGCGCGCCGACACGGAGGCGCGCCCGAGGGTCGAGTTGCCGGTGCGCGCGACCGAAGGGCCAGGTCCGAGCCCATCGAGCGACGTCGCGTTCACCCCCGTATCCATCGACGGATCGGGGGCGGGCGGCGGCATGGACTCCCACGCCGTGCCGACCAGGGTGACCTCCGCCGCGGAGCGAAGGCTGGCCATCAGCTCGCGAACATTGGCGAAGCGCGCCTTCGGATCCTTCTTCAAGCAGCGCGCGACGAGCCTCTCCAGCTCGACCGGAACGTGCGGCGCATGCTCCCGGATCGAGGGCGCCTCTTTGTACAGGACGGAGGCGTAAACCTCGCCCACCGACTCCCCGTCGAACGGATTGAGCCCGGTGATGAGCCGGAACGCGATGGCGCCGAGGGCATAGATATCGGCGCGGCCGTCGACGTGCTTCGCGCTCCGAACTTGCTCGGGCGCCATGAAGGCCGGCGAGCCCATGGCGTTGCCGGTCTCCGTGGTTTCGCCGGCGGGCGCGTCGTCCGGGTCGGCGAACTTGGATATTCCAAAGTCGAGCACCTTGATGAGCGCCGTCCCGTCGTGGCGGTGCGTGAGGAACAAGTTTCGCGGCTTCAGATCCCGATGCACGATGCCCGCGGCGTGCGCCTCGTCCATCGCCTTGCAAACGTCGAGCAGGTACGCAATCGCCTCGTGGGGCGGGATCCGCCCGCGCGCCTCGAGCACCGCGTCGAGATCCGCGCCCTCGAGGAACTCCATGACAATGTAGGCCACCCCGGTGTCGAGCACCCCAAAGTCGCTCACCCGCGCCACGTGCTCGCTGCGCAATCGCGCGGCCGCCCGCGCCTCGCGCACGAAACGAGCGGCCACCTCCGGATCGTGGCTCCATTGCGGGAGCAAAAACTTCAGCGCCACCAGCGATCCGAGCTGCACATGCCGGGCAGCCACGACGATTCCCATGCCGCCCTTGCCGAGCACACGCTCGACCCGATACTTCGACGCGAGTACCTGGCCGATCTCGACGGGCGATCTCACGGTCGTTCGATCATACATGACGAACGTTTCCGCATGAAACCTGGACACTGTGCGTTCCAGTGAACGGATGTGCTTTAGACCACGGACCTGGATTTGTTTTCACATCGGGCAGCCCGGCCCCCGGAACCAGGAACGCGAACGCACGTACCCCGGAAAGTGAGAGCCGCTGCATCCTTTCTCCTCGCAATTCTTGCGTCGTTCGTCCTCTTGCTGCCGCGAACCAGCCGCGCGTGCGGCCTCACCCCACCCATTGGCCCCAATGGCTTCCCCACCGTATGCCACGGTGAAGCCACCTCGATCCGCTTTCACGCCGGCCTCTCCGTCGGCGGAACGTCCACCACGATCGACTTCGGCGATCGCCGCGCCGACTTGCTGCAGGCCGCGAGCGTCGCCTCGCTCGACGTGATGCCGCTCGATGCGCTCACCCTCAGCGTGTCGGCCGGCGCATCGTTGGGTGGCAGGGTCGACTATCTCGGCGCGCGCTACGATCTGCGTCCGGGTTGGCTCGGGGGCGTCGGCATCTCCTATCGTCTCTTCGGGCGCGGCGGGTTGCCGTTCGTGCAGCCATCGCTCTCGTATTCCTTTGCGCGCGCCACCAGCGTGGCGCCCGGTGGGGCCGAGACGGACTTCACGGCCAACGACTGGCGCGCCGGGTTGGTGGTGGGAAAGGCCATTGGAGGCTTTGCCGCGCCTTATGTGCTCGCGCGTTATTTTGGCGCCGGCACGGATTGGTCCGTCGGCGGTGGACACGGCGGCGATCACTTCCGCTACCACGCGGGCATCGGCAGCGCCTTCGCGTTTTCCGAGCACGTCGATGCCATTGCGGAGCTCGCGGTCCTCGGCGAGCGCCGCGCGACCCTCGGCGTCGGCTACATGTTCTAGCGGCGCGCGCTCGTGCCGTGCGCGCTCGTGCCGTGCGCGCTTGTGTCCTGGGGACTGAGCGCGCACGAGCTCATGCGTCTCGGCAAAAGACGGCAGGTACAACCTTCTGATACTTTCGTGGGTTCATCGCTCGAGCAAGGAGGGAGCTCGCTCATGCAAAAACGAAATATGCTCGCCGTATCCGCGGTACTGGGGATCCTCGCCGCCTGTGCAAAACAGACACCCGAGGCCAATGCCCCCTCGGGCACCGAGTCGACGACCACCGCGGAAAAGGCATCGTGCGGCGGCCCGGATCACACCGACAAGAACCACTGCCAGGCCAAGGCAAAGTGCTCGGGCGCAGACCACACCGAAAAGGGCCACTGTGCCGCGGCCGCCCCCGCGCCGGGCACGTCCACGCCGGCCAAGTAATCATCCGAGCCTTCGATCGAGGCGCTCGAGCGCCATTCGGGTCACGTTCACCAGCTCCGAGTCCGGGAGACCGCCCAGCTTCTCCCGGGCTTTGAGCACATGAAACCGCGCGAGCTCGAGATCGCCCAGCTTCTCGTAATCGGCCGCGAGGTTCAGGTGCAGTTCGGGAAAGAAGCTCGCCAAGGTGACCCCCTCGAACGCGCGGGTCGATTGCGCTTCGGTCGCGAACGACGCGGCGTGCAGCGCGAGCTGATCCCAATGCAGCTCCTTTTCCACCTCGTCTTGTGCGTCTGCCATGTAGTGGCAAAGCACGCATCGATGAAACGCGTCGCCATGCTGTACGCGCAGCCATAGATCGGCGAAGCGAATGCGGGCGCCCGTTCGATCACCGCCCCGCAGCACGCCGACCACATCGATGATTTCGGCGGTTATGGGATCCATCATCGGCACACGCCGTGCGCATAGCACGCTCCCATGCGCGATGGAGTGGATTGTCCACTATTCCAATTTCGTTCCATGGCGCGCCATTCGCGTGAGCGACAATGGAGTTGCCCTGGCACATTGGCGCTGAAAAATTCGCCGTGCCGGATCGCGACCGATCCGCCGATCGGTTCGCTTTCTGCAGCGCGCGATTTGCACAACGACATAGGAAAACACGCGCCAAAAATGAGAATCGTCGCCGGACGATGTCGAAATCGGGACTGCTCGATCGTCCAGATATCGAATGAGCAACATCACGTTCGAGGGTGCGCGAAGCGCGCCAATCGCCATCGTTGGAATCGGGTGCCGATTGCCCGGCGGCATCGTGGACCCCACGTCCTTTCTACGTTTCCTTGCATCGCGCGGCGACGGCATCGTGCCGGTGCCCGCGGACCGCTGGAGCCTCGACCGCTACTGGGATCCCGATCCCAACGTGCCCGGCCGCACCTACGCATCGCGCGGAGGTTTTTTGCGGCAGAACGTCTTTGCGTTCGAGCCCGAGCCCTTTGGAATCTCGCCGCGCGAGGCGGCCTCGCTCGATCCGCAGCAGGCGCTGCTCCTCGAAACGGCGTGGGAGGCGCTGGAGGACGCGGGAATTCCCCTCGAGCGCATCACGGGCAGCGCGACGGGCGTTTATATCGGCTCCTTTGGAGTCGACAATCATCCGCACCGCTTGTGGGGCGCCGGGCGGCGCGGCATCGATCTGCACGTCAGCACCGCGGTCACCCCCACGATGTTGTCCGCGCGCTTGGCCTACACCTTCGATCTGCGCGGCCCTACGCTCACGCTCGACACAGCGTGCTCGTCGTCCTTGGTGGCCATTCACCTCGCTTGCCGCGCGCTCCGCGATGGCGATTGCGACGCGGCGCTGGCCGGCGGCGTGAACGTGATGGTCCTGCCCAGCATGATGATCGCCCTCGCCAAGAGCCGCTTTGCCGCGACCGACGGCCGCTCGAAATCCTTCGATGCCACGGGCGATGGCTATGGCCGCGGCGAGGGCGCGGCGGTGGTGGTCCTCAAGCGGCTGCACACCGCGCTGGCCGACGGCGATCGCATTTATGGGGTGGTGCTGGGTTCGGCCATCAATCAAGACGGGCGCACCGAGGGCATCACCGTACCGAGCGGCGCCGCGCAAGAAGAGCTGATTCGAAAGGCCTGCGCCGCCGCGGCCATTTCCCCCGCAGACGTGGGCTATGTCGAGGCCCATGGCACGGGCACCAAGGTGGGCGATCCCATCGAGGCGCGCGCGCTGGGCCGCGTTTATGGGCACGAAGGGCGCGCGGCGGCGCTCTGCTCGATCGGGTCGGTCAAGAGCAACATCGGGCACCTCGAGGCGGCGGCCGGGGTCGTCGGCATGGTGAAGGCGTGCCTGATGCAACGCGAAGGTCGGGTGCTGCCGCAGCTCGGCCCCAATGAGGTGAACCCCGACTTGGAGCTGGAGGCGAGCGGCTTGCGCATCGCGACCGACGAGCACGCATGGCCGGCGGATCGGCCCCTGGCCGCGGTCAACTCGTTCGGCTACGGCGGCACCAATGCTCACGTGATCCTTGCGCCTCCACCGGCCGATGCACGGCGAGCGCGACCAGAACATGGCGAACGCAGAGAAGAGGAGGTGCATGTGCGATCCTCGGGGTTGGCCGAGCAGACGCCGGTGCCGCTCTCCGCGTACTCCGAGGCGGCGCTCCGCGCGCGCGCCGGCGATCTGCACCGCTGGCTCGAGGAGCACGGGGACGGCGATTTGGGCGATCTGCTGCACACCCTCGCGCGCCGGCGATCGCATCTTCCAGCGCGCGCGTGCGTGCTCGCGGGATCGCGCGACGAGCTGCTCAGCGGGCTCGAAGCGCTGCGCGAGGGTCGCGCGGTGCCCGAGGTGGTTTTGGGCACCGCGGCGGGCGGTCCTGCCCCCAAGGTGGCGTGGGTGTTCACGGGCATGGGGCCCCAGCGGGCGGGTATGGCGCGCGAGCTCTTGGCCGAGGAGCCGGTCTTCCGGCGCGAGGTCGAGGCGTGCGATGCCTTGTTCCGCGAGCTCTCCGGCTGGTCGATCCTCGAGGCGCTGATCGACCCGGCGCAGGCGGAGCGGCTTCGTCGCAACGACGTGGCGCAAGTGGCCAACTTCGTGGTTCAAGCCGGGCTGACGGCGCTCTTGCGGAGCCTGGGCGCGGCGCCCGATGGGGTGATCGGGCACAGCGTGGGAGAGCTCGGCGCCGCGTACGCCGCCGGGATGCTGTCGCGGCGCGATGCGATCGTGCTGGTGCACCATCGCGCGCGGGCGTCGCAGTCGGCGGCGGGGCACGGCACCATGCTGGCGGCGGGCATCTCGGCCGAGGACGCGGCGGCGTTGATCGAGCCCGGCGACGACGCGTGCGTGGCGGCCATCAACGGCCCGCGCTCCGTGACCTTCGCGGGCGACCGGGCGGCGCTCGCGAAGATCGCGCGCGTGCTCGACGATTTGGGCGTCTTCCAGCGGTCGCTGTCCGTCGAGGTGGCCTACCACAGCGCGCACCTCGATCCGGTGCGCGAGGCGCTGTTGCAGTGCTGGAACGCCGTGCACCCCCAGCCGTCGCAGGTCGAGATCTATTCCACGGTCACGGGCGAGCGCGTCGGGGGCGAGCCGCACGGGGCCGCGTACTGGTGGCGCAACCTGCGGGAGCCGGTTCGATTCGCCCAGGCGGCGCGCGCGATGATCGCCGACGGCTACCGCGTTTTTCTGGAGGTGGGGCCGCACCCGGTGCTGGCCACGTATTTGCGCGAGCTCTTGGCGGAGGCAGACGCCCAGGGCCACACGTTGCACACCTTGGAGCGCGACATGCCGGAGCGGCTCTCGACCCGGCGCGCGATCGCGGCGCTTCATGGCACCGGGGCGCGCATCGATTGGTCCGCGATCGCGCATGAGGGGCACCCGATCGCGCTGCCCCCGTACCCGTGGCAGCGCGCGGTGCACTGGGCCGAGAGCGCGGCCATGCGCGCGGAGCGGCTGGGTTCGGACTACGCGCATCCCTTTTTGCAGACGCGCCTCGAGGCGCCCCACCCGACGTGGACGTCGTGGCTGGAGGGGTCCGCGGCGGCGTATCTGCAGGATCACCGCGTTCAAGGTGTGTCGATCGCGCCCGCGGCCTTCTATGTGGAGGCCGGCCTCGCGATGGCGCGCGCGCTCGAGCCCGAGGCCGCGGGGCTGGTGCTCGGGCGCCTGCGGTTTCACGAGCCGCTCTTGCTCGCGGGCGAGACGCAGGTGTCGGTGTGCGCGATGGATGGCGGGCGCTTCGAGGTGCACGGGCAGATCGGGGAGCGCGCCGCTTGGACGCGCCACGCCAGCGGAGAGTGGGCGACCACGCGCACATGGCCGGGCTACGAGGCCGAATCGCTCGACGCGGTGCGGGGGCGCCTCTCGGAACGGATCGAGATCGGCGCGGCCTACGATGCGATGGCGCGCCGGCAGCTCGACTACGGGCCTCGGTTTCGCAGCCTGCGCGATCTTCACCGAAACGCCGGCGAGGTGCTGGCGCGGCTCGAGCTGCCGGAGCTTCCGCCGCAAGCGCGCTTCGGCGCCATCCTCCTTCCGCCTTTGTTGGATGGCGTCTTTCAAAGCCTGGTGGAGTTCCTCGGGGGCGGCGCCATCGTGGTGCATGGCGTGGAGGAGCTATCGCTTCGCGTGCCGGGCGACGAGGGCGCATGGACGCGGCTCTGGTCGCACGCCACGATCGTCGCGCGCGACGAGCGCAGCTTGATCGCACGGGTCACGCTCTACGATGGCGATGGCGCCATCGTGGGTCGCCTGTCCGGCGTTCGATGCCAGATGGTCGATGCCGGCGCTTCGCGTGCGTCTCGCGCATCGTTTGCTGCGCCCGGTGCACCGGCGGCGCCGGAGAAGCGCTGGCTCTATGCGCAGCGGTGGGAGCTGCGGCCCTCCGGCGCAGACGAGCTGCCCGGCGGCAGTTGGGCGTTTTATGGCGGTTCGATGCTGGCGCGGCGCCTGGTCGAGCATTGGCGCCAGCGGGATCGCGACGCCTCGTCGCGCCCGGCGCCGGAGGGCGCAAACGCCTTGCCCGATCCGCGCGCAGCGCATCACGTCGTGGTCCTCGATACGCTCGAGGACATGTTCGGCACGCTCGCCGGCATCGGTGCGCTGGCGGGCCGTCTGGTCGCGGGCGGGTGGTCCGAGCTGACCGTGCTCACCACCGGCGCCGTGCAAGCCCGCGCGAACGACACCGTCTCCCCCGCGATGCACGCGTGCTGGGGCTATGCGCGGGCGCTCGAACGCGAGCTCGCCCCCTTGCGGCTGCGCCTCATCGACACGGCGCCCGGCGCCGATCCGGAGACGCTCGCCTCGGTGTTCAGCGCCGAGGGCGAAGACGAGGTCGCAATTCGCGGCACGAACCTCTATGTCGCCCGCCTCGAGCACCTGGACCTCGCATCCCTGCGCACCACGGTCGATCCCACGGCCGCGTGCGTGACCTGGTCGCCCGAACGAGGATGGACCGCACTCCCTCCTCCACGGCAAGAGGAGGGACCCGGCGAAGGGGGTGCACGAAAACGCCCTCCCCCCCGCAGCGTACGCATCCAGCGCTTCACGACATTTCCCATGGCCCACGTGACCGAATCGAGGTCGTCGATGCTCGCCATCTCGACCGCCCTCGATCCAACGACGAACGAACGTGGCGTCGTGGTAACGGATGGCCCACCCGCGACCGAGCTACGTCTCGCCCCCTCGGCGTTCTTCCGCACCGAAACGGCACCAAGCGCGAACCAGCTCGCAGCCGCCTTGGGCAGGTACGTCGCACACGCGCTGCTGCGCCTCCCGAACACGCCTGGCGCAGGCGTGGTCTGGGTCGCGCCGTCGCTACCATGGCTCGCGGCGTGGCTCGATCGCGCCGGCGTACCGCGCGTGCGCGACGTGACGTCGGACGACTCGCGCATCGCCGCCATCGCTCTGTCCACGCGCAGCGAGCTCGGACCCGAGGTGCTCCGGCGCGTCGCCGAGCAAGGCGTCGTGGGCGTCGTGTCGCCACCCGGCGAGAACGCCTCGTTGTGGGACGCGCTGCCAAATGGCTGGGCGCTGACCCGCCTCGACGTGCGCGAAAGCCTGGTGGACGCTCCGCACAAGCTCGCAGCGTGGCTCCCGGAGCCCGCGCACACGCGCACCGAAACGCCGTCGCTACCGCTGACCATGCTCGACCGCGCGACGACCTCCGAGCCGCAGACGTTCGACGTCTCCGCGCACCCGCACCTGGAGGCGCTCGACGCGCGCACCTTGCGTGTGACGGCAGACGACACATGGTGGATCACCGGAGGCACCCGCGGTTTAGGCCTGGTCATCGCCGAATGGCTGCTGGAGCAAGGCGCCAAACGCCTGATCCTGACGAGCCGCACCGGCCAAATCGACGACCTCGACCGCGCGCGCCTCGAAGCGCGCGCGGCACGAGCAACGGAAGCAGCACGAGCAACCCAAGCCGCAGGAGCCGCACCCGCTGCACCCCGCGAGGCGGCCGCCACCATCGAAATTGCCACCCTCGATATCGCCGACGGCAACGCCGTACACGCCTTCGTGTCCGCGTTGCAGAGGCGAAACCTCACGCCGACCGCCATCGTCCACGCCGCCGCCCGCTACGAGGACGCGCCCGTGGCGCACGTCGACCGAGACATGTTCGAGCGCGTCTTTCAGGCGAAGGCGCTGGGCGCTTGGCACCTTCACCAGGCCACGCGCGCGCTCCGCATCGACCATTTCATCCTCTGCTCCTCGGTGACGGCGCTCCTCGGCAACGCCCTTCAAACCGCCTACGCCGCCGCCAACGCGTACCTCGACGGGCTATCCGCCCTGCGGCAATCGCAAGGGCTCCCTGCGCGCAGCATCGCCTGGGGCGCGCTCCTCGACGCGGGCATCCTGGCCCGGGAAGAGGCCATCGCCCGCGACGTGGAGGCCTCCGGCCTGCGCCGGATGAAGGCCCGCGACGCGTGGGAGGTGCTCGCCGCCCTGCCCCCCAGCGCCCCCGCCCACGTGGCCATCTTCGACGGCGATTGGCCGAAGCTCTTTCGCGGGCTGCGCTTGCCGGCGCGGGCTCGTTGGGGCGCCCTCCAGCCCGCGGCCCGCGAAACGGCAGAAGGCGGGGTCGCCTCCATCTTGCGCGGCGTCGACCCCGGCCGGCACCTCGACGTGCTCGGCGCCGCCATCCGCGATCGCGCCGCCGCCGTGCTTCGAACGGCGGCCGATCGCATCGATCCGGACCGCCCGCTGCGCGACTATGGCTTCGACTCGCTGCTCGCCATCGAGCTGCGCATCGCGCTCGACGCACAGCTTGGCGCGGGCCTCACCACCATGGAAATCCTCACGGGCGCCAGCGCCCGCACCCTCGCGCGCGCCGTGTTGCGCGATCGCGCGCTCTCCCACTGACCCGCATCCAGCCCACGAGCATCATGACCCCCATCGAACCCTGGTACCTCGATCTGGCCGCCCCGCTGAACGCGGAGCTGCTCGCCTTTCCCATCCACCAACGCCGCGCCTACGGCGACTTCATGGCCCAAGCCTATTACTGGGTCTCCCACTCCACGCGCCTGCTCGCCCTGGCCGCCTCCCGGCTGGGTACCGGGAACGAGCCCCAGCACCGAAGGCTCCTCGAGCACGCGCGCGAGGAGAACGGCCATCACCTCTACGCCGAGCGCGATCTCCGCCACCTGGGTATGCGCGTCGAGGATTTTTCGGAGCTGGCCCCCACCGCCGCGCTCTATCAGACGCAATATTACCTGATCGAGCACGTCCACCCCACGGCGCTCTTCGGCTACATCATTTTGCTCGAGGGCGTCAGCGTACTATGCGGACGCGAAGGCCTGGAGCGCGCGAGCGCCGCCTTTGGCGAGCACGCCGTCTCCTTCCTCAAGATGCACTCGAACGCCGACGAGGATCACCTGCCCAAGGCCTTCGCCACCCTGGCCACCTTGCCCGCCGAGCTGCAAAGTCTGGTGCAAACCAATTGCAAAAACTCCGCCGAGCTGCTCCGCGCCACCTTGCGGGCCATCCTCGCGCGCTCCGCACAGGATCCATCGTGAACCTCGCCCTCGCCACGCAGGCGCCATCCTTCGTCACCCCCGAGGCGCTCACCATCCCCCGCACCGTCGGCACCTTCCACGTCCGCTGCGTGGTGGATCCGGCGGAACGAGACGCCCTCTTCCGCGTCCGCCACGACGTTTACCGCGTGGACATGGGCCTCGGCGCCGACTCCGACGACACCTTGCCGGTGGAGCAAGACAGCTACGATCTGCGCTCGGCGCACATCGCCTGCTTCCACGAATCCGGCCGGATCGCGGGCTATGTGCGCCTCATTTACGGCTCCCCGGACCTCCCGACCCTGCTCCTCTACGATCTCCGCCGCCGCTACCGCGAACCCTCCGCCGAGGTGTCCCGCCTCATCGTCGCGCCGGAGTTCCGGCGCAGCGAGCTCGTATCGCGGCTCGTGCGCGTCATGCTCTTCCACCATGTCCAGCAGCACGCCCTGGCCAACGGCATCGTCCATCTCTTCTCGTTCGGGCGACCGGCCGTGTTCACCTTGCTGCGGGAGCGCGCGACCTTCGAGCGCATCGAGGGCGCACGGCCCGTCAACCTGCACCTCTTCGGCAAGATGTACCGCGACTTCTTCGCCGCCGGTCCCGTGGTGCCCATGCGGGTGACCTTGGGAGCCTCGGCGGGCGGCCCTTATCCGACCGAATCGGCTCCCACGCCGAGCTGACGTTTGACGGCATCGATATCGCCCAGCACCTCGCGGATGCGCGCGCAGCAATGAGCCAAAGGTCGCCCTCGCGGGCGACCATTTGGGCCATCGCGTGCGTCCCGGCGCGGCCGCTCTAGCTCGTCCACTCCTGCAGCGACTTCACGCTCTGGCGCACCCCGTGGCTCGCCTCGATGGCGTCGCACGCCGCGAGGGCGGCGGCGATGGTCGTGAAGTACGGGATGTTCATGAGCAACGTTTGCCGCCGGAGGGAGAAGCTATCGCGCACTTCTTGAGCGCCCATCGTCGTGTTGATGACGATGGCGACATTGCCGCTGCGGATGGCGTCGACCACGTGGGGCGTGCCCTCGACCACCTTGTTCACGACTTGCGCGGGGATGCGCGCGCGCGAAAGGGCGGCGGCGGTGCCGCGGGTGGCGGAGATTTCGAAGCCCATCGCGCGCAGGCGGCGGGCGATGATGCAGGCGACCGGCTTGTCCTCGTCGCGCACGCTGATGAAGGCGCGCTGCTGCCCGCGCGGCTCGTCCTTCAAGAGAACCGCTTGCCCCACGGCCAGCATGCTCTTGCAGAACGCGCGCGCGAAGGTGTCGGCGATGCCCATCACCTCGCCGGTGGAGCGCATCTCCGGGCCGAGGATGGTGTCGACCCCGGGGAACTTGGTGAACGGGAAGACGCTCTCCTTCACCGAGACGTGCCGCGGCACGATCGCGTCCTCGACGCCCAGCTCGTCCAGGGTCTTGCCGACCATGACGCTGGCCGCGATGCGCGCCAGCGGACGGCCCGTGGCCTTGGAGACGAAGGGGACCGTGCGGCTCGCGCGCGGGTTCACCTCGAGCACGTACACCTCGCCGCCCTTGACGGCGAACTGCACGTTCATCAGGCCCACCACCCCGAGCTCCAGCGCCAGCATGCGCGTTTGCTCCTCGATGGAGAGCACGATCTCGGGGCTCAGCGAGTGCGGCGGGAGCACCGACGACGAGTCGCCGGAGTGAACCCCCGCCTCCTCGATGTGCTGCATCACGCCGCCGATGACGGCGCGCTTTCCGTCGGCCACGCAGTCGACGTCGACCTCGATGGCGTCCTTGAGGAACTCGTCGATCAAGAGGGTGCGCGTGCCCGCGTCCCGCGCGGCCTCGACGGCGCGGTGAACGTAATTTTCGAGCTCGCCGTGGGTGTACGCGATGAGCATGGCGCGGCCGCCGAGCACGTAGCTGGGTCGCACCAGCACCGGGTAGCCGATTTGGTCCGCGATGCGCAGCGCGTCCTCCGCGCCCTCCGCGATGCCGCTGCGGGGGCGCTTGAGGGCCAGCTTGGTCAAGAGCTCGTCGAAGCGCGCGCGGTCTTCGGCGCGGTCGATGGCGTCGGCGCTGGTGCCCAAGAGGCGGATGCCGGCGCGCTCGAGCGGCACCGCGAGCTTGAGCGGCGTCTGGCCGCCGAACTGCACGATGACCCCCTCGGGCTTCTCCTCGTCGCAGATCGCGAGCACGTCTTCCAAGGTGAGCGGCTCGAAGTAGAGGCGGTCCGACGTGTCGTAGTCGGTCGACACGGTTTCGGGGTTGCAGTTGACCATCACCGCCTCGTACCCGAGCGAGCGCACCGCTTGGACCGCGTGCACGCAGCAGTAGTCGAACTCGATGCCCTGCCCGATGCGATTGGGCCCGCCGCCCAGGATCACGACCTTGCGCTTCTTGGCCGAATCCGCGCCCGACTCGCTCTCCGTGTCGTACGTCGAGTAGAGGTAGGGCGTGTGGGCGACGAACTCCGCGGAGCAGGTGTCCACCCGCGAGAACACGGGGGTGACCTTCTCGCGCCCGCGCGCGGCGCGCACCGCCTGCTCGTCGCCGCCGATCTGCGAGGCGATCTGCCGGTCGGAGAAGCCGAGGCGCTTGAAGTGGCGCAGGGACTCGGGCTCGAGCGCCGCCTTGCCCAGCCGGGCGATCTCGCGCTCGGTGTCGATGATGCGCCGCATCTGCGCGAGGAACCAAGGGTCGATCTTGGTGATCGTGAAGAGCTCCTCGTTGCTCATGCCGAGGCGCATGGCGTCGCCCACATAGAAGAGGCGCTCGGGGCTCGGGACGCCGACCAGGCGCCGCAGCGCCTCGAGCTGCTCGGACGAGTTGGACGGCGGGAGCGCGCTCGGCCGCACGTCGATCTCGGGGGCGTCCATGATGAGATCGCGCGTCTTTTTCGGCTCGGCCAGCGCGCGGTAATCGACCTTGCCGATGAGCGACGAGAGCCCGTCTTTGCCCGTCTCGAGCGAGCGACCCGCCTTCTGCAGGGCCTCCGGGAAGGTGCGGCCGATGCTCATCACCTCGCCCACGCTCTTCATCTGCGTGCCCAAGGTGGTGTCGGCGCCCGGGAACTTCTCGAAGGCGAAGCGCGGCCACTTCACCACCACGTAGTCGATGACCGGCTCGAACGCCGCGCTGGTGCGCGTGATGTCGTTCGTGAGCTCGTCCAGCCGATAGCCGACGGCCAGCTTGGCGGCGACCTTGGCGATGGGGTAGCCGGTGGCCTTGGAGGCGAGCGCGCTGGAGCGCGACACGCGCGGGTTCATCTCGATGACGAGCACGCGCCCGTCGTACGGGCTCACGGCGAACTGCACGTTCGAGCCGCCGGTCTCCACGCCGATTTCGGTCATCACGGCGCGGGCCGCGTCGCGCAGGCGTTGGTACTCGCGATCGGTCAGGGTCATGGCCGGGGCGACGGTGATCGAGTCGCCGGTGTGCACGCCCATCGGGTCGATGTTCTCGATCGAGCAGACCACGATGAAGTTGTCGGCCACGTCGCGGATGACTTCGAGCTCGTACTCCTTCCAACCGAGCACGCTCTCCTCAATGAGCACCTCGGCCGTGGGCGACTGCGCGAGCGCCCAGGCGACCTTTTCATCGAGCTCGCTCGGATCGTACGCGATGCCGCCGCCCGTACCGCCGAGGGTGAACGAGGGGCGCAAGATGGCGGGGAAGCCCGTGCGCGTGACGATGTCGCGCGCCTGCTCGACCGATTTCGCGACCTCGGCGCGCGGGCAGCTGAGGCCAATCTTCTCCATCGCCTCTTTGAAGAGCGAGCGATCTTCCGCTTTGGCGATCGACGCGGGCTTGGCGCCGAGCATCTCGACGCCGAGCTCGCGCAAAATCCCCTCTTCGTGAAGCTGGAGGGCGAGGTTCAAGGCGGTCTGGCCGCCGAGGGTTGGCAAGATGGCGTCCGGCTTTTCGCGGGCCAGAATGGCCGCGACCGTGCGCAACTCGAGGGGCTCGATGTAGGTGCGCGAGGCGAGCTCGGGATCGGTCATGATGGTCGCGGGGTTGGAGTTGACGAGGACGACCTCGTACCCCTCTTCCACGAGCGCTTTGGCCCCCTGCGTCCCCGAATAATCGAATTCGCAGGCTTGGCCGATCACGATCGGTCCCGCGCCCAGGAGCAGGATCTTCTTTATATCCGTCCGGCGGGGCATGTTCCCGCCGCTATACCAGATCAGCGGCGGGCGATGGAGGTGCGCGACGAATTACCATCCGGACCGAGCGGCACGCCGAAGCGGGCGTGCAGGCGTCTAGCCTCGACGGAATCCGGATGATTTTCCAGCACCTCCTCGAGCACGGCAAGCGCATCGGCCCGGTGTCCCGTACCATCCAGCACCGTCGCCAGAAAAATGCGGGGTTCCGCGGTCCCATCCCGCAAGGCCCACGCTTCCGCGGCCCTCCGGGCGTCGCGAAGGTCGCCCGCGCGCATGGCGGCCGTCGCCCACGCTTTTAGCGCGGACGCATCGCCCATGTGCGTTTTGGCGTACGCGCGCGCCTCCAAAAGGCGGCGATCGGGGGTGCGGTCCAGTGTTCGCCGCGAATCCGTCTCCGGAACGTCATCTTTCGCGGCGACCACCGCGGCGGCCGGAGGAACGGGGACCGGCGCGGTGGATGCTCGGGGATCGGACGCGGCCAGCGCCGCGGGTACCTTGGCGTTCGCGGGCAATGCGGCGCCCGGCGTGACCGACGCGCCCGACGCGCCCGACGCGCCCAACGAGATTGGAGCGACCTCTGCGTAGGGCGATGGGACCAAGCGGCTCTCGGTCAACGCGCGACCCCCGACGATGGCCACCGCGGCAAACGCAACGGCGGCGAGCGCGCGCGAGGCGATGCGCCGCACATTGCGGCGCGGGGCCGGCACCACCAGGCTCGCCTCGAGGGCCTCGCGCATGGCCGCGGCGTTGGCGAACCGATTGTCGGCCGATTTCGCCAGCGCCGTCATGATGACGTTCTCCAGCGCCTCCGGGATGCCGCGATGGGGCGCGCGCACGCGCGGCGGCTCGGGGACCTCGCGCAGCTGCTTGCCCATCACGAGCACGCTCGATCGACCTTCGAACGGCGCGCTCCCCGTCACCAGCTCGTAGAGCACGCACCCGAGCGCATACAGATCGCAGCGCCCGTCGATCGGATCGCCGGCCACCTGCTCGGGCGACATGTACTCGGGCGTTCCGAAGATGGCGAAGCCTTGGCTGCGCTTTTCATCGTGCGCGTCCACGTCGCTGAGGGCCATGGCCACGCCGAAGTCGAGCAATTTCAGCCGCGCCGCTTGCCGCTCGGTGCGGGGGCTCGCGTGCACGGGGGTGAGCCCCGTGCGCTCGGTGTTGGCCGTGGGCGTGTCGAGGAGAAACAGGTTCGCCGGCTTGAGATCGCGGTGCACCAAGTTGGCGGTGTGCGCGGCCTCGAGGGCGCGTGTCACCTCGATGGCGAGCTCCACGGCCTCGCGCCAGTCCATGCCGCGCATGCGTGAGAGACGGCGCTCCAAGGTCTCGCCCTCGAGCAGCTCCATCGCGAGGAACACGCGACCATCGAGCGCGCGCCCGAAATCGTAGAGCAAGCACAGGTTCGGGTGCGAGAGCGCGGCCACCGCGCGCGCCTCGCGGCGGGAGCGCTCGATCGCATCTTTGGACGACGCATGCTCGGCGGCCAGCACCTTGATGGCGAGCTTGCGCCCGAGCTCCACGTGCTCCGCCTCGAACACGGTGCCGCTCGACCCTTCGCCGATCTTGCGCACCAGGCGGTACGGCGTGCCGGGCAAGCTGGAGGCGTCGTCGTTCATGTGCGCGCGCACCTGCTCGGCGACCACGCCGGCGGCGGGCGTCGTCGTCTCCTTCTGCATCGAGCGCGCGCCCTTGAGCAGCTTCGCGAACTCCGCGCGCGAGCGGGCCGGCTCGCTGGGCCAGAGCACCTTCATGAGCGCTTGCACACGCGCCCGCACGCCGCGCTCACCGAGCTTCGCCGCGGGGGCCATGGAGAGGATCTTTCCGAGATCGTGGGCGGCGAAGCCCGCGGAGGCGTAGCGATCGTCGGGATCGTTGGCCGTCAGCTTGGCGATGACGTCGTCGAGCTCCGCGGGCGCGCCGATCTCCTCGGCGATCTTGGGGACGACCACTTTGTTCGCGGCGGCGTCCTCCAAGTGCTTCTGCGGGTCCTGCGTGAGAAAACGGCGCCCGGCGCAGAGCTCCCAGAGCATGATGCCGAGCGCATAAACGTCGATGCGCCCGTCGCCGACCTGCTGCCGCGCCACCTCCGGCGCCACGTACCCCGGCTTGGCGAAGACGACGCCCGCCACAGTGTGGCAGCGCCGGTTGTGACCGCGCGCGGTGCCGAAGTCGATCAGCTTCACCTCGCCGGCGTAGCCGATCATCACGTTCTGCGGGCTCAGATCGCGGTGCACGATGCCGAGCGGCGTTCCGTCGCTGCCGGCGCGCTCGTGCACGTGGGCGAGGGCGTGCGCCATTTCGATGGCCATCGCCAGCGCCTCCGGCCAGCCGATGCGCGCGCCGAGCTGGATGGCGCGCTGCCGCACATCGGCCAAGGACCGCCCCTCGACGTACTCCACCAACGTGTACGGCTCGCCCGATTCATCCGTCGACGCCTCGAGGACCTGCGCCACGCCCGGGTGATTGAGCTGCGACTGCACGCGCGCCTCGTCGAGGAAGCGCGCCAAGAACGATCCATCGTGGATGTGATCGCGCCGCACCGTCTTGACCACGCAAGGCCGCTCGGCCCCTTCGATCCCGGTGGTCGCGGCCAGGTAGACGTCGCCCATGCCGCCGCGGGCGAGCAACTTCATCAGGAGCAGGCGTCCGAAAACGCGCGGCACCGCCATCGCCCCATCCGAGGGAGCGGCCGCAGAAAATCCGCTCGAAACGGGGGCCTTCGAGGGACGCTCGACCATGGGTTGCTCGGCCATGAGCCGGACGGTACGGAGCGCCGTCGATTCGGCCAAGTTTTCGGCGCCCCGCGGCCATGGGGTCCCGCGGGTGTGGCCGGCGCCGGACTACTGCGGCGCGCAGAGCCCCGCGGGCTTCTGCGCGATGCGCGCCAGCTGCTGCTTGGCGTCGATCCCGATCTTCTGCTTGGGGTAACGGTTCACGCACGACTGGAACGCGAGCTTCGCGTCCTCGCAGTCGTGGAGCGTGAGGTACGCCTGCCCCATCGCGTACAGCGTTTTATCGAGCACGTTCGACTTCGGGTTGAGCTTCAACACGCGATTGAACTCGCCCAACGCGGTCGCCGGCCGGCCCTCTTGCAGATCGGCGTCGCCCATCAAATAGAGGACATCGTCCGTCTTGTCGTCCGTGGGGTAGCGCGACACATACTCCCGCCCGAGGGTTCGGGTGAGCCCCCAGTCTTTCTGCGCATACGCCGCCTCGGTCGCCGCATGGTGCTGCGCCTTGTCGGCCGGGATGGTCACGGGCGGGGGCTTGGTGGGCTGCACTTCCTGGGCGCGCTTGAGCTCGTCCAACCGCGCATTCACCTCGTCGCGCACGGAGCCGACCTCCTTGCGCAAATCCTCCACGGCACGCGTGCGCTCGTCGAGCTGCCCCGCCAAGGTGTTCACCCGATTGCGCTGCGCGACGATGTCCTCCCCCTTGTCGGCGTACGCCCGGGTGGCATTGTCCAAGCGCTCGCGGGTGGCATCGAGATCGGCGCGCAAGGTGGCCATCTCCTGTTTCTGCTGCTCGATGGTCTTGTTGAGCGCATCGACCCGCGCCACCTCCGCGTCGTAATCCTTCTGACGCACGAACACGCCGCAGCCTGCGGTCAGGAGAACGACCGCCGCCACCCCCGTCCAAAGAACGGGGGTGAGCAAAGGGCGACGCTTGGTGCGCTCAGCGAATTTCGATGTCGACGCGACGGTCATTCTCATATCCCGCCTCGTCGGTGCCGACGGCGTCGAGCTTTCCACGCGACGACGTGGCAATGCGATCGGTCCCGACTCCAGCGGCGGAGAGGAAGCTCTTGATCACCTCGGCGCGCTCGGCGCCAAGGCTCATGTTGAACTCGTACTCGCCGCGGTTGTCACAATGACCCGTGAGCAGCACGCGCGAGCTCTTGAGCGTACCGGTGGTGAGGCAGCCCACCAGGCGTTGGAGGGTTTGCTTGCTGGCCTCGCGCAGGGTGGACTGCTCGAAGTCGAACTTGGGCGCGGGGAACTCGCTGCACCCGGGACCACCTTGGGGCGGCTTCACGCAGTGGCCATTTTCGCAACGCGAACCCTGCGGGCAGGGCTTGTCGTCGCTGCACTCGCGGACCTCGGAGGCAACCTTATCGCCGCAGCGATTTTTTACGCACGGCGCACCGCCGGGGCATGCCGTTTTCTCGTCGCAGTAGCCGACGACGGCGACGCACTGGCCGGATTCGCACTTCTGACCGGTGGAGCACGCTTTGTCATCGCGACAGTCGACGCATTTTCCATTGAGGCAGACACCCTTGTGCCCCTCGGCGTTGCAATGGTCATCGTTTTCGCAGTTGGGCCATTTGGGACCGGCGCACCCGACGAAGACGCAGACGACCACCAGCGAAGTCCACGCGAACATACGGAACATCGCAGAACGCGGTGTGCGCATCTTCTCGTGGGTGGATTGCGAGCGGGAAAGAGTCATACCTTGGGGGGTTAGCCCCGCCCCGCCCTGCTTGTCAACCTTACATCACCCCGGACGCCGCACATGATGGCGACGGCCCGAGGCCGTCCGGCAACGATCTCGGGACTATCTCGAGTAAGCGGAGCCGAATTCCGCGACTCGTGCCCGAGCGTGCTAAGAGCACCGGCGCAGCATGGCGACCGCCCCGATTTCGCAAGTCACGACCACCACGATCGACTTCGACGCGAATCGCTACAAGACGATCTTGTGGCTCGCGATGCCCACCGTCTTCGCGATGCTCTCCCAGAGCTTCGTCAACGAGATCGACGTCTTTTTCTTCGCGCACCTGCCGCACCCCGAGAGCTCCAACGGCCAAGCGGCGCTGTTTCCATCGCTCATCATCGTGTGGCTCTTTGGAGGCTCCCTGAGCGCGCTCAGCGTGGGAACGCAGGCCCTCGCCGCCCGCCGCTTCGCCGAGGGCGATCACCGCGGCGCGGGCGCCGTGCTCACCAACGCCACGTTCTTCTGCGTGGCCATGGGCGCGATTTTTACCGTCGCCGGCTACCTGGCCATCCCGCACATCCTTGGTTTTATGCTGAAAAATCAAGGAGTTCTAACGACCGCGACCGCGTATGCGCGCTGGCGGTTGCTCGGGGTCATCTCGATGGCGACCACCATGGCCGTCAAGTCGTTCTTCGACGGCATCGGCCGAACGTACGTTCACTTGGTGGCGGCGCTCGTCATGAACGTGTTCAACGTTCTTTTCTGCTGGATGTTCATCTTTGGCAAGCTCGGAGCCCCGCGCATGGGCGCCCCGGGCGCGGGGCTCGGCGCCTTCTTGGCGACGTGGATCGGGCTGTTCATCATGCTCTGGTTCACCCGCCAAATCCGAAACGATTTCAAGCCTTTCCACCGCTCGGATCTCTCGGCCAAGCTGAATTGGGACATCCTCAAGCTGTCCATCCCGGCCGCGCTGGCGAACATCATCATGATGGGCGGCTTCGCGCTCTTCTCGAAGGTGGTGGGCAAGCTCGATGAAACCGACGCCGGCGCCGCGGGCGCCATCACCGAAGCCGTCAACGGGGCAGCCACCACCGACATCGTGGCGATCCTGAAGCTGACCTTCACGGCCTGCATCGCGTTCGGCACCGCGACCGCCACCCTCGTCGGGCAATCCCTCGGCGCCCGCCGTCCCGACGACGCGTCGGCCTTTGGCTGGGCGAGCGTTCGTCTAGGGCTGGTCCTCTTCGGCCTCATCGGCCTCTGCGAGGGCGCCCTCTTCACGCCGCAGCTGCTCCACTTCCTCAGCCACTCCCCCGCCGTGCGCGAGGCGGCCATGCTCCCCATGCGGATGATGGGCATCATGACCCCGATCATCGCGGTGGCGATGATCCTGAGCGAAGCCCTCTTCGGCGCGGGCAACCCCAAATTCGTGGCCGTCGCTCAGTTCCTGCTCGTCTTCTTCTGCCTCCTACCCGTCTCCTACGTGCTCGGCATCGTTCTGCACCTGGGCCTCCTCGGCATCTGGATGGCCGCCTGCATCTACGCGGGCCTCGCAGCCGTCGTGATGACGCTCAAGTTCCGCGCGGGGGCGTGGAAGAAGATTCGGCTGTAGCTTCGCGAGCGCGCTCGTACGCAGACTACATCGACGCGCCGAACCACTTGCCCAGCGCGGCGCGATCCAGCTCGAGTATGGCGTCCTCGATGTAGGACCACCCAAACTGGTCCAAGCGTTCTCGTAAGGTGGCGAGTTCTTCCTCGGCCAGAGCGCGGCCAAGCTTCTTCGCAAACAACCGAGCTAACTCATCCAATCGGATCGCGTGCTCGTCCCCACTCGCGTCGATTCGTGCGCTCTCCACGTCACGCTTGCGCATCTCGTTGAACAGCTTCATCACATCCATCGCGACCTCACGTTCAATGGAAGTCTGGTCCTCGGGATCCATGGGCGTCAACCGGAATACGGTCAGGGCGGGCAGCGCCACCTCCCGTTCCCAAGCGTCCACAGGCAAAACGCGCAAGTCCGCGATGGCGTGCCGCAGGACATCGCCTGCGCCCATCAGACGGACCAACAGCGTCTCGCGCGTTCGAGGTAGCTCGCGAACCACGATCAACTGCAATCCCAGCGCCGGGGCCGCCGTGTAGCAGCCCGTTGGCCACCCCACCAACGCTCGAAGCTCGTACCCAGACAGTACGGCCTCCGGGCGACCCGTCGACACGACCCACAAGAGCGGAAACGACGGTTGCACCGTCTGCTCGCGCCGCGATTCCCGGCGTTGCCGCGCATGCAGTGCCAGTTGCTTCTGAAGGCAGTCGCGAATCGCCGCCACGCCCGGCGTGTCGTGGTAGGGCTCGAAAAGACACGGCACATCGGCCATCGCACCGAGCAGCCCCGCCTGGGCGCGAAGCGCCGAGCGCGAAGGATCCGGCTCGATCCACGCATCGATGGCCTGCACCTCCGCCGCGACCTCCACCTCCGTCTGCACGGCACACGACGGCGACAGCGCCGTCTGCACCAGCTCCTTCGCAAATTGATCGTAAAGATTGCGCATCACCCCACCCATGGGCCGGCGCCACGCGGCCCTCTCGTCTCCAGCTACCCGTCAGCCCCCGTCCGTTCCTCCCTGCATCTGCCGCAACAACTCTTCCTCGTTGATCTCCCCGCTCCCCGCCCCCTCCGCCGACGACGGAGGCGCCGCAGGTGCAGCCCCACTGCCACCATCACCGCCACCGCCCATCATCTGCCGAAGCAGCTCCGCATCCTCCGCATCTTCTCCGGCTTCGGCCGTAGGAGCCGGCGCCTGCGCCTCGGGCGTCGTTGCAACGGGCGCAGCGACCTGCCCGCCGGGCCACTTCCGGCGCTCTTCCTCGGTGCAAGGCAGCGGGTTCGTGCGGTCCTCTTGCACGCACTCCAAGAGCCACGCTTCGCGCGGCGGCGAGTTCACGCGGGCGGCGGTTTCGCGGGCGGCGCGGATGTCGCCGCGGATGGTGACGTCGCTGAGGACGGGGATGTAGCTCACCATCACGAGCGCCAGCGCCAGGATGCCGGCGAACGGCAGCACGATTTTGTACAGATCGACCACCGGTCGATTGAATCGAAAGCTCGAGATGAATAGATTGAGCCCGAGCGGCGGGCAGCAATAGGCGATCTCCAGATTGAGGAGAAAGATCATCGCCATGTGGAACGGCCCCAAGGTGAAGCGCGCCGCGAAGGGCAAAATCAGCGGAACGGCCACCAGGATGGCGCTGAAGCCGTCCATCAGCATGCCCAGCACCAACAAGAACACGTTCAGCACGATCAGGAACTGCCACGTCTGCGTCAGCCCCAAATGCACCATGAACTCGAGCACCTGATTCGGAATGTGCTCTTGAATCACGTAATTGATCAGCGCATTGGCCATCGCCAAAATCAAAATCACCGCCCCGGCCAGCGCCATCGATGATTTCGCGATCCGCGGAAGGTCCTTCTTCAGCGAAAGGTCCTTGTAGATGTAAACTTCGATCCCGAGCGTGTACAGCGCGGCTAGCCCCGCGCTCTCGTCGAGCGACGTGAGGCCGGTCGCCAGACCACCCAGGATGATCACCGGGATGAGGAGCTCCCATTTGAGCAGCCAAAGCGCCGCGAGCATCTCGCGCCCGTCCAGCTTCGAGAGCTTCACCTTTTCGCGAAGACCCACGTAGGCCGCGTAGACGCCCAGCATGATCATCACGAGCACGCCGGGCAAAAGCCCCGCTTTGAACGTCTTGTTGAAGTCGATGCCCGCCACCAGCGAGTACACCAAGATCGGCAGCGACGGCGGCAACAAGAGCCCCAAGGAGCCGCCGGTGGTCACCAGCCCCAGCGCGAAGGCGTCCGAATAGCCTTGCTTGCGCAGCGCCGGGTACAGGAGCCCGCCGATGGCCACGATGGTCACACCGCTGCCGCCCGTCAATGTCGTGAAGAACGCGCTGGCGACGATGCACACGATGGCCAGACCGCCGGGCATCCACCCGAAGAACGCGCTCGACGCGCGAACGATGCGGTCCGGGGTCTTCGACTCGGCCATCACGTAGCCGACGAAGGTGAAGAGCGGGATCGTCACCAAGATCGGCGAGCCCGCGAAGCGCTCGTCGAGCACCGTGGGTGCGATGTAGCGGAGGTGATGGTAGGCCGCGTCGCGGTGCAGGAGCCACGCGATCTCGCTCGCGCCGCCCATGATGGCGAACAGCGGTGTGCCGAGGAGGGCGAGCGCCACCACCAACGCGGCCACCACTCCGCCCGCCCATCCCACCACCAGGACGAACGCCGCCACCAGCGAGAGACCGACCTTCGCCCCCGTCGCGGCCTTGGGCTGCATCTGCGGGCTCACCTGCGCGCTCATGACGACAGCTCCTTACCCGCGCTCGCGCTGGCAGGAGCCAAACCGTGCTTCTCGAGCTGCACGCCCTCGACCTCTTCCTCCCCGTGCGCGGCGTCGGGATCGACCCGCACATGACCGCTCAGCGCCAAGAGCGCGCGCAAAATGAAGCGCAGCCCGATCATCGCCAGACCGAATGGGAAAATGAAGTTGATGTCCTTCACCAAAAGATCCTGCGCGCTGTCGGCCGCGCCCGGAATGCCGATGATGGGCGCCCGCGTCCCCTCGGTCATGCGCATCGCGTCGACCGCCTCGGGTGGATAATGCTCTTTCCACGAGGAGCCCGCGAGCCACGTATTCCACTCCTCCGCGCCGAGGTACGCGTTGTAGCTCGTCCCGCCCAGCACCTTGGGGAGGCTCTTGACGTCGAGCGTGATCTGCCGACCCAAGAGGAAGAAGTCGTGGCCGATCTCATGCTCCACGTGCGCGATCCGCTCGCCCGCGGGCACCTCGCAGTCTTTGTGCGGATCGCTTTCGCACGGCTTGTCGACCGGAGCGTGGAAGTCGACGATGGCGATGTTGTCGAAGAACCCCCACACGCCCGCGAAGCACATGAGCGCGGCCGCGAGCCACCCCAGAACGGCGACCGGCACCCGCAGCTTGGGGGTGAGAAAGCGCATCACCACATCGACATTGATGTGCTTTCCTTGCGCCGTCGCCAAGGATGCGCCGAGCAGCGCGAGCCACAACGTCAAGCGGGTCGCCACCCCGCGCAAGCCCCCGATGAGGGTCAAGGTGGACGCCGATTGCATCCAATTGAGCAGATTCGAACAGTAGCCCGCGCCCCAGTTGGCCCAGGCGCGCGAGAGCACCAACCCTGCGACCACCGCGGCCGTGGTGCCAATCGAATAGCGGCGCTGCGCGGCGGTGTCCGAGTCGCTTTTGGGCTTCAGCGCTTTGTGGGCGATGGTCCCCAGCACCACCGCCCCCACCAGAGCGCGCAGCACCAGACCGGATTTGTCTTCGCCGCCCGCGTATCCGGCGGCCATTCCCTTCAGGAAGATCCAGATACAGAGCGCCACGATCTCACTGACGAGCACCCACGCGCAGAGCCGCGACTCGAATCGCGTCCACACCTTGTCGAGCTTCGCCAGCGGAGCGCCCCAGCCCTGGCGAGATACCGCCGGTGGCGGTGCGGGGTGAGCCACATTTGCGGGAACGAGTTCGGCCGAATCGCTCGCGATGGCTCCGTCGCCGAGGTGCGCGCGGGCGCCGCCGTGGCGAGGCGCATCGCCTTCGGACGGGGTCTCGGATTTCTCCTCGGGCAGCGCCCCATCTCTCTTTTCGTTCTTCTCGTCCATCGAACGAAGCGTAACGGCTTATCGCGTTCGAGAACACAAAACGAAAGAGCCCCACACCAGATGGCATAGGGCTCTTTCGACGGCCGGAGACCTTGTGGGATTATTTGCCCGCCGCTTCGACCTGCGCCATGAGGCTCGCGTCGAAGGGATTGCCTTTCAACTTGTTCTTGGTCTCGTTCGCCAGCTTGTTCCACTCGGCCTTTTCGGCTTCCGTGGGCGAATAGGGCGTCATGCGCGGGGGGACCGGAGGATTGGCCTTCGGATTGCCCACGGCGAGCCGCTCGTATGCGGCCTTGTCGGCCGCGCGGATGCTGTTGGTAAGCGCCTTGCCGGTGATGGCGCCGGTCTCTTGCAATGCGGTTTGAACGTCGGCCGGCAGCGATTTGACCTTGGCCGAGGAGAAGACGAGCGCACCAATGGCATAGCTCGACGTGAGCGTATTGATGTGGGTCAATTGCGGTGACCACTGGAGCTGCTCGGCTGCAAGCGAGGGGCTGATGACGACGTTGACGGCTCCAGACGTCAAATTGCCGGTGACCTCTGGAATTTGCACCGCGCGCGGGGTGACCTCACCAATTAAGGAGAAGAGCGTGGGGACGATGGGGTCGCCCTGGAAGTAACAGGTTCCGCGCTTCTTCAGATCGGCCGGCACACGAACGGGGAAGCCCTTCGACATGATGTGCACGACCCCGACGTCGCCCTCGCCCAGGTTCTTGAAGCCGGCCTTCTCGAACTCGGCGTCGATGGTGGGCTTGAGTTTGGTGCGCGCCGCGTCCAGCTTCTCCCACGAGGAGAAGAGCCCGGGGACCTGCAAGATCAACACTTGCTTGTAAATCTGCCCGAGGCCGATGGCGGTGACCGCGGCCCCATCGAGCTGCCCGGTCCGAATTTTTCCGACCATTGCAGCCTCGTCGCCTTGGGTGCCGTTGAAGAAGAACTGGATCTCGGCCGCACCGCCGGTGCGCTCCTTGAACCCCTTCTGCCAAACGGTAAAGACCTTGCCCCACGGGGACTCTTTGGGGGCCAAAGTCCCAATTTTGAGGGTTACTTCCGCTCGCGCCGTCGTCGTTGCCCCCAGGGCACACGTCACGACGGTGATGACCGCGAGCATTACGACCAATCTTCGAAGCATCCACTACCTCCTTCGGGTCGGCACGTTTCCTATGGACGGGGACCACGGCCCTTCCATTCATACACGCCCGCGCGCACGCCGCCGAGGAAGAGAGCGCAACGCAGGCAAACGACCTTAGGTCTTGGACGGAGGATTCGCCTTCGGGGCGGCCGGCGTCGACATATCGAAGCCACAATCCGTCATATGCGCCTTGCCCAGGTATCGCTTGGCGCGGCGTTTCGCCACGGTGTTGGCCAATCGCTGTCCCGGATCCGGATCCTCCGCCGTCAGAACCTCGTTCAGGAGCTTTTCATACAGTGGACGGTCGCCTTTGAGGCAGGCGTAACGCGACGCGTAATTGAGCTGGACCACCAGTGATTTGCGCTGCGTTTTGGCCAGCACGTCCTCGAACATGGTCTTGGACTGATCGAGCTCGGCGACGGCCGAGCGCGCGTGGTACGAGGCAATGGCCGTCTCTGCGCCATGGTGCATGACGTTGGGGTCGAGTTTGCGGCTTCGATCGAGCAGCGCCACGGCCACGAAGAGATCGGCGACCACGGCCGGATCGTCTTTGGCGATGTTGGTGCGGCCGAGCCACCCGTAGCCGAGCCAAAACAGGATTTCGGCGTCTTCCTTGGAGCTGAAGCTTTTATCGAGCCAGGAGCGGAGGGCGGCGTCGTTCTTCTTGGCGTCGTCGAAGCCGCTCTCCCTCTCCTTGAGGAGCTCCACCCCATAAAAGATGGCGCGCTCGTAGGCCATGCGGGTGCGCTTCTTGTGGTACTCGGCCAAATCGTCGTCGCCGGCATCACTGGCGGCTTCGTAGTCGTCTTCGGGGAAGGCGAAGGCATAGCCGACCCAGCCCTTCAAAAGGAGAAAGAGCGCGTCCTCGTTGCTGGGGGCGAGGACGTGCATCCCTTCGAATTGGACCAAACCGGCCGACGCCGCGCTCTTCGCCAGTTCGTAATCGCCAATCGTGTTGAAGGCGTCCGACGCCTCACGGGTCGCCGAAATCTGGGTCTTGGTCGCGATCGCCCGGAAGCAGCCGGTACCAAAAACACCGCTGACGATCGAGAGCACGGCCAACGGCGCGAGCTTTTGGACGAGCGCGCGCGCGCACCCCGCAGAAGTTCGAATCGAGCTCATGTGCAAGGCATACGAGGCACTTCGTAGTTCGTCAACGAATAGACGACTTGAGGCGAGAGGCCATGATCAGCGTACACGCGGCCCGGGTGCGCACCTCGGGATCGGCATCGGCGAGGAGCGGTGCCCCTCGCGCTGCGCGGCCCAAGGCCCCGAGGGCCGCCGCCGCCGATAGGCGCATCGATGGATCCGGCGACTGCAAATCGCGCTCGATCCACGCCTGAACGCGCACGTGCCCGACCATCGCCAGCGCCGAGCGGGCGCGTCCGCCCAGCCGCTGGCGTTGGACGTCGACCGGTGCGCCGTCTTGCGCGGGCAGCGCGCGGAGCTCGAGGGCTTTGATGGCGACCTCGCGGTCGGGGGCGCTCTCCAGCAATCGTGCGTTTGCCGCTATCTCCATTTCGGGATCATCGCCTTTGGCCGATTGGCGAAACGCATCCAGGATATCCGGTTCGGAGGTGGGCGCCATGGCCATCGCGTGAAGTCGATCGCGGCGGGAGCCCTTGGCGATGGTGCGCGCCAGAAGCGCGACCGACGAAGCGCGGATCGGCGGCTCCACGTCTTTGCGTCGGGCGGCTGCGGCCGCCGCCTCCAGGGCACCGGGACCGTGCTCGGCGGCAACCAAGAGACGCAACGGCGCCGCGCCGCCATGCGAATAGACGTTCGGCAGGCTCCAAGCGACCGCGATTTCCTCGCGCACCCCATCGTCCCCGTTGGTCCAGAGATCGCGCAGCTTGGCGACCACCTTTTCGCCGCCGATCCGAGCGAGGGCGCGCACGGCCTCCGAGCGCACGATGCCCTGCGGATCGACGCGGGCCGCGGTCGCGAGCTGCTCCACCTCGCGATCGACGTTGGCGATGTCGCCGTCCGATGCCGCCTCGGCGGAGGCCTGCATGGCCGAGCGGCGCACGCGCGGGCTGCCGTCGAGCATGGCGGCGATCCTTGCGTCTGCATCTTTTTTCCGCGTGAGCCCGCGCACGCCGACGGCGCGCCATGCGTCGCTCGCGTCCGAGGTGAACGAGCGCATGCCGCCGGCGCCGAGCTCCCCCGCGTCGATTCGGGACAGCGCGGCCTCGGCCCCGGCGTCGTCGTGCACGTCCATGCGCGAAGAGAGGACCCCGTCGAGCTCCCGGGCGCAGCCGCTCACGTCGTGGACCCGGGCCACCGCTTGGCTCGGCGGCGCCGAGGCGATCTCCCGCTTGGCCACCCTGCGCGCCAGATCGGTCGCGTCGGCGTTGGAGAGCTTTCCCGCCCGATGCGCCTCGGCAATTCGGGCCCGCAGCGCCGCCCAATCGCCGCGATCGGCCGCCCGCATCGCGGGAGACGCTCCGCAGCCGGTCAGCCCGAGCAGCATCAGCGCGCCTGCCCACATCGCTCTACTCGTCTTTCTCGCGTCTCGGTCGCTCATCTTTTCTTTTTTTATCCGCGCCATGCTAACGGCGAGGGCGCTTTGGTGCACGTCATCGTCAACCGGCTCGCGCGGCACCTTCGCTCCTCCGAGTCCGACCTTTATCGCACGCTCACCCGCCCGCGTGCTCGGGCCGGTGCGCCTTTCACCATCCACGAAACCCGCTCATTCGACGAGCTCGACCGCGTTGTCCGCGTCATCGCGCAAAACACGCGGAACGAGCAAGGCGGTACGACCTGCGTGGTCCTGGCCGGGGGCGATGGCTCGTACATGTCCGGGATCAGCGCCTTGGAGCGGGCGTTCGGCGATCGCCCCCTGCCGCGCATCGCCCTGGCGCCTGGGGGCACGGTGGCCACGGTGGCCCGAAACTGGGGACTGCGCGGCCCCACCGAGCCCTACGCGGCGCGCTTGCTCGACGCGATCGCGGCCGGATCCGTGGACACCACACAGCGCCCCACCCTTCGCGTGCGCGATGAGCGAGGCGGCGACCGAATTGGCTTCATCTTCGGCACCGGGCTCGTTTCCCGCTTCTTCGACGAGTACTACGCCTCGCCGCACCAAGGCTACGCGGGGGCCGCCCGCATCGTGGCGCGCATCTTTGCGGGCTCGCTCGCGGGTGGAAAGCTCGCGCGAAAGGTGCTCTCGCCCGTCCCGTGCACCCTCACGGTCGATGGGGAGCCGCAGAAGGCGACCGCGTACAGCCTGGTCGTGGCCAGCGTGGTGCGCAATTTGGGGCTGTCGATGCGCGTCCTCTACCGCGCCGGCGACGATCCTTCGCGCGTTCACCTGGTCGCGAGCCCCTTGGGCGCCGGGCAGCTCGGGCCGCAGATGCCGCTGGTGCTCGCGGGCAAGCCCCTGCGGGGCCGCGATCACGTCGATACGTTGGCCGGCTCGTTTCGCGTGACCTTCACCGGAGACCACGACGCTTACGTGCTCGACGGCGATATGCTGCGCGGGCGCTGGGTCGAGGTCACGGCGGGGCCGTCGCTGAATCTGCTGACCGCGCGCGCGTAGCCCGCGCCGCCGAGGTGCCCGCGCGCTCCAGGCGAACGACGATGTCGGCGATCGCCAGCGGCTCGGTGCGGTGGGTCACCAGGATGACCGTGCGCTGCCCCCGCAGGCCGGAGATGGCCTCGAGCACGCGCCGCTGCGAGCCCGTATCGAGCCCGCTGGTCGGTTCGTCCAAAAGAAGCACCGGCATTTGGGTGGCCATGGCCCGCGCCAGCGCGATCCACTGACGCTCGCCGCCCGAAACGGGACGCTCCCCCGGACCAAGCCGCTGCGATCCGAGCTGCGCCATCAGGTGTCCCGCGCCCAGCGCATCGAGGCTGGCGCCGGCCGGATCGGCGTCGGGTGCGACGCGGACATTTGCCTCGAGGGTGTCGAGAAGCAACGGCGAGTCCTGCGGTACCCACGCAAAGGGCCGCGCTCCGGGTCCGATCGGGGCGTCTTCCAACCCTTGCGCACCGTACCGCACCCGTCCATGCCGCCCGCGCTCGAGGCCGAGCAGGGTGCGCAAGAACGTGGTCTTGCCGACGCCGGTGCGTCCGATCACGACGACGATCTGCCCAGCCTCGGCCCGAAACGAAATGGGCCCTGCCTCGCCCCGTCCGAGCACGAGCGATTCGACGTCGAGCGCCTCGTTGGTCCATCCGCGCCGCGCGCGCTCCGGAGCCGACGGTGGCGCATCGATTCCGCCCATCGCCCGCAGCGCATCCACCGCCGTGCGCGCCCGAGCAAACGCAAGACGCGCCTCGGTGAGCTCGCGCAGCGGTCGATATGCGAGGAAAAATGCGATGGCGAACGGCAACAAGGTCGCGCCGCCCGCGCCCCCGCCGAGCCAGCCGGCGCGCGCCGCAAAGAGCGCGAGCACCAACGCCAGCGCACCCAGCACCTCGTTGGCGCCGGAGAGGGTGGCGGCCGAGGCCTCCATCCGCGCCGCATGCTGGGCCATGATGCGGCCGAGCCGCGCGATATGCGCATGAACCCGCGGCCCCGCGCCGTATGTCGCCCAGAGATCGGCGTGGCGCACGGCTTCGTCTGCCGCCTCGAGCAGCGCCTCGCCTTGGGCAGCGCGCACGGCCAGACCGCGTTTGTACCTTTTGCGCACGTGGCCCAAGAGCGCGCCAAACGGCACGAAAACCAGGGCCGAAGCGAGGGCCAGCCGCGGCGAGAGCACGACCAAAACCACGGCCAATGGGACGAGCTGTGCCACCGCGCGCAGACCACCGAGCACGCCCACCTCGAGCCCGCGTTCGAGCTCGTGCACGCGCTCCGTCAGGGCCGCGACATGTTGAGCCCATGGACTACTGCTCCCCACAGAACCCTGGCCGGCCTTATCTTCAACGCCATGATCGCGCTGTCCTACCGACCGTAACCGATGGTCACTCAGCCACGCATCGAGCACGCGCTGCCGCACCCAAACGCCGACCTCACCGGCCAGCCGTGCCTGTAGATACACGGACCATGTTTGGCCGGCGACCTTGAGCAACATCGCACCGAGTCCGACCACAGCCACCACGACAGCCGGATCAGACGGCAACAACGCGACGCCTGGCGCACCCAGCGTGACAATTTGCCGTCCACTGGATCCCCCAACCTCCGGGAAATTTCCCCCACTTGGGGTGAGGAGGGCCCGTGCCAAAACCCCGGCCATCAGCGCAACGCTGGCATGGCCGGCGGCGTGCACGAGTGAAGCGATGACAAAAAGACAGAGCTGCCCCGGACGCCTGAAAAGGACGAGCGCCATACGGCCATAGAATGAAGAAGGGGCAGTCACGACGGGGTGACTCTCGCTTATCGCAACAGCCGACACTATTCCTAGTGGGAGCCCTACGAGTGACACCTTTCCGCGGGCGGAGGCGAGACCAATCGCTGACGTGCACGTAGACCACGACAGCCGCACAAACGGGTCTTACGTTCCTGCCATCGTCCCTTTAACCGTGATGCCCAAGAAGACGCACGCCGCCAGATCCGAAACCCGCTCGGAGCGTGAAAAAAATCACGCGACGGATGCACCCAAGATCCTGGTCCCCCGTAGATCCGTCGGGCCAAGGACCGTTGGGGCCGGGTCCGACGAGAGGGCTCCGACATCCCGGGCGTCCCGAGCAGAGTCCAAAGGAACAAAATTTGCAACTACTATGACTGGGACAGCGACCGAGAATCTACCTACCGAGAATCTATCTGGAGCGGGACGGCGCTCATCCGCCTCACCTGCTCCATCTGTTCCGGCTGCATCTGTTCCCGATCCGTCCGTTCCCGTTCCGTCTGTTCCGTCCTCGGCTCGATCTAGCCCATCGGCGCCGTCTTCGTCTTCTTCTCTGTCTCGTTCTTCTGGAGCTTCTCGAGCTTTGCCTGCGGCTTCTCGAGCGTCCCGTTCGACCCAATCAATTTCTCAGGTTTCTCAGGCTTCTGGAGCTTCAACCCCGGCGGATAGCGCACCGGACCGCCGTTCTCGTGATTCCCGTAAGTTTCGTGACCCTCGTGAACCACAGATTGCCGCGTCAGCCAAGCAAAAATCGAAATCGGCATCCGCATCGGTACGACAGCGGCATGCTTCGCGTTCCTCGCAGGTTCTGACTCCCAGCACGTCACTTGTCAAAGACTCTCGTTCGAATCTGCAGCATCCGTTCAGGTCTGGCGTCAGCAAAAACGCCTCGTCTTCTTCGCATCCCGGCGTCGCCAAGGGCGAGCCAGAGATCCTCAACCCCGCCGTTTTTCGCAGCAAGGAAGCGAGCATGAGCAAAAGCAGCCGCGCCGCCGCAGTTGCCACCACCGAAGAGTCGCCCCCGAGCTCCAGCCCCGAGCCGTATGGCCGAGCTGCAAGCAAGGATCGTTCGACGGTCCGTAGTGTGCCACCTCCTGGCTACGGGGGTGGTGACTACGAAGCGGACGAGAACGACACCGCCGCGGAGAGCCCGGTCAACGGCGCCAACCTCGATGTCGTCGGCGAAGAAGAGTTCGAGGCCGACGCGGAGGCCGTCGTCGCCGAAATCGACTCCATGGATCCGGTCATCAAGCCGCGCACGCCGAAGGACTTCGAAGACGGCGGCGGCGACTCGATGCTGGCCCGCTATTTCCGCGAGATGGCCACCCATCATGTGATGGGCCCGGAAGAAGAGCTCGCGACGGCCGTCGAGGTCGAGGAGGCCGAGGTCGATCACTGGGTTGCGATTTTCTCGTACGTTCCGGCGGCCGAGTACACGCTCGACTCGCTCGAGAAAGATCTGCCCACGGCCGAGGACGAGAAGCTCGATCTTCCGCAGATTGCGGAGCTCCGTAAGCTCATCAAAACGTTCAAGAAACAGCGAAACAAGCTCACGCGGGAGCAAGAGCGCAAGTGGACCGGGTTCACCACCGCGCTGGGCCGCGCCATCCGTCTACCCGACAGCGACCGCCTCTGGATTGCGCACGCGGAGGACGTGGGGCGCAAGCTCGGCATCGAGCCCGATCCGGACGATGACAGCATGCTCGGCGCTCCTGCGGAGGCGGAGCCCGAATCGAGCGTGCAGCTGCGTGCGCCCGTCTTGCCGCTCACCGCGCAATACAAGCGTTACTGTGACCGGATGACGCACGCCGCCCTTCACAGCAAGGCGGTGAAGAACAAGTTCGTCAAAGCCAACCTACGCCTGGTGGTGTCGATCGCGCGCCGCTACAACCGGGGGCGGCTGCCGCTGATCGACCTCATTCAAGAGGGAAACATCGGGCTGATGAAGGCGGTCGAGCGCTTCGATCACACGCGCGGCTACCGCTTCTCGACCTACGCGTCGTGGTGGATCCGTCACGCCATCAGCCGCGCCCTGGCTGACAAGGGCCGCGCCGTGCGCATCCCGGTGCACATGCTCGACACGCACAACCGAGTCGCCCGCGCCACACAAGCGGTCATTGCGCGAACGGGGCGGGATCCCACGTTGGCCGAGCTCGAAAAAGAGACGGGCATTCCGCAGGAGAAGCTCGACAAGGTGAAGGGCTCGTGGGCCGAAACGCCCTTCTCCCTCGATCGCCCGGTGGGCGACGAGGACGGGCGCAAGTTCATCGATTTTCTACAGGACGAGAACCTGCTCTCTCCTTACGAGAGCCTGGTCTCTCAAAAATGGGGCGAGGAAGTGCGGCGCTTGCTCGGCACCCTCACGCCCATCGAGTCGCGCATCATCCGGTGGCGCTTTGGTCTGGACGACGAAGACGAGCTGACCCTCAAGGAAATCGGCGACAAGTACAATCTGTCACGCGAGCGCATTCGTCAGCTGCAGGAGCAGGCCCTCGGCAAGATCCGCAAGCACATGCGGGATTGATCCCGCTCCTCACTGAGCCTCCAAGGGAAGAAAACGTCGAGCTCACTCGCCCATTGGCGGCGAAGTAGGATCTCGACCAGCTTGTCGGAGGCCGTACGGGCGACGTCGGCTTTGCCGGCGAAAAATTACGTCGAGCTCACTCGCCCCATTGGCGGCGAAGTAGGATCTCGACCAGCTTGTCGGAGGCGGAGCGGGCGACGTCGGCTTTGCCGGCGAAAATTACGTCGAGCTCACTCGCCCCATTGGCGGCGGAGTAGGATCTCGACCAGCTTGTCGGAAGCGGAGCGGGCGACGTCGGCTTTGCCGGCGACTTGGTTGAAGAGGATGGAGAAGGCCAACGGCGAGCGGCCGGGAGGGCCGAGCACATAGCCCGATAGGGCTATCGCATCTTGAAGGGTCCCGGTCTTTGCGCGAATGGCGCCGTGATGGCGCGTCGCGCGAAAGCGCTTGTGCAAGGTGCCGTCGACGCCGCCCACCGCGAACTGGGCGAGAAACTCGGGCTGCACGGTGGGATCGCGCCACATGGCGCGTAGAAAGAGGACGAGGCTGGTGGCCGTGGTGCGGTTGGCGTCGAAGAGGCCCGAGCCGTTCTTGATGGCAACCCCGGTGTCGCCGGCGCCAATCTTGTTGATCCAGCGGCCGACCAGATCGGCGGCGTCCGCGCTCTTGCCGGGGCGGCCTTTGACCTCGGTGGCCAATGTCTTGAAAACCATCTCCGCGTAAAAATTGTCGCTCTGTTTGCCGAGGGATGAGAGGAGCTGCGCGAGCGGCTCGGACTCGTGGCGCGCCAAGAGGTTGCCCTTGGTCGACGTTCCCACTTTGACCTCGCCCGCGACCTTGATGCCGACCTTGTCGAAGACCGAACGAAGCGCATAGCCCGCCAAGAGCGACGGATCTTCCACCCGGCGCGTGTAGCGCACCACCCGCGCGTCGCTCCCCACCGAGCCGGAGACCTTGGCCGCGAGGCGTTTGCCGTTTCCCGAGAGCGCGAGGATGACCGTGTCGCGCCCTTCGCCGGTGGCGACCGTGCCGTCGACGTCGACGAAACCGGGGGGATCGAAGGTGACGAGCGCCGGGGAGCCGGCTTGGGTCGGACGAACGGAGAGGGTGACGGTGTTCTCGTTGACCGCCACCGCGCTGATGGGCGCGCGAAAGGCGGACCACTCGTTGGGCTGCTGCTCGAACGCCGGCGGCGTGGTCTGATCGTCCCAGAGGTGCTGATCGACCAGCAAATCGCCCGAGACCCGGCGCACGCCTTGCGCGTGCAGCTCCTCGGCCAAGGCGAACAAGTCGGCGGTGGTGAGCGAAGGATCGCCGTGACCGCGGAGCACCAGCGGACCTTGGACTTCGCCGTCCTTGGCGGTGCCGAAGAGGGCCGTTTCGTAGCGGTGCTCCGCGCCGAGCATCGCCAGCGCGGCGCCGGCCGTGTACACCTTGGCGTTGGACGCCGGATTGAGCGCACCGTGCTCGTTCGAGGTGGCAAGATAGTGCCCCGTGTCGCAATCGAGAATGGCCACCCCAATCTGCGCGTCCTTGAACTTGGCGTCGCCGGCCATGGCTCGAACGGCCGCCTCCAGCTCGGGGACGTGGTCATGAACGGGCCCCGGCGCGATCGCGGGCCGCGCAGCGGGTGCGGGGGGTGGTTCCACCGCGGCGCCGCCAGCACCGGCGGTCTGCGGGACGGCATCGCGGGCCAAGAACAGGCCGGCCAGCGCGATGGGCAGAACGGCGGCCATGGCCGAGAGACGGGAGTGCATGCACTCGCTTTTATCGTGATGATGGCCGCCGCGGCGAGCGGCCTTTGCTGCCAGCGCAGCGGCAACGCGTCGGCGGCCCCCGAACGCGACAAATCCGCTGGCCCCGAGGCGGAGCGCCCGATCGAGCTCATCGTCTCCAACGACGCCGACACCCTCGATCCGCGCTACGCCGTCGACCTCGTGGGCCTGCGCACGACCCGCCTCCTTCACGCGGGCTTGATGCGGCTCGATCCCGACACCTTGGCGCCGATCCCCTACCTCGCCGAAGGTGTGGAGTGGCTCGGGGAGCGCGCCGTGAGGGTCACGTTGAAGCGCGATCTGCGCTTTCACTCGGGCGCGCCGCTCACATCGCGCGACGTGGTCGCCACCTTGCGCGCATTTGGTTCTCCGGCGGTGGGCGCGCGCCATGCCCGTGCGGTGGAGGCCATCGCCGAGGCGCGCGAAGACGGCGACGGCGCGGTGCTCATCACCTTGAAGCGCCCGCACGGCACCTTGCTGACGGATCTCGAGCTCCCCATTTTGCGCGCCGACGAGGCGAGCTCGCCCCCGCGGCCCGACGGCCAGCTCGATGGGCTCGGACCGTATGCCGTCGCCGAGCGCGCGCGGGGCGCGATCACCTTGGAGCCGCGCGCGAGCGTCCTCGGGCGCGCGGCGCATCGGGTGGTCATCCGCGCGGTACACGACGAAAATGCGCGCGCGCTGCGGTTGACGGCGGGGCGCTCGGACATCGCGCTCAATGTGCTCGCCCACGGCATTCTGCCGGCCCTCGCGCGCGAGCCTGGGCTCACCGTGACCTCGCGCGCCGGCGCCAACTTGACGTACTTGCTCGCGCGCGTCGATCGGGGTCCGCTCGCCAAGGTGGAGGTGCGCCGTGCGCTGGCGCAGGCCATCGATCGCGAGACCATCGCGCGCACCTTGCTCGGGGGCTACGCCAAGCCGGCGAACACGCTCATCCCACCGATGCACTGGGCGCACCACGAGCTCCCGCCGCTCCCGTACGCGCCGGTGGATGCGCGCGCGGTGCTCGCCGGCGCGGGGCTTCATGTGTCGTTGCTGACGTCGACGGATCGAAGCCGCTTCACCTTGGGTCGCTTCGTCGCGCAGCAATGGGCGGACGCGGGGGCCTTTGCCGATGTGCAGCCCTTGGAGCTGGGGACCTTGATCGCGCGCTTGAACGCGGGCGATTTCGACCTCGCCATTCTGCAGATCCCGGAGCTGGCCGAGCCCAATGTGCTGCGCGTCTTTCTGCACGGGGGATCCATTCCGCCCGCGGGCTCGAACCGCGGGAGGGTGCGCGATCCCGAGGTCGATGCGCTGCTCGATGAAGGCCAGCGGCTCACGGATCGCGATGCGCGGCGCGCCGTGTACGCGAAGCTGGAGGTGCGGCTGCGCGAGCGGCTCTATGTGGTGCCGCTCTGGCACGAGGATCAAATCGCCGTCGTCGGGACCCGGGCGCAGGCGTTCGCGCCGAGCGCCGAGGGGCGGTGGCTCTCGCTCGCGGCCCTACCGCCGTGAGGGCGCGCTCCTCTAGAGGTTCGTGATCTCGAATCGATAGGTCCAATGACCAATGCGATTTTTGCTGCGCAGAAGAACGAACTGACGCCCTAGGACGAGGCTCGGTTGCGGCACATCGGCGGGCGCGGACGACACGTACCGTCCGCCTTCGAGGCGCAGGATCTCGAATTGAATCGCCTTTTTTCGCGCGTCGATGATCCAGTACTCGGAGATTCCGGCGCGCGCATACTTCTGGTGCAGCTCGCGTCGATCCTTTTTGACCGAGGATTTGCTCACGACTTCGACGACCAAATCGGGAACCCCAATCAACTCCACGGAATCATCCGGCGCGCCTTCTCGAGGAAGCTTGCGCAGCTTGCCGCTCTCCAACGTCTTCCACGTGGCGAAGCACATATCCGGCTCGGTCGAGATGCCCGCTTCCTCGTTCGTCAGAAGCGCGCCATCCGCGTAGGCCTCGCCCAAGCTCTCGTCGTCCGCGATGGTCACCAGGACCGCCGTCAGCTTCTGTTTCACCTTGAGATGGGTTTCGAGTGATTCTGGGCTCATCTCGAAGAAGACCTCCCCGTCGATGAAGCTCGCCTTCACCCCCTCGGGAAAATCATCCGACAGGACCCAAGCCCGAAACCCGTCGAGCGTGAACGCCGACTTCGGCATGAAGATCCCCGCCCCCTCGATACTCACAGCGTACGCCGGCTCGCCCATACCGCCTAATTTACGACTTTGGCGACCGCAAGCAACGCTTCACCGTGAGCACGAGGATCACTCATCAACGGTCTACTAACCCGCCCAACTCGAGTGGTACCCCGGTTCCTCGATGTTGGCCGCCTGCGACGTGGGTTGCAGCGGCAAGTATGTATCGACCATCACCGCCAGCTCGTCTGTGCGCTTCGAGCCGATGCTGGCTTCGTAAGCACCCGGATGCGGGCCGTGGGCGATGCCCGCGGGATGGAGAGAGAGAGCGCCCGGACCCACGCCGCGGCGGCTCGTGAAGTTTCCGCGCAGGTAGAGGATCACCTCGTCGCAGTCCACGCTCGAGTGCGGATAGGGGCAGGGGATCGCCTCCGGGTGCGTGTCGGTGACGCGCGGTACGAAGGAGCAGACCACGAAGCCCTTGCCGGCAAAGGTGGTGTGGATGGTGGGCGGGAGATGAATCAACCCGGTCTTCGCCTGGTACTTCTCGATGTGGAACGCCCAGGGGTAGACGAAGCCGTCCCACCCCACCACGTCCATCGGCGGGTGCTCGAGCACGTAGTGCGTGTAGCGCCCGTGCTTCTTCACGTAGAGCTCACGGGGGCCATCTTGGATGCGCTCGGGCGTCGAGATGGGACCGGTGGGACGTACGAAGTCACGATGCGTGAAGGGCGCATCGAGCTTGAACTGACCCAGCGGGTTGCGGAACTGCTCGGGGATGTGCACGCCGCCGTGGGCTTCGAAGCAGAGCAGCCGCATCGACTTCGAGAGCACGTGCCAGCGGTGGATCATCGAGCGCGGGACCCACACGTAGTCTCCCGTGCGGACATCGAGCCAGCCACACGGGGATTCGAGCCGCGCGCTCCCCTCTTGCACGAACCACAGCTCGTCGCCGTCGCCGTTGGCGAAGTAGGCCTCGTCGGTCTCCGTGGGGCGCGCGAGCAGGATCGTGAGGTCGCGACTGAACAGAATCGGAAAGCGCCGCTCGAAGAGCTGGCCACCTTGCGGGATCTTGTCGCTCAGGTACAGGCGTCGCTTGAGGGGGCTCATGGCCCGCTCGTCGGCGACCGGGGGTGCGTAGCCGCGGTGGGTCGAGGAGACCTCGCGGTGCGGTGTGATGGGGTACCGATGGTAGAAATACGTGAAGCCGCCGCTGAAGCCGTCGCGGGTGAACATCTCTTCGTAGAAAAGTCCCCCATTCGCATCGCGCAGCGCCGTGTGCGGCTTATCGGGAAGAATGCCGGCGTGCTCGCGATCGATCACCGGGACTCTCCGCCGGATTTCGCGACCGCGGCGGCGGCGGCCTCCGCCTTTTGTGCGCGCTCGATGCTCTCGAACAGAGCGCGGAAGTTGCCAAAGCCGAAGCCGGCGTCGCCCGCGCGCTGGATGATCTCGTAGAAGAAGGGGCCCGCGCGCGACTCGTCGTAGAGGGCGGCCGCCTCCTGCATGAAGATCTGGAGCATGTAACGCTCGTGCGAGCCGTCGACCAGGATGCCGAGGCGCTCGAGCTCCGCGAGCTCCTCTTTGACATTGTGGATGCCGAGCTTGGCGAGACGGCCGGGCAGATCGCGGTAGTACGCGGGGTGCGTGCCCATGAACTGCACGCCGCGGCGTTTCAGCTCTTCGACGCTCGAGATGATGTTGGTGACCGCGAAGGCGACGTGCTGCACGCCGTTGCCCGCGTTGTCCTCGACGAACTTGGTGATCTGCGAGTCGCGGAAGAAGGGGCGGAGCGGCTCGTTGGTCGCGAACTTTACGCCGCTGGCGGGGTCCCACATGACGATGGAGCGAAGACCCGAGCCGGAGGCGCGGCCTTCGGCGACGTCGTTCGTGTGGAAGCTGATCTCCCAGAACGGGACGAAGCCGAGCACGTCGCGGTACCAGGCGATGATGGGCTGCATGGTGAGCCCGTTCGAGGTGACGTGGTCGATTCCAGCGATGCCGAACATGTTGTCCGGGCGAACCGCGTTACCCTTGCCGCTGTCGGTGAAACCGGGGGCGAAGGCCTTGAAATCATTGCGCTCGATAAAGCGAAACGCCACGTCGCCCAGCGGGGTGGCGATCTCGAAGGCGCGGTAGGTGCCGCCGCGCTCGTCCTTGGCCTCCAGCGGATCGCTGAGGAAGGTGCCGCCGCGCTCCTCGAGGAACTTCGCCGCAGCATCGAGATTCTGCACGCGGAAGCTCAGGCTCATCACCCCCGCGGGGTGACGGCGAAGGTAACGAGCTGCCTTGGATTTTTGAGCCAGGGGCGTGGAGACGCACACGCGCGCGTCGCCCGCGCCAAAGACGATGGACTGTTGCCCGCTGCGAGCGACCAGATCATCGCCGGCGCGCGCCACCTCCTTGAAGTCGAGCACCTCCGTGTAAAAATGTCGGGAACGCTCCAGGTTCTCGACCACGAAGTGGAACGAGTCGAAACCGATGAGGCCGAGGCCCGAACTCGTACCCGTGGAGGGCGAACCCGATGATCCCGAGCCTTGCAAAACGTTGGATTCCTTTTCCATAGTGCGTGACGTTAGCATCAGAGATCGTATGTGGAGCGGCGACGTGAGTGACTTCGTGACGGCCGAAGTAGAAACGGCAACTCGCTTGTGCTATCGCCACGCTGCGTAAAGGAACCCGGAGGTGCGTGGTCAACGCGCCCCACGTGCAAAAGGAGGCGGGACGATGAGCCGAAAGCCGACGAAGTACGTTTTTGTTACCGGCGGTGTCGTCTCCTCGATTGGTAAGGGGCTGACGAGCGCATCGGTCGGAGCATTGCTGGAAGCGCGCGGTTTGCGCGTCACCCACGTTAAACTGGACCCCTATATCAACGTCGACCCGGGCACGATGAGCCCGTACCAGCACGGAGAGGTCTTCGTCACGGACGATGGCGCCGAGACCGACCTCGACTTGGGGCACTACGAGCGCTTCACCAGCGTTCGAATGACACGTCAGAACAATTTTACGACCGGTCGCATTTACGAGGCGGTCATCTCCAAGGAGCGGCGCGGGGAGTACTTGGGCGCGACGGTCCAAGTCATCCCGCACATCACCGACGAGATCAAAGCGCGCGTGCGCGACGCCACCGACGGCGTCGACGTGGCCATCATCGAGATAGGCGGCACGGTCGGCGATATCGAGTCGCTCCCATTTCTCGAAGCAATTCGCCAGCTTAAGATTGAGGCGGGCCCGCAAAACGCGCTCAGCATGCACGTCACCTTGGTGCCGTACATCGCCACGGCCGGGGAACTGAAGACCAAGCCGACGCAGCACTCGGTCAAGGAGATGCGCGAGATCGGCATCCAGCCGGACATCCTCATTTGCCGCACCGCGCAACCGCTCTCGCGGAGCACCAAGGAGAAGATCGCGCTCTTCTCCAATGTGGCGGTCGATGCGGTGGTCTCCGCCGTCGATGTGAGCTGCATCTACGAGATGCCCGTTTGGTTCCACAAGGAGGGGGTCGACGAGCTCATTTGTGAGAGGCTCAACATTTGGAGCCGCCAGCCGGACCTCTCGACGTGGCAGCGGGTCACCGAGCGATTCACCAAGCCGACCAAGGGCAGCGTGAAGATTGGCGTGGTGGGCAAGTACGTTCACTTGCGCGACGCGTACAAATCGCTGCACGAGGCGCTCGTTCACGCGGGGATGCAGAACGATTGCCGGGTCGAGCTGGAGTACATCGACTCGGAGGAGCTCGAGGGCTCGGCGGTGGAGGGGCGCCTGACGCAGCTGGATGCCATCCTGGTGCCCGGCGGCTTCGGCGATCGCGGCACCGAGGGGAAGATCGCGAGCATCGGCTATGCGCGCGAGAACAAGATCCCCTTCTTCGGTATTTGCCTGGGGATGCAGCTTGCCGTGGTCGAGTTCGCCCGCAATGTCGCCCACCTCACGGGCGCCAACTCGGCCGAGTTCGACAAGGACGCGCCCCACTCGGTCATCGACTTGATGGGCGATCAAAAGAACGTGCGCAACAAGGGCGGCACCATGCGCCTGGGCGCGTTCCCCTGTTCGCTCAAGGCGGGCACCGTGGCGGCGGAGGCCTACGGCACCACGGAGATCTCCGAGCGGCACCGCCATCGCTATGAGTTCGCCAACGACTACCGCGATCGGCTCACGGACGCGGGCCTCATTTTGTCCGGGGTCTCGCCGGACAAGCGCCTGGTGGAGATGATCGAGCTCGCGGACCACCCGTATTTCGTCGGGTGTCAGTTCCATCCGGAGTTCAAGAGCCGCCCGGCCGCGCCGCACCCGCTCTTCGCCCGCTTCGTCCGCGCAGCCCTCGAGCGCCAGATGCAGCGCACGCGCACGAGCAGCGAGCCGCGCAAGGCCGCCGCGCCGCACCGCGAGATCAACTAGAGCCACGCCAAGAAGCCCAAGAAGCAAAAGAGAACGCTCGATGGCCCCCGTCGCAACGGTTCGCCCCGTGGTCCGGCAGTACAAGGAAGCGTTCGCGCGCGAGGCCGCCCGCCATGCGCGCGCCGGAGGCCACGCCATCGTCTGGGAAAAAGGCGGGCGCGCGCGCCTGGTGATGCCGCTCCCCAAGGCGGGCGATCCGATGGATCTGCACTACTGGTCGCTGCTCGATCTCGGCAAGAGCCGCTGGAAGAAGATGCCCAGCGGCCCGTACCGCGGGCTCGCCACCGCCATGATCCCGCGCGACTGCCACGACATCGTACGGAGGCGCGCCCAACGCGACGCCGTATGGCCCGATCCGCAGCGCGCGATCACCTTCGACTGCCTCGACTGCGGCGCGTGCTGCCGCGACAACTACGTGGAGCTCGACAAGGACGACATCGCGCGCTTCCGCCATGCCGGCCGCGCCGACCTTTTGCGCGCGCCGTACACGCGCAAGAAGGACGGGAAGTTCGTGCTGCGGCTTTTGCGTTCGAAGCGCTGCCGGCACCTGGAGGAGGACAACCGCTGCGCCATCTACCAGCTCCGTCCCTCCTCGTGCTCGGTGTTTCCGGTGGGCAGCGAGTGCTGCCTGCACTCGCGCGAGGCGGAGTTCGAGCTGTACGACGGCGATCCGCCGAACTGACGGGACGGACCGGGCTGCGGGCCTGGGCTCGGCGGCGCTCAGCGAAGCGCGCGTAGGCGGGCGCGAAGATCGGGCGCGGTCATCTGGCTGGCGATGGCGCGCTCGACGATCGCGCGGCCGTCTTTGCCGCCTTGTTCGACGAGGATTTGCGCGGCGCTGAGCACGGCGCTCTGGATGGGCGGGGTGGCGGCCGACGCGTAGTTCAGGCTGAAGAACTGCGCGAGCGCCGGGGCTTCGCTCGGGCGTGCGAGGGTGGTGAGGGCGAGGGCGGCTTCCTGCACGTCGTTCTCGGGGGTCGCGGGATCGAGCAGATGCGCCGTGAGGAGAGGCGCGGCGCTCGCATCGTTCATGGCGGCGAAGGCGCGGGCGATGGGGCCGACGGGGGGCGGCTTGACGGCGTCCTTGAGGAAGTCGTAGTGCGCTCGGAGGGCGGAAAGCATGTAGCTTGCACCTTTGCGGCGCGAGGCGAGGGCCGCGCGCACGTCGGCGACGACGAAGGGGTCGAGGGTGGGATCCACGCTGGCGTCGATGAGCGCCTTGGTGGCGATGTCGTCGTCGAGGGAGGCGATCTCGCGGATGAGCGGGCGCTTGCCGGCGGCCAGCTCGGGATCGGAGATGCGCAGGGCTTCGGCGAGATCGCTCGCCAGGGACGGGGCGCTTCGGTCGCGTTCGGCGGGCAGCGCGAGGCGATCGATCTGGACGACGCAGCTCTTGACGGGTTCGCCCAGCTCGCGGGCGCCGAGGGTGCTGCCTTGGCGGGCGCCGAGGAAGGTCACCTGGCCTTGCTCGTCGCACGTGAGAAAGCCGCCCTCCGCGGCGGCGGCGCCGATGATGTCGCTCGCGTGCGTGTGAACCCACGCGAGGCGGCCGCGCAAGGCGTCGAAGCCCATGATGATGCGAAAATACGTGGCGTAGTAGCGCGAGCTGGCGACGGTGAGGACGCCCTCGTCGGGAGCGGCGCCCGGCTTCGAGGATCCGGGCCGCACATAGGTGCGCACGCGATCGCGGACGGTGGCGACGAGCTTCGGGCGCTCTTCCGCCGGCGGTAGGAGCACCGGTGCGCCGGGGAGCTCGCGCGGCGGCAGCATCAGGTGCGAGGCGCGTTCGCGCGTGGCGTCCATCACGTTGGGCGCGTGTTGAATGTGCTCGTCGAAGCGGTAGACGCCGGCGTCGCCGAAGTAGATGCTCCCGCCTTGCGTCCACGCGTGGCTCACGCGCTCGCCGAAGACGATCCGCGCCGGCTCGTTGCCCGCGACGATGTCGAAGACGCTGATGTACTTCCGGCCCCACGGGATGAACGCGAGGCCGCCGACGACCGCGGGCACGCCCACCGATTCGTCGGTTTCGATTTGACGGTTCACGTCGCCGAAGCGATCCACCGCGAGCAAGGTGGATCCGCGCGCCGTGCCGCTGCGACCGAGCGTAACCACCGTGTAGCGGCCATCGTCGCCGGCGCCCACGAGGGGGAGGCCTCCGGTGGGCCGCACCCAGAGCTTGTTCCCGGTGCGCGCGTCCAGGCAGAAGATCTCGCCGCCGCCGGAGCCGACGATCACCTGGCCCGCGATGGCCGGTCGCGCATCGAGCGGGTGCGCGTACGTCCATTTATGACCATCGTCGAGGAGCACCGCGACGATCCTGTCGCCATTGCCGGCCACGCCCACGGCGATGTCCACCCCGGTGGCCGGGCGTGTCCTTGCGATGCGGCGCCGCACGGCCTCGATGGCCTCGGCATCCTCGGTGGACGACTCGCTCGAAAAAAGATCCGCCCGGGTCAGCGCGCCACCGCACGCGAGCGGCCCGAGGAGCAAGAAAAACACGACGACCACGGCAACCGCGGCCGACATCGCCAACGCTACGGACGCCCGGAGCGCAGACGACGTCGCCAACGAACCCGACCCGCCGAGCGCACACGACGTCGCCAACGATCCCGACACGCCGAACGCACACGGCGTCGCCAACGAGCCCGACACGCCGAACGCACACGGCATCGCCAGCGAACCCGACACGCCGAGCGCGCACGGCATCGCCAACGAACCCGACACGCCGAACGCACACGACGTCGCCAACGAACCCGACACGCCGAACGCACACGGCGTCGCCAACGAGCCCGACACGCCGAGCGCACACGACGTCGCCAACGAGCCCGATGCGCCGCACTTGGACACGGGAGGGCGAAATGACTTGGTCATGGCTCACTCGGACGGGCGGTGGCTTTGACGGCTTGATCGATGAGCGCCTTCAGGCGCGGCGATGTTCCTTCCGGCCAGCGTTTTTGAAGGCGCTCGAGGAAGTCGTGCACCTCGGGCGTCTGCAGCTCCCGAACCCGGCCGATGACGTTGGCCTTCATGTCCTCGCTCACCTCGGAGGTTTGGCGAAACAGCATCGCGTCGAGACCGCCGGCGAGGAGCTCGAACGGAAGCCGGCCGAGCCGGCCGAGAAAATCGTGGCACTCGTCGGGGTTGCAGAGCTGCCCGATGGGCGCCGAGGCCTCGATGACGTGATGGTCGAGCGCCGCGCCGAGATCGGCCATGGCCACCCGCGCCCGGAGCATGCCGAGGCCCGTGGCGGCGCCACCTCGAACGCCGCCATCGGGGTCGGAGAGAGCGCGTCGCAGCGCGGGGATGGCGGCCGGGCCCTTCGTGCGCGCGAGGGCGCGGACCGCGGTCCTTCGAACCTTGGGATCGCGGTGCTGCAGGTAGACGGCGATGCTCGGGGTCGTTGCCGGCATTTCGAGCTCGCCCAAGGTGGCGAGCGCGGACTCGGCCAAGGGAGCGCTCAGCCCGCGATCGAGGAGCGCAGCGATCTCGGTGGCCAGGGAGGCGGCGCTTTTTCCGGCGAGGCGCGCGTCCTCGAGGCCCTCGCGGATCCGTTCGGGATCGCCGGATTTCAGCTTTTCGGCGGCGCCCGGAGGCGGCCGGGAAGGCTGCGCTGCCTGCCCGAGCACCGCGGCAAAAAAGACGGTCGCGGCACAGGCCGCCGCGGCAAAGGCGCCCGTCCGCCGTCCTCGCGTCCTCACCAAGCCGGGAATATCACGCGGCATTCGAGCTCTACAACCTATGGCCTCGTTCGGCACATGTCGCATTGCGCATCTCGTGCTATTGCGGGCATGAGTATGGGCCCAACGCCTCCGAGTCGACCCCCGAGTGTACGTCCCAGCGACGGAACGCCCAGCACCCGCGGCCCGCGGCGGCCATGGTACCTGATGCTCGCGCTCATCGTCGCCTGGATCTTCGGCGCGACGGCGTTCGTCGATGGCTGCAGCGTCGTGCTTTATTATCATGGCGACAACGTCGACGCGCACGACACCGTGCGCGCGATCCAGAGCGACGATCGGCGCGCGGAGGCGGCCAAGGCCGCGGAAGATTTTTTCACCACGATGAGCACGGCGCGCCATCGCTTTTTCCCGCTCTCGGTGGCGGGCATGCTCCTCGGCGCGGTCATGGTGGCCTTTGCGGCGCGGGCCATGTCGGGCCGGGTGGAGGCGCGCGCGCCGTTGATCCAGGTGGTATGCGTGCACGCGGGGCTGGTGATCCTGGCGTATTTCCTAGCCGAGGACGTGCGCTTGGCCGAGGTCCATATGGAGACCACCTTCGTCGCCGCCCGCATGCGCGAGTCCTCGCAAAATCCGGAGTTCGTCGAGAAGGTCATCGCGCTCATGCCCAAGGTCCGCCCGCTGCGCGACAATGCATGGCTGGTGGCGCGAACCCTCTTGAGCGGCTTCATCATCATCGCCCTGACGCGAAGCCGCGCGCGCGAGTTCTTCGAGGCGGCCAGCGGGCGCTATCTGGAGCGATGAGCCGAATCCGCCAGCTCTCCGCCGATCTGGCGAACCAAATCGCAGCCGGCGAGGTCGTGGAGCGGCCGGCCAGCGTGGTGAAGGAGCTCGTCGAAAACGCGCTCGACGCCGGCGCCACCAAGGTGCGCGTGGAGATCGAGCAAGGTGGCCTCCAGCGCATTCGCGTGAGCGACGACGGCAGCGGCATGGATACGGAGGACGCGACCCTTTGCCTGCTCCGCCACGCGACCAGCAAGATCGACCGGGTCGAGGATCTCTCGCATTTGCGCACCTTCGGTTTCCGCGGTGAGGCGCTGCCGAGCGTGGCGTCGGTGTCGAAGCTGCTCCTGGTGACGCGGACGCAGGATCACCCCGAGGGGACCGAGGTTCGCATCGATGGCGGGGGAACGCCGCGGGTGCAACCTGCGGGCTGCGCGGTGGGGACGAGCATCGATGTGCGGGACCTGTTCTTCAATGTTCCCGCGCGAAAGAAGTTCCTGAAGTCGACGGCCACCGAGAGCGCGCACGTGGGGGACGTGGTGACCACGGCGGCCCTGGCGCGGCCCGATGTGTCCTTCACGTTGACGCGCGATGGGCGCGCGGCGCGCGAGTTTCTGCGGGTGGCCTCGCGGACCGAGCGCGTGGCGCAGGTCATGGGGATCGGCGACGGGCGGCTGGCGCGGGGTGAGGGGGAGCGCGGGCCTTTGCACGTGGAGGCTTATCTGGCGCCGCCGGAGAAGGCGCGGGCGGGGGCCACGGGGCTGCACTTGTTCGTCAACGGACGGCCGGTGCGCGATCGCATGCTGGCGCGGGCGGTGGGGCAGGCGTACGGGTCGGTGCTGGAGGCGGGGCGATTTCCGGTGGGCGTCGTCTATTTGGAGCTTCCTCCGGAGCTGGTCGACGTGAACGTGCATCCGCAAAAAGCGGAGGTGCGCTTCGCCGATGCGCGCGCGCTTTGCGATGCGCTGACGCGCGAGCTTTACGGGATGACGTCGCAGGCGTTCGCCATCCCGGCGATGGGTCCGCCCACGCGACCTTGGCTGCCGCCTCCGCGCAGGGATGGCGCCATGCCGTTGCGGGAGAATGTGCCGCCCGAACATGGGCGCTATGAGGCGACTTCGTCGTTGCCGTTTGGCGGTGGGGGAGCGGCGGGCTTCGGCGCTTCGCTCGATTTTTCAGAGCTCCCCCACCCGAGCCCTCCCCTGGCACGGGAGGGAACGGAAAGGCTCGGGGCGGCGGCGGGCGAGGGACTCGAACGGCTCTTGGCGGGGGTGCCGGCCTCGTACGAAGGGGGCGCGTCACCGGCCGGATCCTTCGACGCACCTCCCTCCGGGAGCGCACCAGCAAGTGCTCCCGCGCGCGACCCCCTCTTCGGCAACCGCCCTCCCCTGCGATTCCTCGCCCAGGTTCGGAAAACGTTCTTGCTCTGCGAGGGCATCGACGGCATCTACGTCGTCGATCAACACGCCGCGGCGGAGCGGGTCACCTTCGACCGGCTTCGCAAAGCCTTCGTCGCGCGCGCGGTCGCCATGCAACGCCTGCTCGTGCCGGAGGTGGTCGAGCTCTCGCCGGTGGAGGTGGCCGCCCTCGAGGAGCGCCCGGAGGATGTCACCGCCGTGGGGCTCGAGGTTCGGGCCGTGGGAACGAGTGCGGTGGCCGTGCACGCCGTGCCCAAATTGCTCTTGCGCGCCAACCCCGAGCGCCTCGTACGCGATCTCGTCGCGGAGCTCACGCGGCAGGCGAATCGCCCCTTCGGCGGCGCAGCCGATTTGGTCCTGGCCACCATGGCGTGCCATGCATCCGTGCGCGCCGGCGATTCGCTCTCGCACGAAGAGGCCACCGCCCTCTTGGCGTCGCTGGAAGGCATCGACTTTTCGGGGCATTGCCCGCACGGACGTCCGGTGGTGATGCACCTCTCCTTCGCCGAATTGGAGCGTCGGGTTGGCCGCTGAAGCTTCGATCGACCTCCCCATCGCCGCCGCGCGCACCGACCCGGAGGCCCTCATCGTCGTCGTCGGGCCGACGGCGAGCGGCAAAACGGCGCTGGCCATTCGCCTGGCCGAGGAGCTCGACGGCGAGGTGGTCAGCGCCGACAGCGTCCAGATTTACCGCGAGTTCGATATTGGCTCGGGCAAACCCACCGCCGAGGAACGCGCCCGCGCGCGCCATCACCTCATCGACGTTCAAGACCCGCTGGACCCCATCGACGCCGCCCGCTTCGTCGAGATGGCCGATGCGGTCATCGCCGACATCCGGGCCCGCGGAAAGCGCCCCATCGTGTGCGGCGGCACGTACCTCTGGGTGCGCGCGCTTCTCCACGGCCTGGCGCCGAGCCCCGGCAAGAACGACGACGTGCGCGAGCGCCATCGGACCCTCGTGATGGAACAGGGGCGAACGGCCCTTCATGACCGCCTTCGGGAGGTGGATCCGGCCAGCGCCGAGCGCCTTCATCCCAACGATGTCGTGCGTGTGAGCCGGGCGCTCGAGGTCTTCGAGCTCACGGGACAAAGCCTCCGCGCCCAGCAGGAGACGCACGGCTTTCTCCCCGAGCGATACCGCGCCCACTTGTTTGCCATCGACTGCACCCCGGACGATTTGACCCGGCGCATTACGGCGCGGGTCGACGCATGGCTCGAAGGCGGATGGCTCGACGAGGGAACGCGCTTGCTCCAAGCGGGCTACGGCGCCGCGCGCGCCATGGGATCCGTTGGATACCGCCAGATTGCGATGCATCTTTCGGGGGAGCTTCCGCGCGAAGAACTCCAGCCCGCCATCGTTCGCGCTACGCGCATTTTCGCGCGCCGCCAACGCACGTGGTTGAATCACGCACCTGTAACCCGACTGGATGCGTGACTCTAGGAGCGAGCTGTGCGATAAGTCATAGCTCGCGTTGTAATTTTCATTTTGGGGAGGCTCCCTCTATGTCTCAATTTGTAGTCACCCAGCGCTTCATGTCGCTCGCAAGCAACTACGACGTGACCGCGCCGGGTTCGGAACAAGTGCTCTTGACCATCAAAGGCACGCTCATGAGCGCGACCCCCCTGTTTTCGTTGGTCGAGGGCACTGACGGAAAAGAACTCGGCACACTCCGCGGCAACTTCGCCAAGACGCAGTTTCACATCTACGCTGCGGACGGAAAGGAGCTCGCGGTGGTGGATTTCCCGGCCATTGCGCTCAAGAAGAAGCTCTCCCTGAGGATCGGCGACAGGGAGTACACGGCCGACGGCGGCGTCTTCAGCGGCGTCTTTCAGTGCAAAGACGCGGCAGGAAACATCGCCATCGAGATTTCGAAGGTGCGCAGTGTGCGCGACAAGTTCAGCGTGGTGACCAAGGACGACATCCAGCAGGAAGTGGGTCTCCTCGCCGCCGTCGCGATTCACTCACGCTTCTTCGAGATGATCTGACCCACCCCCAGCTGCACGATCCCCCCTAGCCTACTGCGCGCGTCCGTCACAGCGACAGCGTCGCGTCGAGCCAGGCGCCGAATGTGTCCGGCTCGACTTGGGGGGGTGGGCTGGTGGCTTTCCAGATTTGCCGAGGTGCGTCCGGATCGACCTCGATGTCCACGTGGCCGACGTCCCGAAAGTGCCCCACGCGGCTGACGCGCTCGCGCTCGTCCGTGGCGCGCAAGGTGGATGTCATCGGCTCGCGGTGCGGGGGCGGCTCGATGGGCGCCACGGGGTGCAAGGTGGCCGGCGCAGGATCGAAGCCGTAATCGGCGGCCGCGATTTGCTTTCCGGATGCGGGCGGAGGGCTGAATGGCGCGTCGTCCTCCGACACGGCGAGCTCGTTGAGCGGCGGAAGGGCGATCGGCCTTCGCGATGACGTGGGAGGCTCGGACGCGGACGGGTCGACCTCGATGGTGACCTCGCGGGGTTCGTCGGGCGCGAGATCGGCTTCGCCCACGACGATGTCTTCGCCCTCGGCGAGGTTGACGCCACTGGCACCCGAGAGGCGCGCGCTCGAGGCGAGGGGCTGCGCGGGGGCTTCGAGCCCGGTATGCACCGACGTGCGCACCGAATCGTCGTCCGCGTCGACGTGGATCTCCACCACGTCCTCGCTCACCTCGTACTCGTCCAGCATGGCGGCGCCGTAGGCTTCGGCGTCCTCCACGAGGATCGACGGCTCCGGCTCCAGGGCCGACCCCCGTTCCAAATCCGGGAGGTCCTCGAGCCCTTGCGGCCCGCGCGCTTCGTAATCCGGCGCCGCAAGCGGCTCCGACACCGGCGCCACAGGCGCCTCGTAAGCTCGCGTAACAGGCGGCTCGTAAGCTTCCGACGCAGGCGCCTCATAACCTTCCGCCGGCGGCCCCTCGTAACCCCGCGCCACGGGCGGCGCATAAGCTCGCGCCGTGGGCGACTCGTAAGCTCGCGTGGCAGGCGGCTCGTAAGCTTCCGACGCAGGCGCCTCGTAAGCTTCCGCCGCCGGCGCCTCGTATACCGACGCCACGGGCGGCGCATAAGCTTGCGCCGATGGCGCCTCTTTCACCGACACCGCCGGCACCGCAGGCGCCTCGTAACCTTCCGCCGGCGGCCCCTCGTAACCCCGCGCCACGGGCGGCGCATAAGCTTGCGCCGTGGGCGACTCGTAAGCTCGCGTGGCAGGCGGCTCGTAAGCTTCCGACGCAGGCGCCTCGTAAGCTTCCGCCGCCGGCGCCTCGTATACCGACGCCACGGGCGGCGCATAAGCTTGCGCCGATGGCGCCTCTTTCACCGACACCACCGGCACCGCAGGCGCCTCATAACCTTCCGCCGGCGGCGACTCATAACCCCGCGCCACGGGCGGCGCATAAGCTTGCGCCGATGGCGCCTCCTTCACCGGCACCGCAGGCGACTCATAACCTTCCGCCGGCGGCGCCTCGTAACCCCGCGCCACGGGCGGCGCATAAGCTTGCGCCGCTGGCGCCTCCTTCACCGACACGACCGGCGCGAGCGCAGCGACATTGATCGTCTCGGCCTCGTGCGACTCGAACGGCGGCCGGGGCGGTACGTCGACGATTTCGAGGTGCTCGGAGTCGTCGAAGGTGGTGCTGATTCGGATCTCGGTGTCTTCGGGCGCCCAGTGCGCGACGCCCTCGCCGGCTTTGACGCCGTTGAGCCCGCGCGGCATGGCGCTCCGCTGGCGGATTTTTTCGAGGAGGGCCTCGAGGCGGCCGATGCGGTCGTGCTTGTTGGTCATGCGATGACCCGCGCTTGAAGGCGCGACAGAGCGTCGGGCCACGATGTCCCCTCGCCGATGTAGGCGCGCACCCGATCGATCGCGTCGGGGCTCGCGACCAGGATCCGCTGCACGGGCCCCGCCGCCAGAAGCATGCAAGCTACACGCGTTTGCGTGGCAGCCTCCAGCGTTCCCTCCAGCACCGAGGCCAAAAATGTCCCCCCGAGACGGGGCGCGTGCTCCACCACCAGCACCATCGCGCGGCCCCAGCGCTCGATGCCGAAGGCCCCGAAACCGGCCACGCTGAACTCGAACGCGATGGCGTTGATCACGGAGTCGAGCGGCGAGGCGCGCACCCCCTCGGCGCCGCCGAGCTGCTCGGCAAGCCGCTCGCCGATGGACTGGCCGATGCCCCGCCCCACGGAAGCCGCCACCTCCGGCTCCACCGCGGACACGAGATCGAAGAGCGCATCGACCGGCAACAGCACCGTTCGTTCGGCCCCGATGGCGCGGACGCTGCCGCGCGCCAAGTCGAAGGTCACAGCGTGGGAAAGGTCAAATGACATGGGCCGACCATCAACATAGCGCGCGTTTCGCGCCCGTGGAACGCTTCGGGAAGTCATAATGCGCACCATGCGGGCTGCCTCGAGATTCGCGACCATCGCCAGCGCGCTGCTCGTGTGGCTCGTTCCGCATGGGGCGGGCGCAGAATCAACGCCGTCGCCTTGGACGCAAAGGCCGCCCGAGGACCCCGCCCGGCTCCGAGCGTGCTCCTTTCGCCACCCGCTCTGTGTTCACGCGAACCTTCCCGAAACGATCCTCACGGTCCTCTCCGATGCCGAGCGAGCATGGGACGCCGCCGTCGGACCGCTCGCTTTGCCCCCGCCGGATCCTTCGCCGAGCACGCGCGCGTACGACATCTATCTGACGGACCGCACCCCGAACGATGTCTTAACTGCCTTCGATGAGCGCGACACGCTCTCGCGTTTCGACCGAGCCAGCGCCTTCACCCTCCTGGATCCGCGCCTCACGGGCTGCGCGCGCACCCAAGCCGTGGCCCGTGGGCTCTTGCGTGCCATCGCCTACCGGACCACACCCGGCCTCGATCCCGCGGGCGGCGAGGCCCAAACCAGCTATTTGGCGCAGTTGATCGCCCCGTGCGCGGCGGCCGAAGCGTCGGCGCTCGGCACGTTCCAGGCGCACCCCGAGCGCGCCATCCCCGACGCGTGGCCCGAGTGGAGCAGCGAGGCCGGCGCCTCTTTTTCGCGCGGCGCGGCCCTCTTCTACGACTGGATGGATGGCAGCTTCGGCCAGGAGCCCGGAAGCCTGGTGCGCGCCATGTGGGCGCTCTCGCCCCGCATCGCGCCATCCCGCGAGCCCGATGGCTTCGACGTGCTTCGCGCCAGCTTCAAAAATGCCCTGAGCACCGGCTCGACCCTCGACGATCTGCTCTCCGGCTTCGGGGTCGCGCGCGCCCTCGTCCCGCCCGTCCCCATGCCGGTCCGCATGGATTGGCAGATCGACTGGCCCGCCAAACCGCGACGCCTCGCCCCGCGCGATCCCACGGCGCCCACCGGGAGCGCCTACGTGGTCATCCGCCGCGGCGATGCCCCCAAGGGCGCGCGGCTGCGGGTCGAGGTCAGCTGGGAAGAGCACGCGAAGATGCGCTGGGTGGTCGTCAAGCGCGACCCCGCCGGGCGCGAGCTCTCACGCGTCCCCATCGCCTCCGCCGAGCGCGCCATCGAGGCGCAAGGCTCCATCGTCGACCTCGACACCGTCGATTCCCTGCTGATCGTCGGGACGAACACCGGCGACCCCTTCGAGCCGTTCGATCCCGACGACGCCATCTGGGAGCCGCACGGCTGGCGGCTCACCGTGGCCGCGGAGTAACCGCACCGCGCCCCCGACGCCCGCCGCGTCGAACCGCGACCCCCAAAAGCGCCAGGCCCCCGGCGCACGCCCAGAGCGGCCTCGGACCGGCCGGCGTGCCCGCGCCCACCACGTTGCACCCGCCCTTGGCGGAGGTCGGATAGTGCGCCACCCAGAGATCCGCGGCGATGGGGACGGTCTTCGGCGCCACGATATCGCTCCCGTCGAAGGTGGCCCCGAGGAGGAGCTTGGATCCGCCGTTTCCTTTCGGCACGGCAAACGCGTACGACCATAGACCTGGCCCCCGGCGGAGCATGGTCGCCAAGGTCACGAGCGGCTTGCCGTCGAGCTCCACCCGCGGCTGGAGCCGCGCGCCATCGAACATATCCGCGCGGTGCTGGCCGTCCGCGGTTCGAAGCTCGACGATGGCCGTCATCGGCGTGGAGCCATCCGCCGCCGCATGGTCGGCGCTCAAGGTGATCCAGCTGGTGCCGGCGCTCGGAAGCGCAAGCGCAGGGTTCTTCATCTGCTCGAGCGCATCGAGCGCGCCCATCACATCGAGCTCACCCGGCCCGCCTTGATCCTCGAAGGGCGGGTTGGCGCGAAAGCGATGCGCACCGGCCTGCAGCAGCGCCGTGATCTTGTCCTGCGTGAGCGTGGGATCGCGCTGAAAGAGGAGCGCCGCGGCGCCGGTCACCATCGGCGCCGCCATGGATGTTCCGAGCCCCACCGCGTGCGTCTCGTCGATCTGGAAGCAGCGCGGATCGCGATCGCTGCCGCCCGGGGTCACCGGCGGGCAGTTCGTCGTGAACATGCTCCCCGAGCTCCCCGGCTTCGCCGATTTGCTCATGGCCGCGACGATCCCGGCCCCCGGCGCCGAAATCTCCGGCTTCGGCGTGCCGTTCACGGTAGGCCCTGCGCTCGTAAACCAACACGCATCGCCCGCGGTGGGCGGCGCCGGCTCGCGCGACGGATCCACCATGCCGCCGGCCATGTCGAGGAACGGGACTTTGACGCCCACTTTGCCGCCGGTGATGCTCATCCAGGTGGGACGATTGACGGTGCACCCCACCGCCAGGATCGACGGGTGCGTACCGGGAAGATTGATGGTCCCCTCGCGAATGCCCGCCTCGAAGTAGGCCGGCTTGATCGTCTGAACCTCGCCCGTCTGCCCCAAGAACAGATCCGCCGTCCCTTCCCCTTCGAAGGTGACGTAGTACGTCCCCTTGGGCCATTTTCCCGTCCAGAGCACGATGGCCCCGCGCGACGATGCCGGCACCGGGCTGCCTTTGAGGCCGCTCCCGTAAATGACCCCGGCCTGGAAATCCTTCGTATTTTTCCCTTGCTCGCGCCCCTCGCCGATGGGGGCGATCCATCGCCCCTCCGGCGCATCGAGCCCGATTTTCAGGTTGGCGCCGGCCCGCAAGGTGACCCAAATCTGCACGCCGCCGTCGTCGGCCCCATGGGTCGTGATGGGCACGCGGGCGATGCTGCCGTCGGTGACCCGCACGCTCTGGTGGATGGCCCCCGTGCCCGCGATGGATCCGCTGTTGCCCGCGGCCGCGATGATGGCGCGACCAGGGTGCGCGGGGCCCACGAAGCTGGCGAGCGCCTGCTCCCACAGGGTGGTCCCATCGTGGGGGCCAAAGTCACCGCCGAGGGACATGTTCACGGCCACCGGCTGCTTCTCGAGGTCGGCGCGATCGAAGATGAACTTCACGCCGCGCAAAAGATCGTCGTTGCTGATGCCGGTGGAGAGCCCGCCGAGCCCCGCCACCACGAGCCGCGCCTTGGGCGCGATGCCGCGGTAGCTCCCCGGCGTCCCCAAATCGTCGCCGTCGCCGGCCGCGATCGACGAGACGTGCGTTCCATGGCCGACTTTGTCGACGGGGAGCGGCCGCTTCTCGGCGATGAGCTGATCGATCTCGCGCGCATTGAACACGGCGCCGGAGACGACCCTCCCCGAGGCGTCCTTGACGCCGTACAGGTTCTCGAGATCCGGATGCAGCCCCGCCGGGGCCATCCCCATGTCGATGAGCCACGCGATGCGCGAGTGCCCCGTCGCATCGAGAAACTCCGGGTGGCTCACGTCGATCCCCGTATCCGCCACGCCCACCAAGGTCCCCGCGCCGTCCGCGCCCAACGTATCGAACGCGCGATCCGCTTGGACCGTGCCGCGCGCCGTCGACATGAGCAGGTGCAACGGCGTCGTCACCTCCATGTGCACCTCCGGGTGCGCGCTCGAAAAGGCGATCAAGCTGGCTGGCGTCCCCGAAACGCGGCCGATGCCCGGCGCAAACGGCTCGACCCCCAACGACGCTGCCGTGGATCCCGATGGAATCGCGACCAGCCCCCCGATGCGCGATGCCCCCGGCGCCAAGGTCTGGGTCGAACGCGCCCCCAGCACCCGCAAAACCCCGGCGCCCTCCGGATGCACCGACTCCGCCGCCGCCGCAGCCGGAAAGACGGAACCCACCAACGCTGCAGCGACGACGATCCGCCTCATCATCACACCGGCGGCACCAAATGCTTCTTCGTGAGCCGCGTCGCCCGCTTTTTGCCCGCGCGCTCGAAGCGCGCCAGGATCTCGTCGCGCAGACGCTCGCCGGGCACCACCGCGTCGACCACCAGCTCCGAGGCCAGCTTCATCAAATCGATGTCCGCGCGGTACTCGTCCTGCAGCTTGGCCACATAAGCCTTGCGCTCGTCCCCCTCCGGCACTTCCTGAATCTTGTTGTAGTAAACGGCGTTCACGGCCGCCTGCGGCCCCATGACGGCAATGGAGGCGCTGGCCAGCGCAATGCACGCATCGGGCTCGAACGCCGGGCCGCACATCGCATACAGGCCGGCCCCGTACGCCTTGCGCACGATGACGCTCAGCTTGGGCACGGTGGCCTCGCTCACGGCGGCGATCATCTTGGCGCCAGCGCGGATGATCCCTTGCTTTTCGACCTTGGTGCCGATCATGAAGCCCGGCACGTCGGCCAAATACAGCAGCGGGATGTTGAACGCGTCGCAGAGCCAAATGAAGCGCGCCGCCTTGTCGGCCGAGTCCACGAAGAGGACCCCGCCCAGCCACTTGGGCTGATTGGCCACGATGCCCACCGACTTGCCGCCGATGCGCGCGAAGCCCGTGATCAGCTCGCGCGCGAAGAGCTTCTTGATCTCGCAGAACGAGCCCTCGTCGATGATCTCGTGGATGACGTGCATCATGTCGAACGGCTTGTTCTCGTCCGCGGGCACGATCTCGCTCAGCTTCTTGCCGCTCGATTTGGGGGCGCGCGCCTCGTGCACCGGAGGCTTCTCGCTGCTGATGGCGGGCAGGTAGCTGAAATACGTCTTGGCCCAGTCGATGGCTTCTTCTTCCGTCTTGACCAGAACGTCGCCGCAACCCGAAACGGAGCAGTGCATCTTGGCGCCGCCCATTTCTTCCAGGGTGACCTTCTCGCCGATCACCATCTCGGCCATGCGCGGCGAGCCGAGGTACATGCTCGCGTTCTTGTCCACCATGATGACAACATCGCAGAAGGCGGGGATGTAGGCGCCGCCGGCCGCGCTCGGCCCGAAGAGCAAGCAGATCTGCGGCACGTGCCCACTCAGCTGCACCTCGTTGTAGAAGATGCGCCCTGCACCGCGGCGGCCCGGGAACATCTCGATTTGGTCGGTGATGCGGGCGCCCGCCGAGTCCACCAAATAGAAGAGGGGCAGCTCCAGCTGCGCGGCCGTCTCCTGGATGCGAAGGATCTTCTCCACCGTGCGCCGGCCCCAGGACCCTGCCTTCACCGTCGAATCGTTGGCCATGATGGCGACCGTGCGGCCGCCGATCTTGCCGGTGCCGATGATCACACCATCGGCCGGTAGATCCTCTTCGAGGTTGTTGGCCAGGGCGGCGTCCTCCACGAACGTCCCCGGGTCGATCAAACGGGCGATCCGGTCGCGGGCGAAGAGCTTGCCCGTCTCCGCATTCTTCCGGTGGTATTTTTCGGCTCCTCCCTTTTCGATGCGGGAAAGCGTTTCCGACAGCTTCTTCTCACGCGGCATGGGGCGGCAGACTAGTGGTCGTTTCTGCTGAAATGGGGAAAAATTCGCGACGGGGATTTTTACCTTTTCAAAGCATGACGGAGTGACCTCTCCGCGGTCATATACTCTTAGTCGCGTGCAGGCACCGTTGCCCCCCCGAGTCGTCATCGAGCTCCCCGCCCCGTGTGTCGAACGGGATGCGGCCTCCGAGCTCTTTGTCGATGCCCTCAAACAATCCACGGCCCCCGATGCGGGCTGGACCATGCATGTCTCGGTGCGTCGCGACCGCGCCATGCTCCGCGCCCGCGGTGAGCTCGCCGATGGCAACGGGGCCATCGTCGCCAGCCGCGGCTTCGAGACGCGCGGGGAGTCGTGCGCGCCGCTCGCTCGAGCCATGGGCGTGTGGGCTTCTCTCGTACTCGATCAGCGCGACGCGGAAACGCGCGCCGCCGCCCCCAAAGAGGCGCCAAAGGCTGCCGCGACACCCGAACCGGCTCCAAAAGAGGAGCCTCGCCCGCCGGCTGCGAGCACGGTGCCGTCCGAGACCTTGACCGGTCCCGTCTGGCCGCACCCGCAGCGCTCGGAGGAGGGACCGTATCCGGAGGAAGCCCTCTTTTTGAGGCACGCGCCCAGCGAGCGCACCCTCGAGCTCGGGGTCTCCACCTTTTTGATGAACGCGGGCGACAGCGGCGCGCTGGCCGGTGGCTCCATCTTCATGATCGCGGAGCTGCCGGGCGGTGTGTACGTGCGCCCGAAGCTCTCGTACGGACGAAACTTTCGTCCGCTGCAAAGTGTGAACGAGGAGGGCCGCTCCATCGGGACCGCGCGCCTCGATTGGTGCCTGCGCATGCCGGGTTTCTACTTGGAACGACGTGGACTTTCGGTCGATGTATGTGGGGGGGCGGAAGGTGGATTTTTGAACGTAAGCTCCAGCGATACCCGACCTGCGCACACCATGGCGTATGGCGCGTTCGGCCCCGGGCTTGGCCTGCGAGGCGAGTTTGCAAACGATTTCGTAGCCGAGGTGCGCGTCGAAGGGCTGATGCGCATCGCCGAGGGGCTCCCCATCGGAGGTCGCGCCGAAATGGCGATCACGTGGAGGGCGCGATGATAAAATTGCACGCGATGTCAGGTTCTGCCGAGTCACCGAAGGAGGCCGATGTGAGTGGACGCTTGCTTTCCCTTTCCCCACCGCTCGCGCAGGCCGCAGAGGCCGTAGACGTCGATGAACTCGCGCCAGAGTCCGAGGTGCAGAGGCCACGTCAGTCGGGCATCGATCTGAGCTTCCGCGCCCTCTACGAAAAAGAGGTCGACTTCATCTGGCGCAACCTGCGACGGCTCGGTGTCCCCGAGGCCGATCTCGAGGACAAGACCCAGGAGGTCTTCGTCGTCGCGCACCGGCGTTTCGCCGAGTTCGTCGATCGCGGCTTCGGCGCGCGCGCGTGGCTCTTTCAAATCGCCCTGCGCGTCGCGGCCGATACGCGACGCCATCGCCGGCGCCACCCGGAAGACGCCGACGGCGGTGCGGCCATGGCCCGTCAATCCATCGAAGCGGATCAAACGGGCTCGATCTCGCGCCGCGAACGACTCGCTCGCCTCGATCGCGCGCTCGCCAGCATCCAACTCGAGAAGCGCGCGGTCCTCGTCCTCTACGAGATCGAGGAGCAGACGGCCCCCGAGATCGCTCGCGCGCTCGGAATCTCCGTGAACACCGTGTATTCGAGGCTCCGTGTTGCGCGGGCCGAACTCGAGCTGGCGCTCAAACGCGAGCTCTCTGTGCGAGGTGGAGTATGAGCCGCGATCTTTCTCACGACACCCGCGAGCTCCTCGTGCTCGCGCGGGGGGACGCACCAACACCCAAGGCGCGCGACGCGATGTGGGATAGCCTCGAGAAAGCCATCCTGCCCGCGACCGCCGTCGGCCTCGGAACGGCCGCCGTCGCCGCCTCGAAGCCCCTCGCGGCCGTCGCCACCAACCCCACGGCATGGCATCCCGTGGCCGTTGCGGCGACCAAACCCGTAGCCCTCGCAGCCCCCACCGTCGCTGCGGCCGCGCCGACGACGGCCGCCTCGTGGCTCACGGCCGCTGCCGCCGTGAAGGTGGGGATCGGCGCCGTGCTCGGAACGGCGGTCGCCATCACGGTGGCCGTCTCCGCCATGCACAAAGCGCCCAAGCTCGCCGATGACGTGGTGGAGTCGCACCCGGCCGTCGTCGCGGGCGACGAAGGCGCCGCCCTCGCGCCGCCGTCGTTCCCCGCGTCGTTCTCGGGGACGGCCGCTCCTTCGCCGCCCCCTGCCCCGCCGACGACCAAGGAGGCCCGCGCCTTCCGCGCCTTCCCGCGCGCGGCGCTCACCAACCACGCCACGTCGGACGACACGCTCCTGCGCGAAGCTTCGCTCGTCGGCGAAGCGCGCAGCGCCTTGCTCCGCGGCGATCCGCAGACCGCGCTCGTCTCGGTCCAAGCCGCGCGCCGCGAAGGCCGCAACTTGGAGCCCGAGGAGCTCTCCATCGAAGCGCGCGCCCTGCGAGCGCTCGGTCGTGAGAGCGAGGCCGCGGCGCTCGACGGTACCCTGCGAGCGCGTTACCCGAATAACGCGCTGGCGCGGTAAGCGTTATCCCATCCGTTTATATTTTCCTTATTTTCCGCGGAAATTTGGCTTCCGCTTCGCGGCGAAAGCTTCGAGCGCCTCACGGCGATCCTCGCTTACGAGCACGGTGTCGTAACTGACTTTTTCCAGCTCGAGACCGAGCTCCAAGCTCGTGTCGAGCGCGCGATCGATCGCCTGCAGGGCCGCAGCTTGCGCCAGCGGAGCGCCGTTCGAGATGGGCTCGATCCACGCGAGCACGTCGCCCAAGAGGTCCGTGCCCGCGGGCACCACGCGGTTGACGAGCCCCCACCCGAGCGCCTCCTCCGCCGTGAGACGCCGCGCGAGGAGGATCATCTCCTTGGCGCGCGCCTCCCCCACGATGCGCGGCAAACGCTGCGTTCCCCCCGCGCCCGGGATGATCCCGAGCGACGTCTCGGGGAGCGACAAGGTCGCGTGCGCCGCGGCCACGCGCAGATCGCAGAGCAGCGCCAGCTCGAGCCCCCCGCCGAACGCCCCGCCGTTGATGGCGGCGATCACCGGCTTGGGCGATCGCCCGAGCTCCCCCAGCTCGGTGCGATACAGCTCGAGCTGTTTGCGCACGTCGTTCTCGTCCATCTTCTGGCGCTCTTTGAGATCGGCGCCCGCGCAAAACACCTTGTCGCCGGCGCCGGTCACCACGATGGCGCGCACCGAATCGTCGGCGACCGCCTCGCGCGTGAGCCGCCCGAAGGAGAGGATGGTCTCGCGCGACAAGCTGTTCATCCGCTCGGGGCGATCGATGGTGAACACGATCACGCCCCCGTGGCGGCTCACCGAAATCGGCGCGCGCCCCGCGCCCTCCGTTTGCCCTGCTCCTCCGGCCTGCGCCGCTTGCTCGCTCATCGCCCCCTCCGTACCGGCTTGCTCTTCGCCTTGGCCTTCGACACCGCGTGCACCACCTTCGCGGGCTTCGCCTTCAGCGGCTTCGCCGGCGCGCTGGCGCCGTTCGATTTCGTTGCCGAGGCAACGGGTTTATCGGCCGGCCCGCGCGTGCCCGACGCATCGCCCAGCCTCGCCTCGATCTGCGCCAGGCGCGCCTTCAGCTCGGTGTGCTCGTTCTGCACCTTCTCCAGCTCCTCGCGCACCTGCTCGACGGCCCGCTTCGATTCGCCGCCCAGATCGCGCAGCACCTCGCGGATGCGCCTTCGCACGCGCGGATCGAGATCGACCTCGAGCCGCGCCCGCAACGCTCCGCGCGCCTTGGTATCGCCCAGATCCGCGAGCGCGCGCGCCACGTCGACGCGCAAGTGCGGGTCGGAGTCGTCGAGCAAATCTTCGAGGGCTTCGCGGGCCTTGCGGTCGGCGGCGACCTTGGGCAGCGCCAGGATCGCCGCGCGCCGGGCGCGGGTGGAGTGACCGTAGCGGGTGCGCGACAGCAAGTGCGGAACCGCGCGATCGTCGCGGAGCGAGGCCAGGCCGTCGATGGCGCCGACCCGGATCACGTCGGCCCACGAGGGGCGCTCGATGACGTCGAGCAACGTGTCGTACGCGGGCGGCTGCTTCGTGTGGCCCAGCGCGCGCGCCGCCTCCGCCTCCACCAGGTAGCTCTCGTCGCGCAGCGCCTTGGGGCGCAGCACCTCCACCGCCTTGGCCGTGCGGAACCGGCCGAGCGCCCGCACCACCGCGCGGCGCACCTTGGGGTGCTTGGTGTCGGCGTGCGCCGCGAGCAGATCGAATGCCGCGTTCGCGCGGATGTCGCCCAGCGCTTCGGCGGCCGCGGCCCGCACGGCCCAGAACTCCGCCTCGTCCGCGAGCCGCTCGCCCAGCGCTGCGATGGTGACGGGATCGTCGTTCTTCGCGAGCGCGTTGGCCGCGAGCCATCGCCCGCGCGCGCTCTCGGCCTTCACCAGCTGCGTGCGCAGCATGTCGCCCGGCACCTTGAGGGTCACCTGGCCGAGCACCCGCATCTCGGGGTCGACCACCACGAAGCTGGGACGCTCCTCCACCGGGAGGGTGAACGTCTCCGAGCGCTGGGTCACGCGCAACGTCTCGCGGTAGACCCGGCCTTCGGCGTCGACCCGCGCGAGCTGCAGAGGGAACTCGAACACGTTCGGCACGTCGTCGGTGGCCGACTGCGTTTGCTTCACGGTGACCGAGAGCACCTTCTTGTCCCAGGCGAGGCTCACCTCGAGCTCGGGGTGCCCGGGGCGGTAAATCCACTGATCGAACAGCTGCCCCAAGCTACGGCCGCTCACCTCCTCGAGGGCGCGCAACAGATCGCGCGTCTCCACCACGCCATGGGCGTGCCGTCGGAGGTAGTTGCCGACGCCGCGCCAGAAGAGCGTATCGCCGATCTCGCGCCGGAGCAGGTGCAGCACCAGGCCGCCCTTCTCGTACAGGTGGCGATCGAACAGATCGAGCGGCGCGTCGTAGGTCTGGTACACGACGGGCCGGCGGTAACGCCCCGCGGCCTCGCCCAAGTACGCGTCGAGATCGCCCTTGACGGCGACCTCGTACTCGTCGCGCCCCAGGAGCTTCTCGCGCCAGACGTGCTCCATGAAGGTGGCGAAGCCTTCGTTGAGCCACCCTTCGGACCAATCGCGGCACGTGACGTAGTCGCCGAACCACTGGTGGGCCAGCTCGTGGGCGATCAGGTCGTCGGACGTCACGTCGATGCGCGCGCGCTCGTCGAGCAAGATGTGCTCGTACATGGTGGTGGCGGTGGTGTTCTCCATGCCGCCGAAGATGAAGTCGCTCACCACGATCTGCGCGTACTTGTTCCACGGGTACGGCACCCCCGTGAGCTCGGCGAAGTAGCGCACCATCGCGGGCGTGTTGCCGAAGGTGGCGAGGCCATCGGCTTCGCGGCCCTTGGGGACCAAGTACGTGAGCGGCACCCCGGCCACCTCGTCGGTGAGCTCGGAGAACTCGCCCGCGACCAAGGTGAGAAGATAACTCGGGTGCGGGGCGTTCATCTTCCAATGAAAACGCCAGGGTCCTTCGTCCGGGGTCTCCTTCGCGAGGAGCTCACCGTTGGAGAGCACACCGTTTCCGTTCGGGACGGTGACGATCATCTCCGTGGTCATCTTCACGTGCGGCTTGTCGTGGCACGGTAGAAAATGCCGGGCGTCCTCCTCCTGGCATTGGCTCCAGACCTGACGCGGCCTCTGCGGAACGTGCTCGTCCGGCTCGAGGAAATAAAGTCCGCGGCGAGGGGTGGCCCGGTACGTGATGGCCACGTCGCCGGACTCGAGGGACCCTGGGATGGCGATCCGCAGGATGCTTCCATCGTAAACGTAGGGGCTCGCGGCGCCGTCGACGGTCACCGACTTCAGGTCGAACCCGATGGCGTCGAGCAGGATCTCCGTGGCCACGGGGTCGACCCGGCGCAGGCTCAAGGTCGCCGTGCCGGCGACGCTCTTGCTCGCGAAATCGAGATCGAGGTCGAGTTTCAGATGGTCGACCGCAAAGGGGCGATCGCGCTCGAAGTGGCGCTGGGTACCGCTCAAAGCGAACGGACGGGCACCTTTCTCGGCGGCGTAGGATGCAGCGGCGGCCGATTCAGACATGGAATCAAGGTTGCGAAATCCACAGCCGCAACCGGCATGAACGCGGGATTCGAAAGGCATCGGTCGGGAGGGTTCCATAGACCCACCCCCTCGGGGAAGCTTAATCCGGGCATGCCAGGGCAAGCGCAACGGCCGGTCTGTGCTATGAGCCCCCCGTCGATGCGTATTGCCGTTCTTGCGTGGTCCGTGCTGGCGACCTCACTTTGTGTTCTCTCGAGTGTGCCAGCCCGCGCCGACGTCAAACACGTGGTCGCGCGGGGGCATACGTTGGACGCCATCGCGCGGCGGTACCACGTGCCGCAGAAGGCCATCATCGACGCCAACCACCTGCACGATCCCAAACACCTGCGGGTCGGCGAAACGCTCGTCATTCCCGGGGTGCAGGCGCCGCAATCGGCGTCACAGCAATCTCACACCGGCGCCCCTGCAACCACCAAAGGCGCGGGCGACAAGGCCAAGGCCGGCAAGCCGCAGAAGCCGCCCACGTACGCCATGGCCCCGCGCACGCCGGGCGTCATCCACGCGTCCCGCCTGGCGACCAGCGAAGACTTCACGATTCGGGTGGCCGACCGACGCGGTCGCACCTCGCCCACCGCGCTCAAGTCGTTCGAGCGCCTTTTGCGCAGCGCAGGAAACCAGAGTCACGCCATCGAGCCCCGATTGGTCGCCCTGGTCGGTGTGGTGTCCAACCATTTTGGCAGCCGCAAGCTCGAGGTCATCAGCGGCTTCCGGCCCTACTCGCCGACGCAGCACACGGCGCACTCCAACCACAACGCCGGCAAGGCCATCGATTTTCGCGTCTTGGGCGTCCCCAACGAGGTGCTGCGCGACTTTTGCCGCACGTTGAAGAACGTGGGCGTCGGCTACTACCCGAACAGCACCTTCGTGCACCTCGACGTGCGCGCCCTGCCCGCCTACTGGATCGACTATTCGAAGCCCGGCGAGCCCCCGCGCTACAATTCCCCCAACGTCGAGGCCGACGAAGGAACCAGCGACGTAGGCGCCGAGATCCACGCCGCGCTCGGGAGCGATCCTGCGAGTCCCAGCACGGGCTCCGGGGCCGGGGCCAGCGATGCGGGCGCCGCCCCCACCCCGCCGGCCGCATCCAGCACGCCGTAAGGAACCACGCGAGGAGCAGCGAGCTCATCACCGTGAACGCCTGCGCCCTGGTCGAGCGGCCAGCCGGGTGGTTTCAAGCCCTACCGGTTGGCAAGAGAGCCCTGGGTGCATCCTTTTCGGGTGGGTAGCTGCCGACCCTCTTAACCCTTCGAGGAATCGGCCGGTGGGTCAGCCATACATGGGTGCGGGTCGACCTCTTACCCTCTTCCATCCTACGAAAACATGGGGAAATCTTGAGGGCAACAGTGGTGGCATAGTCCGCGCATCACGTTGACGTTTCCAATGGATTCCCTCGGAATGACCACCTCCGAAGCTACCGTGCACGTCGCACGGGATCACGCTTCGCCTTCGAGCCCGCAGGCTTGCCGGAACGAGGCTGCCGCGTGTGAAGCGCACCAAGTAGGTCCCGAGCTCGACGACGACATTCCGCCACCACCGGAGAGCGAGCAGCGCGTTCGCACGAAGAAGCGCTCACGGCGCCGCGGTGGCAAGCGGCGCATGCGCGGCAACAACCGCGAGCGCGCCGATCGGGCCGCGAAGGAGATCCGTCGGTACTTGCCGATCGTGCACCAGATGGTGACGCGTCTTCTGGTGAAGGTGCCCTCCAATGTGCTCCGCGAGGACCTGATCGCCGCGGGCACATTCGGGCTCCTTGCCTCCATCCGCCGGGATGGCGCGGTGCGCAGCCCGACCTTCGAGTGGTACGCGCGCGTGCGCATCCGCGGCGCCATCATGGACGAGCTCCGGAACCAGGACTGGCTGTCGCGCCGCGCCCGGCGCGAGGTGCACAACGTCTACGGCGATCCGCTCCCCTCGGAGCGCTGCGCCTTCGTGGGCTTCGACGATTTGACGGGCGGGCTTCAATCCGTCTTCAACGCCGACGTGAGCCCGCCCACCCCGCTCGAGGTGATGGAGGCCGACCAAAAGCGCAGCGCGCTCAAGTCGGCCCTGAAGACGCTCTCCGAGCGCGAGCGGCATATCCTTTTTCTGCACTACTTCCAGGGCGAGCAGTTCAAGACCATCGCCGAGACGCTCGGCGTCAGCTTGCCGCGGGTGTCGCAGCTCCACTGGCGCGCCGTCTCCAAGTTGCGCGAGGTGCTCTCGGCGATGGCGGCGTAGTTTCGGCGGCGTCGCCGTGCGTTTCGGTGGCGGGCGCCGTGCGTTTTGGCGGCGGTGCGTTTCGGCGGCGGGCGCCGTGCGTTTTGGCGGCGGGCGCCGTGCGTTTTGGCGGCGGTGTGTTTCGGCGGCGGGCGCCGTGCGTTTTGGCGGCGGTGCGTTTCGGTGGCGGGCGCCGTGCGTTTTGGCGGCGGTGCGTTTTGGCGGCGGGCGCCGGGATTACCACTGCAGCGCCATGTGCTTTGGCGAGGGTGGGGGCTTGGACGGTAGGAAGAGCCAGAGTCCGATGGCCGAGACGACGGCGACGGCGCCGATGCTCACGAAGACGGTGGAGACGTTGCCCGAGGTGATGGCCGACTGGCGCAGCTCGTAGCCCTTGTCGTCGCATACGTTGCCGGCGCAGTTGGGATCGGCGTCTCCATTTTGCGAAATGGAGCGAACGCCAAAGTATGCGCCGATGCCCAAAGCGGCCAGGCCGACGGCGCCCACGACGAGGGGCACGGCGACGGGGCGCGTGGGGGGCTCGGGTGCAGGGGCTCGGGCGAACGAGATGGGACGCTTCGCGGGCGGCGAGGCGGAAGGGGCGGTGGCGGTCTTCTCCGGTGGAAGATCGGAGATGATGATCTCCGTTCTTTGCCCTTCGTGCTGCACGTGAACGGTGCGTCGAAATTCGTCGCGCCCCATCGCCGAGGCGACGATCTCGTGAGCGCCAGGATCGGTGGGGATGGGTACGCCCCACTGCGCCGTGTTGACGAGGTTTCCGTCGAGGTACACGCTCCGTGGAGAGACGGGCTCGGTGGAGGGCGCGGGCTGCGCGACGACGATCGTCAAGTACGCGATGCGCGGCTCCAGCGCCTTTGCGCGGGCGCGGGCCACGCGTTCGCGCTCCGGCTGGCCAGACGCCTGGGTGGCGGCGACGACCTCGCCATAGGTGGACCACGCGGAGGCGATACGGCCTTGCGCCTCGTAGCACATGGCGAGGTTGAACGCGGTGCCGATGCCCGGATCGAGGGCGCGGCTTCGTTCGAACTTGGGGCACGCGAGGTCGTAGTTTCCGGCGGCCATCAGCTCACGCCCCTCTTTGAACAGCGCCTCGGCCGCCGCACGATCCTCGGCCCATGCCGGACGTGACAGCGGTGACAGGAGCGCCAAGACGAGCACCGGCGTCGCGATGCGCGCGATGCGCTTCGTGCGACGGCGAAGGGTCGAGCTAGTGCGGCTCATCGAACAAATGCCCCGGATCGAGCTCGGAGGGTGCCAAGGGTGAGGACGCAACGGGTGCCGGAGCCACGGGTGCCCGGGCAACCGGCGGGAGCTCCGACGGAGGCGGCGACGCGGAGGAAACGTGCGCCACCTTGGCGGCCGCGCGGCTCGGCGGAACGGCCGCCCGCACCGTTCGGGGAGCGCGCTGTGCCGGTATCAAGGCGCTCTCCTCGCGCGTGGGTATCGAAGACGTCTCGGGCGACGCGACCGCCGTCGACGCGATGGGCGCCGGCGCAGGTGTCGCGGCCCCAGGCGAGGCCGGCGCGCTCGCCGAAACGGCCACCACCGGCACGGATTTCTCGTCCATCGCGTCGCGATCCCACCGATTGACGAAGAGCGCCGAAAGAACGACGACCGATGCGGCCCCCGCCGCGACCGTCGCCATCGACCTTCGCCTCCAGGCGAACGGCCGCGCAAGCCCCGCGAAAAACGCCGGCACCGTGCCCGTTCGAACCTGCTCCGGCTGCATCACGGCCACGATGCGCTCGAGCGACCGCCGCCCCCGGCGCGACGCAAACGGCGCCAGCGCGTGGGCGAGGGTGGCGACATTGGGCAGGCGATTCGATGGCGACTTTTCGAGACAGCGCGCGATCACGCGCTCGAGCGCCGGCGGAACGTCGCTGCGGAAGCGGCGGAGGGTGACGGGAGCGTCCTCGAGGATCGATCGCGTCACCTCGTCGAGCGACTCGCCCGCGAACGCCGCGCGGCCGGCCAGGAGCTCGTACACGATGGTGCCCAGCGACCAAATGTCCGCCCGCGCGTCGACGTGGCGGGCCGACGCGATTTGCTCGGGCGCCATGTACGAGGGCGAGCCCAGTCGGGCGTCCGTTCCGGTGAGGTATCCCACGGGCCCCACCATCGACCGCGCCCGCTCGATGCGCCCCGAAAAAGGCGCCCCATCGACCCCCCGTCGCGCGTTCCCGGGCAGATCGCACGTCTCCAACGTGGTGTCGGCCGTCACGGGCGACAGACTGTCCTCATTCGAGCTCGAATCACGGCGAACGAGCCGCTCCGGCGCGCACGCACCCGGTGCGGGTGACGCGATGGACGAGAGCGCCGCGACCCGCGAATCGCCGTCGCGCGTCATCATTTTCGACACGCCAAAGTCCAAGACTTTGACGCACGAGGAGCCATCCACCCGATGTGTTTGGAACAGATTCGCCGGCTTGAGATCGCGATGCACGATGCCCAGCGCGTGCGCTTCCACCAACGCTTCGCACGCCTGAAGCACGACATCGGTCGCCGCCTCCACCGCGAGAGGCCCGTCGCACGCCAGCAATGTCGCGAGATCGCGCCCCCGCAAGCGCTCCATGACGATGTAGGGCGACCCATCGTCCAAGACGCCCACATCGAAGACGCGCGCCACGTGCTCGCTGCGGATCGAGCGGGCGGCGCGGGCTTCGCGCATCAAGCGCTCCGCCGAGCGTCCCGAAACGATGCGGTCCGCGCGCAGAAGCTTGATCGCCACCTCGTCCTGCAGATGAACGTGGAACGCGGAGACCACGACCCCCATCCCCCCCGAGCCAAGGACCTGATCGACCCGATATTTGCCCGCGAGCATCGCTCCAGGGCTCGGGACTTTTCGGGCTTCCAGCTCCATGAAACGTATACAGCGTGCGGTTCATGGCCGCGCTTGGCAATGGGCGCGCGCCGGAAAACGCGCGCCGCCTACGGTGTGCGCGCTACGGTGTGCGCGCGGATGTCGTGCGATCGGCGACCGCCGAGAGGGCATCGAAGCGAAAGCCCCGCGGCTTGAGCGGGCGTCCCATTCCATAGAGGACCGACGTCTCGTAGCGGGCGCGGGGCGGGGACGATGTTCCAGCGCGATCGAAGAGGGGTTGGTCGTGCGCGCCGCGATCGAGCGAAACGGCGCGCGTGCAGCCGGCGCGACGCAGGGCATCGGCGAGCGGAAGGTCGTTCGCGAAGGTGCCCTTGGCGACGAGGACGCGGCCCTCGGGCGTCATTCCGAGAACGGCGCGTGCGGCGTGCGCGGCGTGATGGCCGGCGGCGCTCGGGAGCACGGTGCCCTCGTCGAGCACGAGCGGGAGCTCCGCCATGTCCACGTTGGTGCCGAGCGGCCCCGCCTCGGACGCTTTGACGATGGATAGCTGCCCCTCGCTCGAGGCGACCAAGAGCGCAGAATCGCTCTCGCCGCGCACGGGGAGCACCGTCTTTCCGCCGGTGGCCAGGCCGCGCGGGTGCTTCTCCAGCGAGCTCCCGAGGGAGAGCGCGAAGAGCACGCGCTCGGCGTCGTCCGGCTCGAGCTCGGTCAATGGCGAGGTGCCCGTCTTCGAATCGGGCTCCTTGTTTCCGGCGCGGATGCGGAAGCGCGCGCGGCGGGCCTCGATGTCCACCAGCTCGACCTGCGCGCCCTTGGCCTCGACCTTGGTTTCCCAGATGGCTGCGAGCCACGAGGGGGCCGGCTGCGTGCCGTCGTTCGGTCGCCATGCGACAGCCGAGCCCTCGACGGCGGGCGGCGTGGGATCGCGCTGGAGCACGTAGAAGAAATCTTTGGCCGCATAATCGATATACCGATCTTGCGAGATTTCCATTTCGCTCGAGAGGATCTCGGAGCGGAACTTGTGGGCCTTGAGGTCCTCGATGCGCGTGAACAAGAAGCCCGTGTGGTGCGGGTTCATGTCGAGGTGCATGCCGTAGATGCACCCGGCCATCTTCATGCCCTTGGCCAGCACCGTCGCGCTCACGTCCCCGCCCCACGCGTAAATGAGGTGCCCCGCTTCGGTGATGCAGATGCCCGAGCGCTCCGTCTGGGTGCCGTTGCCGGGCAACGTGTAGCCCCAGAGCGCGCGCTTGGTCGGGTTGATCTCGCCGCGATCGAGCAGCGGATCGAGGTTCTGCCGGAAGGACTCGATGTCGGCGTCGGCCACGCCATGGATGCCGGTGACCTCGGTGGTGTTGCCCCACGTGCCCATGCCGGTGCGGCCATCGCTGAGCACGACCACCGTGGCGGCGCCCGGCTGCGGCGGAAGGAGCACGCGCTTGCGCACCATCATGCCGTAGCTTCCGTGCTCGGTCTTGAACGCACCGTTGAACGCGGCCACCACGCGGGTGGAGATGGCCGGATCGCGCGGGATGCGCCCGGGCCCATGGCCGCCCGTGAGCGGCTTCGGATCTTCGGTCCCCGCCTCCATCTGCAGATCGAGCTGGCGCATATCCATGGCCACGAGGAGCACGGAGGCATACGGGCGCTGCTCGTCCGGGCGCACGAAGGCGCGAACGAAGGGGACCGGCGCGGAGGTGCCTTCGGCGCGCTCGGCCTGGGCGGCCTTCTTCATCCACGGCAGCTTGGGGACTTGCCAGACGCCCTCGCCCGGCTCCGGGGTCTTCCAGATGGAGGGCATGTCGGCCGGGGGCCAATCGGTGTCGCCGCCGCCGGCCTTGGAGGTGTCGAGCACGTGGGCGGGCTTGACGGCGGCGCCCTCGGCGAGCACGTCGCTCTTGTCGCTCGCGCCATGCAGCTTGAAGGCTACTTGCTTGGCCGCGTCGCGGACGGCGAACACTTTGTCCTCGAGCCACGCGATGGGCGCAGGGCCGATCCAGGGGATGGCCCGCACGGTGTCGACCGCCCAAAAGACGAACCGCTTGGGGAGGTGCGGGACGGCCTCGGCCCGGAGCGCGGGGGTCGGCGTTTCGACCTCACCGCGTGCGAGGTCGAGGCTCGCGTGCTCCGTCGCTTCGCCCTGCAGGCGATCGATGCGCAGGTGACGTTCGTCGATGGCCAGGCCGATCGCGCGCGCGGGCGGATCGAGCGTGACATCGATGCGGCCCACGCCGTCGCCGCTGCCCGTCTGCTGCAGGTTCGTGAGGAACATCATGGCGCGGTCGGTCCAGCCGGCGGGCGCGCGTGCGCCGTCTTTTGCGAGATCGAGCACGCTGATGCTCTGCTCTTGTCCGTACGCCAAGGTGGCGAAGGCCGCGCGCTGTCCGTGGACGACCAGGGCGTGATCGTCGCCGAGCGGGGTCGACGTCAACGCGTACGGGGTTCGCACGGCCAGAGGCCGGCCCTCGGGGGTGAGGCGAACGCGGGCGCGGTACACGTCGCGCGGGGCGCCGGTCGATGCGCTACCGAGGAAGAGGGCCCATCGTCCGAGGAGGTAGTCGGCGAGGATGCCGTTCGAAGGTTCCCAGCGCACGTCGTGCGGGTCGACCACCCCTCTGCGGGTGCTCTCCGCGCCGGGGATGGCGTCGCCCAGCATGGCGGCCAAGGCCTTCGGGTCGTGCTCGGCAGGCGATTGGCCCAGGGCGGCCACGAGAAGGGCCGCAAACGCGGTCACCGCGCCAAGCCGGCCCGTAAGCCGGAGGAGCGCCGCTTGCCGAAGCGTGCGCGGCGTACGCGGCATACGAGAAAGAGCTACATCCGAGGAGAGAGGAGTACGACCCACGTTTACCCTGGAACGCTAGACGGGTAATGGGGTCTTCCCCCGGGGTCAAGTTTGCTCGATCTCGGGCGCATCCGGCGAGTCTGCCGTGACCGTGACCAGGGAAGCCATGGCCGGCGGGAGGGGTGACGTGACGTCGAACTTGGCCACACCGGGCGCGCCGGTGAACGCGATGCGCGAGGCGTGCAGGGCGTGGCGACCCAGCGAGCGGATTTCGGCCCCGCCATAGAGCACGTCGCCCGCGAGCGGGTGATCGATGGCGGCGAAGTGCGCGCGGATCTGATGGCGCAGAGCCCGCGAGACGGTGACCTCCACCAGCGCCCATGGGCTGCCGCGCTGGACGACCCGGTAGAACGTGGACGCCGGGCGCGGCGCATAGCGCATGACGTCGCGCGGGTGGATGCAAGGATAGACGCGGCGCTGATCCTTCGGATGGTTCGCGATGGGGAACTCGATGGAGCCCTCGTCTGGGAGATCGGCGCTGGCGCAGAGGAGCAGGTAGCGCTTCTCGATGCGATCCTCCTTGAGGGCGGCGCGCAGGACCTCGAACGCCTCTTTGGTGCGCGCCACCAGCACGAGCCCGGAGGTGTCGGTGTCGAGCCGGTGCACGAGGCCGGGCTCGCGCGCGGAGTAGCCGATGCCCGCGAGCTCCGGATAGCGGCCCACGAGGGCGTTCGCGAGCGCTCCGGTCTCGCCCGCGCGAAGGGGCGCGGTCGGCTGGCCCGCGGGCTTGTCGACCACCAGCACGCCCTCGCCTTCGAAGCCGACCAAGAGCGGTTCGTCGGGGGTGGCCTCGGCGGGGCTGTCGGCGTCGGACACCTGGGTGGTGTCGATGGCGATGACATCGCCGGTGGCGACGGTCGCCCCTTTGGGACGGCGCTTTCCATTGACCCGAACGGCTCCACCTTCGATGGCTCGCTTGAGACGGGCGCGCGAGAGGCCGGTGGCCAGCTGGGCGGCAGCGCGGTCGAGACGTTCGCCGTTCAATCGTTCCGGTACCGTGAATTCACTGTTCGCTTCGTTGGCGTTCTTCTCGACCATGGCGGGGGGCAGACCGTATCACGTTCCGCGCCCCGCCAGGGCCCACGCCTGCAAGGTGACCAGATCCGACTCCATGAGAAACGGCGCCACTTCATCCAAGGTGCCCACGCGGCTATGCGAAACGCCGAGCCTTTGGCAGGCGGCCTTCGCCACCGCGGCCACGATGGGGTGGGGCGATTGCACGAGCGCGATGAGCTCATTGGCGAGGCCGCGGGCGTCCAGTTCGGCCGCGACGATGGCCGCGAAGGGCCGGGGATCGACGCGCCGCTCGGTGCGATCGCGCAGAATGTTCCGCAGAGTGTCGAGGGTGCGCAGGCTCGCGACCCGCGAGGTGATGCGCCGGTAACCCGCGGCCTCGAGCCCGAGACGCGCCGACGCCGACGAGGTTTGCACGTACGCGCGCGCGGCACGAAGCAGCGGCTCGCAGTCGGGCTCCTCGGGGCCGCGGCCCGCTTGCGCGCCGTCGAGATCGAGCGCGATGGAGTGCGCGGCCTCGCTGGCGTACGCATCGAGGTGCACGGTGAGGCGCTCGAGCGGCACGGCGCCGGGCGTGTGGCCCATGAAGCGCTCGCGCGGCGTTTCGATCACCACGTAGCTCCAGAGCGCCGAGTCCGTCGCTTGATCGCGGCCGAACGTGGTCTCGATGTGCACGCGGGTGATGCCGGCCCAACGAAGGATGCGCGGATGATCGTGGTGCTCGACGAGCAACCCCCACGGGACGATGGCCATCGGTACGCTTCGCGCCGCGATGCGCGGCACGCGAAGCCCCCAACGCAAACGCTGCATCGAGTACGCCGCCGTCGCCAAGGCGACGAGCCCCGACGCAAATGCGCCCCGGGGCCCGAAGGTATGCCATATGCCTGCCCCCACCCCGGCCCCGGCCGCAACCACGCCTCCCAGCAGCCCGAGACCGTGCCGCGGGCCGGGAAAGAACCCGACATAGCGAAAATCCGGTGCGGGAGCGAGCATCCCCATGGATCCTTGATCTTAACGCTCTTGCTACCCTGGAGCACGAAGGTGCCTCGCCTTTGGCGGGGGCCGGCGCTTACCTTGTACTTTGACGGACCGGAGGCTCTTTGTTCTGCACGACATGCGGCGCGGATCTGAGCGCGTGGGTGAGAGGCCCAGCCGGACCTCCATCCACCGGTCCAGCCTCCGTGATACGCTTCTGCCCGCATTGCGGTGCAGCTCTGCCGGACCGAGCGTCTCGCACCTCCGCCCCCGGCGTCGTGGAGCCGCGAAGCTCGGGGGCAGGCGTCCCGGGGCCGCGAAGCTCGGGCGCGCTCAGCTCGGGCACCGGTGCTCCCAGCTCCGGCTCGGAGACGCGCGTTTCCACGCCGTCGTCGTGGGAAGAGCGCCCGCCGGTTTGGGCGCAGCACCCCGCGCGCACCTCCGCGACGCCGCAGTCGTTCATGCCGCCGCAGCCGGCAACGCCACCGCAGAGCGCTGCACCGCAGGGCGCACCGCCGCAATCGTTTACGCCACCGCAGAGTGCTGCACCGCAGGGCGCGCCGGCGCACGGTGCCCCACCGCAGAGTGCGGCGCCGCCGATGCAACACACCGGCACACGGCCGATCCCCGCATCGCTCCCGCAGCAGGCCACCCCGCCTCCATTCGCCGTACGATCACCGCAGCCCGCTACCCCACCGCAGAGCGCGGCACTCGTCCCCCAGCAGGCGCAGATCGCAGCACCGTCCCAACCCGTACCACCGCCTGTGGGAACACATCCGATACCCGCCTCTTCGTCGGAGGTCCGCTACGCCCCCATTGCGCTGGGCGCCACCTTGGAGCGCGGCTATGGGCGCATCGTCATCGATGGGCGGGTCGGTGAAGGCGGCATGGGCATCGTCTGGCGCGGCTGGCTCTTTTACACGCCCACCGGGCCACGAGGCACGGAGCCTCCCGAGCCGATTGCGCTCAAGGTTCTTCGCCCTCAAGTCGGCGCACGCCACGATGTGCGCGCCTTCTTCCGCAACGAGGCCGAGGCGCTTCGCGCGCTCTCGCACCCGAACATCGTGCGCTTCCACGAGCTGTTCGAGTGGCCCCCGCCCCGATCCATGCCGCCACTTTCGCTCGGCGCGCGCGAGCTCGCGAGCGGAACGTCGTCCTTGGCGCTGGCCATGGAGTACGTCGACGGCGACACCTTGGAGCAAGTGATCGCGCGGCACGTGGCCCGCGCGCAGCTGCGCGGGCCGGGTGCTTTGCCGGGCATGCCGTTTCGCCGTGCTTGGTACTATTTCCAGCAGCTCCTTGGCGCGCTGGCGGCCACGCACGCCCTGGGCATCGTCCACCGCGACGTGAAGCCATCGAACATCTTGATTCGCCGCGACGGGATCGTGAAGCTCACCGACTATGGCATCGCCCGGTTCGATCAACCGAACGCCCCCGACGAGAGCAACCTCGCCCCCGGCACCGGCGCGTACATGTCGCCGGAGCAAGTGCTCTCGCAGCCGGTGGACGGCCGGAGCGATCTCTACTCGGCCGCCATCGTCCTCTACGAGATGCTGAGCGGGCGCACGCCGTTCACCACCGAGAACAAGAGCGAGTTCTGGATTCGCCAAGAGCAAGTCACCCGCTCCCCGCCGCCCATTCGCACGTTGGTCGCGCAGGCGCCTCCCATCCTGGACGCCCTCTTCTTCCGCGCCCTGGCAAAAGACAAAACGATGCGCTTCGACAGCGCCATCGAAATGGGAAACGCCTTCCGCGAAGCCATGGGTCTGCCCGACACCGACGAGTGGCGCGCGCAAGCGCAAATCGCCAAGGACGCCGTCATTCCGGCCTCCGCCCCCCTGGCCGCGGAAGCCGAACGCCAAGCGCGCCTCGGCACCTTGCGCGATTTCCTCGTCAAGAAGTACCCGACCTTGGCGATGACGGCCGCGTAACGCGCGTCACCGGCTCGAGGGGCACGCACCGTCCATCCGACACGTTCCCCCGCGCCGCCCATCCGACACGCTCCCCCGCGCCGCCCATCCGACACGTTCCCCCGCGCCGCCCATCCGACACGTTCCCCCGCGCCGCCCATCCGACACGTTCCCCCGCGCCGCCCATCCGACACGTTCCCCCGCGCCGCCCATCCGACACGTTCCCCCGCGCCGCCCATCCGACACGTTCCCCCGCGCCGCCCATCCGACACGTTCCCCCGCGCCGCCCATCCGACACGTTCCCCCGCGCCGCCCATCCGACCGCGCGCCTCGTCGATGAACGCCGCAGTCTTCGCGCACGATGCCATCGAGGCATGGCCCGCCGGCGCGCCGCGCTAGTGCGCGTGCGCTTTGGATCGGTACGTCACCCCGAGCTCATGGAACAGGAACGCGTACGTCTGCGCGTCTTCCTCGGCGCGCTTGAAGACGTTGGTGCCCATGCCGTGGCCGGCGTCCATCCACGTGCGCAAGAGCACGGGCGCGGACGACGTGGTGAGGTCTTGCAACTTGGCGGCAAAGGCGCGCGCGTCCGCGGGGTCGACGCGACCGTCGGTCGCGCCGGAGAGGAGCAGCACCGCAGGGTAGGCCGCGGGCTTGAGGTTTTGATACGGCGAGTAGGCGAGCAGCTTGGGCCGCACCTCGGGATCGCGCAGCGAGCCGTACTCCGTCATGTTGAAGCGACCGTTGGGCCACGTTTCGGTTCGCACCATGTCGATGATGGGAACGCCCGCGACCACCGCCCGAACGAGATTGGGGCGCTGCGCGAGCACGGCCCCCATGAGCAGACCACCGTTGGAGCGGCCCGTGATGGCGAGCTTGGAGGTCGACGTGTAGCCCGCCGCGACCAAACGCTCGGCGCAGGCGATGAAGTCGTCGAACACGTTCTGCTTCCGCCCGAGCTTTCCCCCCACGTGCCACGCCTCGCCGTTGTCGCCGCCACCGCGAATGTGCGCGACCGCGAGGACGCCGCCCTGGTCGAACCATACGCGGCGCCGCGCATCGAGGCGCGGGCTCGACGAGACGCCGTAGCCGCCGTACCCGGTGAGCAGCAGCGGGGTCGTCGCCGAGCGCGATACCCCGCGCGGCGCGAGGATCGTGATGGGCACGCGCGTTCCATCGCGCGACGTCGCCACCTCGTCGGAGATCTCCACGTCGTCGAAGCGGGCGGGCGACTCGCCGAAGATGGGCGTCTTGTGCAAATCCAAGGTGCGGGCGTCCAGGCGCTGAATCGACAGCGGCTCCGTGAACGACTCGACCATCACGTAAAGGGCGCCCGCCTCGGTGGCCGTGGCCGCGTTCACCGTGGCGCGCGCCGGGAGGCGAACCTCGCCGCGGAGCTTGCCCGAGCGATCGAAGGCGCGGGCGCGCGAGGAGCCGCGCAGGATGTCGAACACCACCAGCGCATCGCCCGCGACCGCCATGTCCGTGAGCTCGCGATCCGACGGCGGCACGACGACCTTGGCATCGGCGAGACGCCCGCTGCGCAAAGGGACGCGTAGGATCGCGCCGCGCAGATCCCCCTTTCGCGACAGCACGTAGAGCGCATCGGAGGACGCCTTTACCTCGCCCACGGCGTCGGCTTCCTCGGCGAAGCGGCTCCACGCGTACCCCTTGGCGGAAGGTTGCCCCACCAGCCAAAGGCAATCACCGCCGTCCCCGATGCGCACGCGCGCGACGATCGTCCCATCCTTCGCGGGGTGGCCGAGCTCGATCTCCGCAATATCCGGCAGGGGCGCCGCGGCCTCCGGCCGGCCTGGGTCTCTTCGAGACGCGAGCGCCACCCGCTCGTCGCGCTCGATCGGTGCACCGATCGTGTGCCGATAGAGCTCCTGGTACAGCTGCATGTCGGCTTCGGGCCGCTCGCCGGCGGCCGGGTAGCGCGTGTAGAAAATCGACCTTCCGTCGCCCGAAAAGGCCGCGCTCCCACCGCCGGTGGGATACTGGACCCGCGGAATCGGACCATCGATCCGTTTGCCGGTCGCCGTATCGAAGATCGAGAGGCTCCCGACCTCGCTGCCGCTCGTCGAGAGCGAGACGGCGACTCGCTTGCCGTCGGCGGAGACCGCGTACCAATCGATCGCCGTCTGCCCGCTCGGATCGAGCACCGCCGGATCGAGCACCACGCGCCCAGCGTCGGGCTTCTCCAGCGCGTCCACCAGCACGAGGGCCGGCTGCGGCGCGGTCGGTGCGCGGCGCAGACCGAAGAAGCCGAGGCGCGAGCTACGGATTTCTTGGAGCGCCGGCTTGGTGCTGCGCGTCAGCTCCTGGAACCGCGCGCGCAGCTCGTCGAGGTGCGCAAAGCCGCGCAGGTTGGCGGTGGTGAAATCGTTCTGCGCGTCGATCCACTTCGTCACCTCGGGATCGGCCGGGTTGCGCAGCCACCCGTACTCGTCGCGAAACGACATGCCGACCATGTCGAACGTCTCGGGGCGCTTCGCCGTGGGCGGGTACGCGAGCCGGCTCGGGGCCGGGGTCGAATCGGCGCGCGGCGGGGGTGCGGCCGCCGGCGCGGGGGCCGGCGTTGCAGAAGGCTCGGACGGAGCCCCTCCACACCCGGCGACGAGAGAGACCAGAGCGAATGCCAAGCGGTGCGCGCGCATGCGATCGCTCATAGGACGGAACGCGCGCACCGACCACTGCCGTGACGATTTTAGGATGGATAATGGCGCATCGACCGTCAAAGCGCGCCATTGCCGCGGGTTACGGCGCCTTGGCCTTTCGGTACGCGACGTGGAGCTCGCGAAGCAAGAACGCATACGTCTGCGCGTCTTCCTCGGCGCGTTTGAAGACGTTGGTGCCCATGCCGTGGCCCGAATCCATCCAGGTGCGCAAGAGCACGGGCGCGGACGAGGTGGTGAGGTCTTGCAGCTTCGCGGTGAAGGCGCGCGCGTCGGCGGGGTTCACGCGGCCATCGGTGGCGCCCGAAATGAGGAGCACGGAGGGGTAGGCCGCGGGCTTTGCGTTTTGGTAGGGCGAGTAGGCGAGCAGCTTGGGCGCCATGTCGGGATCGTGCACCGAGCCGAATTCGGGCGCGTTGAAGCGGCCGTTCGGCCACGTTTCGGAGCGGGCCATGTCGAGCACGGGGACGCCGATGGCGGCAGCGCGCGCCAGATCGGGGCGCTGGGTGAGCACGGCGCCCATGAGGAGGCCGCCGTTGGAGCGGCCGGTGATGGCCAGCTTGGCAGGCGAGGTGTACCCGGCGGCGACGACGCGCTCGGCGGAGGCGATGAAGTCGTCGAAGACGTTTTGCTTGCGACCGAGCTTGCCGGCGGTGTGCCAGGCCTCGCCGTTGTCGCTGCCCCCGCGGAGGTGCGCGATGGCGATGATGCCGCCTTGATCGAGCCACACGCGGCGCCGCGGCTCGAACGCCGGCTGCATCGGGACGCCGAAGCCGCCGTAGCCCGTGAGCAAGAGCGGCGTCGAAGGTGAGCGCGGGGTGCCGCGCACGGCGAGGATCGTGATGGGCACCTTGGTGCCGTCGCGCGAGGTGGCGACGTCGTCGAGGATCTCCACGTCGTCGAAGCGCGCGGCCGACTCGGAGACGAGCGGCGTCGTTTGCAGCTCCAGCTTGCGCGCGTCCAGCCGCTGAACCGAGAGCGGCTCGGTGTACGAGACGACGCTGACATAGAGCGCGCCATCGCTCGCCGCCGTGGCGGGGTGCACGGACGAGCGCTCCGGGAGCTTGACGTCGCCGCGGAGCTTGCCCGAGAGATCGAACGCGCGCGCCCGCGTGGAGCCTCGCGCGATGTCGAAGACGACCAGGGCGTCGCCCGCCACCGAGACGTCCCGGAGCTCGCGCTCGGACGGCGGTACGATCACCTTGGCCTCGGAGAGCTTCGGCGCGCGAAGCGGGACGCGCACGATGGCGCCGCGCGCGTCGCCTCTTCGCGAGATGGCGAACAGCGCATCGCGCGTGGTGTCCACCGCGGCGATGGCGTCGCTCTCGCCGGCGAAGCGGCTCCAGGTGTAGCCCTTGGCCGAGGGCTGCCCGATGAACCAAAGGACGTCGCCGCCGTCGCCGACATTGACGCGGGCCACGATGGTGCCGCCCGCGGTCGCGCGTTCGAGCTTGATCTCGGCGATGGCCGGGAGCTCGATGGGCACCCGCTCGTCGCGCTCGACGGGGGCGCCGATGGTGTGGCGGTAGAGCTGCTGATGCTCGCGAAGATCGGCCTCTGCGCGCTCGCCGGGGGCCGGGTAGCGCGTGCAGAAGATCGTCTTACCGTCGCCCGAGAACGCGGCGCTTCCGCCCGCCGTCGCGAACTGAACGCGCGGGAGCGGGCCGTCGACGAGCTTGCCGGTGGCGGTGTCGAAGATCGAGAGGCTCCCGTCCTCGCTGCCGCCCTTGGACAGGGAGACCGCGATGCGCTTGCCGTCGGCCGAGACCGTGTACCAATCGATGGCCGTCTGCCCCGTGGGATCGAGCACCGCCGGATCCAGCACCACGCGGAGCGACTCGGGCTCGTCGAGCGAGGGCACCAGCACGATGGAAGGCTGCGGCGCCGAGGGCGCGCGGCGGAGCGCGAAATAACCGAGGCGCGAGCGCTCGATGGCGGTGAACGTGGGCTTCGAGCGCCGCGTGAGCTCCTGAAAGCGCGCGCGCAGCGCGTCCAGGTGCGGGTAGGTCGCGAGGCTCGCCGTGGTGAAGTCGTTCTGCGCGTCGATCCACTTGGTCACCTCGGGATCGGCGGGGTTGCGCAGCCAAGCGTAGTCGTCTCGAAACGAGGTGCGCGCCACCTCGATGGTCTGGGGGCGCTTCGCCGTCGGCGGGTAGGCCGGCCGCTTCGTCGCGGGCTCGGGGGCGGGTGACGGGGACGGGGAAGCCGGCGGGGTCGCTTGGGCGACGGGGGCAGAGGGAGGCTCGGACGAAGATCCACCGCACGCCATGCCGGCGGCGGCGAGGATCATGGTGAAGCGTGATGCGCGCATGGTCCCCGATTTACGACGGATGAACTACCGCCACCAGAGGCTCCGCAAAATGACGCGTACGGACGCGACCGAATCGTAGGAACGCGAACGAATTCGCACACGCTCGAGCGATGCCGTACGAGCCGAACGAATCCGTACGGCTCAGCGACGCGCGTGCGCCAGCGTACCGAGCGTGGCGAGGGTGGCCACCACCGGCGCGACAGCGAACGGAACGATTCCGGCGCCGATGGCCAGCGCCGTCGCCAGGCCGGGAATCAAGCCGAAGACCAGGGCGATGCGCGTTCGCTCGCGGGTCGTGCGCGCCAGGGCCAGCGCCAAGGCCGCGTGGCGGACGTCGTCGGATGCGAGCGCCACCGACCACTCGCCGGGGGTCGATCCGGCGGCCGAGAGGGCGACCGATACGTCGGCGGCGCCGAGCGCCGAGTCGTCGGACTGCGGGTGCCCCAGCACGGCCACCGCGTGACCGCCCTCGCGCAGCGCGCGCACCTCGGTGCCGCGATCGGTGGGGAGCACCTCCGGGCGGATGTGATCGATGTCCAGCGCGCGGCCGAGCGTCTCGCACGTGTCGCGCGCCTCGCCGCTGAGGAGCACCGGCTCGATGCGTGCATCATGCAAACGTTGAATCGCCGCCCGCGCGCCGGCGCGCAGCCCGTCTTGAAGCGCCACCAGCCCCACGAGCTTGTTCGCCAGGGCCACGAGCAGCACGCTGCGCCCTTGCGCCTCGAGCTCCGACACGCGGGCGTCGGCCAGCGCCACGCTGATGCGCTCCTCGAGCAGGAGCGCGCGGCTGCCCACCACCAGCCGCTCCCCGCGCGCCGAGAGCGCCGTGACCCCCAGGCCCGCGTGGGCGGTGGCGTTGCGCACGCTCTCGATGCGAACACCGCGCGCGTGCGCCGCGCGCAGGATCGCCGACGCAAAGGGGTGGCTCGACGCCGTCTCCGCGCCCGCGGCCAGCGAGAGCACGCGATTTTCTTCGATGGACGCCAGGGGCTCCAGCGCCACGATCTCCGGCTCGCCCATCAGCACCGTGCCGCGCGAGCAGACCACCGCCACGTCGACCATCCCGGCGTTCTGAAAGGCCCGCGCATCTTTGAAGACGATGCCGTAGCCCAGCGCCTCCGCCTGCCCTTGCGCGTAGTGCAGCGCCAGCGCCGCCCCCACGCCCCAGAGGCCGAGCGCCATGGCCGCCGCGCTGATGGCGGCGAGCACCATCGCGCCGCGCACGTCGTTCGGATCCGTCGCGTAGACCGCGACCCCCACCAGCACCGCCGCGATGGGGGCTGCGCGCTCGAGCAAGAGCCGCATCGCGCGGGCGAGGGGCGCGGCCACGTCGATGCGCACGTCGGGATCGAGCGAGAGGCGGACCCACGCGCGCTCGTGCGCGGCCCACGTGGTCATCAGGCGCAGCCCGCCCGACACGACCTTGGCGCCCGCGACGATGGCGTCGCCCTCTTTCTTCCGAGCCTCGGCCGGGCCGTCGGCCCATGGAACGACGACCGCTTCGCCGGCGGCCACGATGGCGTCGACCCCCACCACCTCGCCGGCTTCGACGATCACGTGCTCGCCCGGCTTCACCTGCGCCGGATAGAGGAGCAAGGTCTCCTCGCCGCGCACCACGCGCACCCGAACGTCGAGCGCCTCCGCGATGCGCGCGCGGTGCTGCGCGATCGGCTCGAGGGCGCGATCGACGCGCACGGAGATCAAGAGCGCCGCCGCCGCGCACAGCCCGGCGAACGAGGCCAGCGCGCCCGCGTGCGGATCGTGCACCCCGCCCGCCCACACGGCCGACACGAGCGCCAGGATCGGCGGGAGCGCCGCCACCAGCGGGTGCGCGAGCGCGCGATCCCGGCGCGTGATGCAAATGCGGAGCACCCAAATGGCGCACGCGGCGATGGCCAGCGGCTCGCGCGCGACCTGCGCCGCCGTGCCCGCGAGCGCCACCGCGGACGCGAGCACGCCGAGCGCCGCGCCCCCGTACGAAATGGCGTCGAGCTTCGCGCGAAGGCGCACCATCCAAGGGCGCTCGCTCGGGAGCTTCTCCGCCCTGCCGCGGATGCTCGAGCGGGGCAGCTCTTCTTCTTCGTCTTCGTCGCCCCGCACCTCGCGCCGGAACGCGAGCGGCTCGGCGGGGGCAGGAGACGGCGAGGCAGCGGCCGCGGCCTCCGGCTCGTCGGCGGGGGCGTCGGAGATGGCGTCTTCGGGCGCGGGGGCGCGATCCGGCTCCCCCTCCCAACCCTCCGCCTGCGGAGGAGGGACGCTCGGGTCGTCGAGGGCCGGATCTTCGAGGTCGGGGGCGTAGGGTTCGTGGCCGGTGGCGAGCGGCTCGGTCTCGGGCAGCGAGCGCGGGGCCGAGCGGGGCTCCTCGAGCTCGGGCCACGATTCGGCGGCGGGCACGATGACCGGATCGCGCGTCCCGTTGGTGCGGGCGTGCGCGGCGCCTGCGTTCACCGCCTTGCCCAGCGCGAGCCCCGTATCGTGGTACGAGACGGGGGCGACGGGCGGCGGCTCGGCGGTGAAGCGCTGGAGCGAGGACATGGAGCCGGCGCTCGACACGTACTCGCGTTTGCAGTTGCGGTCGCAGAAGTAGAAGAATTGGCCCTCGAGGATCGCCACCTCTCCCGCGCGCAGCGGGTCGACCTTCTTGCCGCACGCAGGGCATGCGTGCGTCGCAGAAGCGGGAGAAGGTGTGCGCACGTCCATCGAGAGCACCCTCGGGCCTATGCCGCGCCTCGGCGTGCGGCGTCGAGCGCGGCCACGACCCGGCGAAGCGCCGCGACGCCCTCGGCGAGCTGCGCCTCGGTGACCACCAGCGGCGGAGCGAACCGAATGACGCGATCGCCGGCCGCGATGAGCAGCACGCCCTCGCGCTGGATGAGCGGCAGCACGTCGCGCGCGACGAACCCTTCGCGGAGCAGGAGGCCCACGAGCAACCCCTCGCCGCGGGCGGCCTCGCACGCGTTGGGGAACTCGCGAACGAGCTCGTCCAGCATGCGAAGGAGCGCGGCGCCCTTGGTGCGCGCGCCCTCGACGAGCTTCTCGTCGTCGACGATGCGCAGGACGGAGAGCGCGGTGGCGCACGCCAGCGGGTTGCCGCCGAAGGTGGAGCCATGGGTTCCGGGCGGCAACGCGTTGGCGACCTTCTCGGTCGTCAGCATGGCGCCGACGGGGAAGCCGCCCCCGAGCCCCTTGGCGAGCGCGATCGCGTCGGGCCTCACGCCGTCCTTCTCGAGGGCGAGGAACCGGCCCGTGCGGCCGATGCCGGTCTGCACCTCGTCGATCAAGAAGAGCGCGCCGTGCTCGTCGCACAGAGCGCGAAGGCTGGCGAAGAAGCCCGCGGGCGCCGGGAAGACGCCGCCTTCACCTTGGATCGGCTCCGCGATCACGGCCGCCACGTCGGGGCCCATGGCCTTCTTCACCGCCTCCACGTCGCCGTAGGGCACATGCGTGACATTGCCCGGAACGCCGAAGCCCTCGCGGTACTTGGGGGTGCCGGTCATCGACACGGCGCCGAGCGAGCGACCGTGGAACGCGTTGTCGAAGGCGATGACGCGCGCGCGGCCGGTCTGGCCCAGACCGTAGAAGTGGCGGCGCGCGAGCTTGAGGAGCGCCTCGTTGGCCTCGGTGCCCGAGTTGCAGAGGAAGGCCTGCGCAAAGCCGGTGCGACGGCAAAGCTCGTCCGCCAGGCGGATGGCTTGGTCGTTGTAGAAGTAGTTGGACACGTGCATCAAGCGCCCGGCCTGCTCGGCGATCGTTTTCACGAGCGCGGGGTGAGCGTGGCCCACCGAGCAAACGGCGACGCCGGCACAGAGGTCGAGGTAGCGCTGATCGTTGGCGTCAAAGAGCTCGCACCCTTGGCCGCGCACGAACACCACCGGTGCGGGGCGGTAGTTTCCATAGAGGCGGCGCTTGGCGATCTCGAGGAGTTCTTCTTGAGGGGACGGCATGGTGTCCTTTTATAGCAGTCGGTCCTCCTACGGAACGCCTGGCGGCGCGGACTTCATCGGCCCCACGGCTACGTACGGTACGAAAGGAGCGCCCGCGCGATTTCGGCGAAACCCTCGCCCATCGCCTTTTGTGCGACAAACCTCGGCAGAATGGTGAGCTTCCCGAGATAGGGGACCACGTTGGCCACGCCAAAGGTGTTCCGAAACGCCGCAAAACAAGCGGCGTCGTTGCCGCTGTCGCCAGCAAAGGCGTAGGAGACGAGCGCCCGCCCCGTGTCCTCGCCAAAATATTCGCGCAAGAACCGGACCGCACCGGAGGCCTTGTCGTCGGTGTCGAAGGTCGCGTGAAGGTGAACGCTGGAGCGCGTGGTGCGGGCGCCTTCGGCCACGATGATCGCGGCGATGGCATCGACCCGGTCGTTTGGCAGACGCATGCGTTCGCCGATGTCCCACGTGATGTCGGAGCGCCGTGCATCGACGTCGTCGGCCAGCCGCGCCTCGGGCACCTCCACGCGAACGCGCTCGACCAGGCCCGCGAGCCGGATGCGGCGACGGCGGCGCTCGGCTTCGTCGCACGCCTCGAGGCGCGCGATCCCTCGCCCTTCGCGGATCAAATGCACGGCGCCGTTCTCGGTGACGGCGCCGTCGATGGGCCACTGCCGCACGATGATCTCGCCCCAGCCGCTGGGCCGCCCGGTCACCGCCACCAGGCGGAGCCCCGCGTCGCGCATGTCCCAGAGCGCGTTGTAGGCCTCACGGGTCAAGCTGCCGTGGGTGAGAAAGGTGTCGTCGAGATCGAAGAGCAGGCCGCGGAGCGCGCGCGCGGTCGTGGGGTCCAGGTTCGCGAGCGGGATCATCGCTTCTCGATTCGTGCGATCAGCGCCTTGAGGTAGAGCCCCTCGGGAAAGGCCGCGCTCACGGGGTGATCGGCGCCTTGAAACGCCCGCTCCCAAATGAACGCCTGCACGTTCGCGTGCAGCGCGCCGATGGCCAGCGCGCGCGTGAGCGACGAGAGATCGACCGCGGAGGAGCACGAGCACAGGACGAGATCGCCGCCCGGCTTGGTGGCGCGGCACCCCAGCTCGGCGAGCTTGGCGTAGGCCACCAGGGCGCCCTCGCGCGAGCCGCGCGTGGGGGCGAGGCGCGGAGGATCGACGATGACCAAGTCGTGGCCGCCCGACGCTCCGGCGTCGCGCAGCGCCTTGCGCGCGTCGGCTTTCACGAACGTCACCTTCGAATCGAGGTGGTTCGCGCGCGCGCACTCGGCCGCCACTTGGAGCGCCAGCGCGCTGTCGTCGACCGAGGTCACCTCGGTCGCGCCACCGCGCGCCGCCGCGAGCGCAAAGGGCCCGACGAAGCTGTACGCGTCCAGCACCCTTCGCCCGCGGGCCAGCCGCTCCACGCGTGCGCGAAGGCCCCGCTGATCGAAGTAGTAGCCCGTCTTCTGCCCGAGCTCGAAGGGGATGCGAAAGGCGAGGCCGCGCTCGTGAAACGAAAACTCCGCCTCCTCCGCCCCGCGCACCACCCCGGAGCCGGCGGTGAAGCCCTCTTGCTTGGCGGTGGCGGGCGGGGTGCGGTCGACGATGGCGCGCGGCGACAGGAGCTGCTCCAGCGCGGCGAGCACCACGCTCTCGCGCTTCTTCATGCCCGACGTGAGAAATTGCACCGCGAGCACGTCGTCGAACCGATCGACGATGAGGCCGGGCAGTCCGTCGCCCTCGGCGTGCACCAGCCGATAGCCGGTGGTCTTCTCGTTCTCGTGCGCCGAATCGGGTGACGGGGCAGTCGGGAGACCGAGCCGCACGCGCCACGTGAGCGCCCGCTCCAGCTTTTCCCGAAAGAACGCGGCGTCGAGGGGCGTCTCGGCGTCGCGCACCAGGAGCCGCACCGGGATCGAGGAGCCGGGCGAATAAAATCCGCGCCCGAGCAGGTTCCCCCGCGGGTCGAGCACGGACACTTCATCGCCCGCGGTCGCGCCGCCATCCATACGATGAACGGCTTGGGCGTAGATCCAAGGGTGCCCGGCCCATACGGGCTGGACGTGCCCTGGCTTAAGATGCACGGTCGGCATAGGTCACTCAGGCCTTTCGCGCCAGGGTACCCGCCCGCGGCGCCCGACTTGACATGGCGGTGCACCGCGCGCGGCGCCCCCGACATCCAGCGCAGTAGGCCACTCTACTACACGACATCGCGCGCGAAGCGGTAGAGCTCTAACGCGACGTAGGTTCCCAATGCGACGTGAACGCCGGTCAACACTACCTTGGGACGGCGCTTGTTTTTCAGGCTTCAGCGGGAAATCTCCATGGCACTTCGGTTGCTTAGAAAGCATCTTGTTTCCCAGCATCTCCGCGGCACCCCCTACCGATATTCTTGAATAGGCGTCACGGCAGGATACCCGCAGCGTAAAATACTCTCTCGAGGCATTCTGAAATGACGAGCAAGCAACGAGCGGTCAGATCGCGACTCTTTTCGGCCCTTGCGCTCGGTACCGCGCTTTATGCGACGGTCGGATTCAGCGCGACAGCCTTTGCGCAGGCGAGTCCGCAGCAAGCGGGGGGTGCTTCGTCCAACTGTCCCCCCGGAAGCTGGTTCTGCGCCGGCGGCAATGCAAACGGGAGCGCCGCGGCAGGTGGCTCCGCCAACGGGCAGTTGCAGCCGCTGCCGGGCACCGCACCCGCCCCCGCACCGGCGGCACCTGCCGCCCCCGTCACCGGCGGGGCCAATGTCGAAGTGGGCACCCCCACCGCGGCTCCCGTGCCCCCCAACGCGGCAGGCCCCACGCCGGCGCCGCCCCCGGTGGTCGTCTATCAGCCCGCGCCGCCCGTGGTGGTGGTGCAAGGGCGGGCCGACGCGCCACCTCCGTACGTGTACCGGCCGCGCCCCGCGAACGTGCTCCCGTACAACCGCCAGGAGTGGGGTCTCAACCTCCGCCTCGAAGGCGCGATCATCGGGCGCGACCGCCGGCATGGCAGCAGCGACACGGGCATGGGCGGCGGCGGTCTCGGACTGCGCTTCAAGCCTTCGCCCTACTTCGGCATCGAAGCGGGCATCGATTTCCTCGGGGGCCGCGACTACTACGACAACCGCCGCACCGAGCTCGATCTGAACTTGAGCGGCCTCGTTTTCGTCAACCCGCGCTCGCGGGTGCAGGTCTACTTCCCCTTCGGCATCGACTGGGCCCGCGCCAGCGTCACCCGCGACAACGGCTGGTCGCCCTACTCCGGCGACAACACGTACCACTACTTCGGCGGCCACGCGGGCGTCGGCGTCGAGTTCCGCGTCTCGCGGCACTTCGCCCTGAACCTCGCGCTCCTCGGCTTCCTGCGCGGTCGCACCGACTCCGACGCCAAGAGGCACCCGGAGTTCGTCGAGCCGGGCACCGGCCGCCGCACCAACACCTCCGGCGGCGGTCTCTTCCAAGGCGGGATGACCATCTATTTCTAGGGTCCCGCCCCTCGTCCTCGCGTTGCTGAGCGGCGCGCTCTTCGCGAGCACGTCGCCGCCGTTCGATTTCGTCATCGCCCCTTGGCTGGGGATGGCGCTGCTCGCGTGCGCGCTCGATCGCGAGCCGCCGTCCCCTTCCGCGGGCGGTGGGCGTTGGCGCGTGATTTTTCGCGGCGGGGCAAGGGGGCTCGCGTTCGGCTTTGCGGCCAACGCGGTTGCGCTTCGCTTCGTGCCGGGCGTCATCACGCGATTTACGCCCCTTCCGTGGGCGGTGGGCGCGCTGGCGCTGGCGCTGCTCGCCATGGCGCAAGGGCTCCGCTGGGCGGCGGCGGCGTGGGTGCACCGCGCGCTGGTGCGATGGCGGGTGCCGCGCCCGCTGGCGTTTGCCGTCGGGGTGTATGCGGGCACCTTCGTGCCGGCCATTTTTCCGTGGAACCCGGCGGGCGGCGCGACCTTGTGGCCGGAGCTGCTGCAGCTCGCCGACACCATCGGCGAACGCGGTGTGAGCGCGCTCATGGCCCTGACCTCCGCGCTCGCCGCCTTCGCCGTGCAGGCGCTGCGCGACGCGCGCAAGGGCAAGGGGGGCGACTCTGCGTCGTCCAAGCGCCCGGCCCTGGCCATGGCCCTCGGCGCCGCCTTTCTGGCGCTTGGAAGCTATGTACACGGCCGCCTGCGCATGGCCGAAGTCGACGCCCTGCGCGCGCACGCCACGACCGCCAAGGTCGCGCTGGTGCAGCCCTCGGTGGGCGCCACCGAGCGATGGGATCGCCAGCGTGCGCGCCAGATCCTCGCCACCCTCACGGAGCTCACGCGAACCGCGGAGCGCGACGGCGCCGAGCTCACAGTGTGGCACGAATCGGCCTACCCCTACGAGCTCCGTCATGGCGCCACCCACGCGCCCGAGACGCCCTGGACCCTGCTGCAGCCGGGGGTGCATGGCCCCATCCTCGCGGGGGTGGTCCTGCACGGCACCCCGTTGGTCGAGGGGGGACCCGATCGCTACAACTCCGCGCTGGTGGTGGACCGAAACGGCGCGCTATCGGCCCCGTACGATAAAATCCATTTGCTCTGGTTTGGCGAGACCGTCCCGCTGGCCGACGTTTTTCCCTGGATCCGCCGCACCTTCGCGCGCGGCTTGGGCCTGGTGCAGGGGAGCACGCAAGTCGTGCTCGACTCGGGAAAGGTGCGCGCGAGCGTCCTGATTTGCTTCGAGGACACCCTGCCGGCTGCCGGGCGGGAAGCGCTTTCCCTGTCACCCAATCTCCTCGTCAATGTCACCAACGACGCGTGGTTCACCGCCGAAGGCTCCGCCGACGCGCCCCCACGGCCGCCTTCGGAGCCCCGATCATCGTCGGATTCGCGCCATCGCGATGGCCTCGAGGGCGCGGACGAGGCGAGCCTCGAGAGCGAGCTTCACCTGCGCATGGCCATTTTGCGCTCCATCGAGGGCCGCCGGGACATGGTGCGCGCGGTCAATTTCGGGCCCACCACATGGGTCGATGCCGCGGGCCGGGTGCGGGCGCGTTATGCGAGCACATCCCCCGGGACCTTGCTCACCACCCCGGCGCTGCTGGAAACGCCGCCGACCCTTTATGTCCGATATGGCGATATGCCATTTGCGGTATTCGCCCTGCTCGCCACCCTGGCGGCCACGCTCGTGCTGGAATCCGGCGCCACAAAACGGCAAAGGCGCCAGCTTCAGGCCAAGCCCGACGCCGACGCCTACACCGCGAGCAAGCCCGAATGAATTCAGTCGCGTTTGCCGCGCTTGCTCGGGATCTCCGTCCGGGACGGAGACAAGGTCACTGAATCAGGTCTTTGAGCGCCTTGAGGGCGGAGGCGCGGATCTTCTTCGAGGCCGGCTTGCCCTTGATCGTGATCGGCTGCTTCGTAAAGGGGTTGATGCCCGGGCGATCCTTGGTGGCCGGCTTCTTGACCGCCTTGAGCTTGAGCAGCCCAGGGATCACGAACTCGCCGGGTCCGCGCGAGCTGAGTTGCTTCTTGATGAGCTCCGTCAGGCCATCAAACACCCGAGAGACGCTCTTCTTGTCGAGCTCCGAGAACTCGGCAATCTCCGAAATCACCTGCGCCTTGGTCATCCGCTTATTCGCCATCTGAGTCTCCTCCTGTCGAACGAATTCGACGATCGCCGGCCCACTCTAACGCTCTACCTGCGCCAATCGTTTCCTCTGAATACTGCCCCGAACGCGTCCGCCCAAACGAATGTCTTCCCTCCCTATGAGCGCCCCACTGTCGCGGGGACCCGTCACGGGAAGATGGGAGCAGCAGGCAAAAACCCGGTGATGCACGGCTATGAGCGACAGGTAACATCGCAAATCAGCGCTCCGCAAGGGGAAAAATAGCGATCTTTCGCCCCGAGGCCGGTTTTTTCAGCTCCAAGTGAGCGGTAATTTCCGAAAACGCACGGTTTTCACGGTCTCTTCTTGCCGATGTTTCCGGCAAAAAGTGTAATGAAATCTCCATTATGGAGCCTTCGGCTCCCTCCTTTGAGACCGCAGAGTTGGGCGTGCAGGACGGGGACCCACCGGTGCGGGAGGGGCCGCCGCAGCGCACAGCCGATCCGTTTCTTTCCGCATGGCGCGGTCCCGAGCTGGGGTGTCGTGGTCCCATCCGAGGAGATGGAGGAGCCCATGTGCTACCAACATCGTCACCTCGGTGAGCGCTTCCACGTGGCGCGCATCCGCCTGGCGGCGAGCGGTTTCAATGCTCACGATCACATCGCCGAGAAGCTCGCCGGCGAGGTTCGAGAACTCGCCCTCGCGCATCGCGAATGCCAACACGTCTGTTGGCTTGTCTTTTCCGCGATAGACTTTGTTCAATTCGTGAATGTGTTCGTCGTCAGTTAAGACGATAGAAAGCTCCGACTCTTGCAATTGAAGAAGGTCGAGCATGGCCGTCGCACGGCGCTCCACTTCCTTGCGCGCGACGCCCTTCCAAGGGCCGCACTCCACTACGACTCGAACGGTCATTCGTCACCCATCCCAAGTAACGTCTCTTTGCGAGCTCGGCGCTCTGCGGCTCCCGCGCTGCTTCTTTGCAGTCCGCGTCTTCGACGGCAGGCACCTTCGCGGCGTCCATTCCGGCGTCTTCCCAGTCGGCATCGTCCGCGGGTTCTACTCTGGCGTTTCGCAGTCGGCATCTTTCGCGGGTTCTACTCTGGCGTCTTCGCGGCCGGCATCCTTCGCGGGCTTCCTGACCACGGCGTCTTGGCGGCTCCCCGCCCCAACCCTCCCCTGGGAGGGAGGGAGCTGGACCGCTGGCCAGCGGCGAAACGCGCATTGCCGTCGGCTGCAAAATACGGGTCGTCCTTGCGGGCGAAACACGCCAGCGTAGGTCGCTTCGAGGAGCGAACCGACGTTCGAGAAGGCGCAGGCCCGGTGAGGGGATTCAAAATGAAAGCCCGGAGGGGATCCGGGCTTGGGCTTGGGCGCGGGGGGACCTCGCCGTCATTTTGCGGTGGCTGCCGCTTTCTTTGCATCGGCGAGGAACTGTTCCAGTCCAACGTCGGTGAGCGGATGTTTGATGAGCTGCTTCAGAATTTTGCCCGGAATGGTGGCGCAGTGCGCGCCGATGACGGCGGCTTGGGTCACGTGGTAGGGGCTGCGGATGCTCGCCGCGAGCACTTGGGTGGGAAGATCGTAGTTTTGGTAGATGGTGACGATCTGCTCGATGAGCTCCATGCCCTCGTGCGACGTGTCGTCGAGGCGGCCGAGGAACGGAGAGATGTACGTGGCCCCGGCTTTGGAGGCGAGGAGGGCTTGCGTGGCGCTGAAGCAGAGGGTCACGTTGGTGCGGATGCCTTCTTTCGAAAAGGTCCTCACCGCGTGAAGCCCTTCGGCGATGAGCGGCACCTTCACCACGACGTTCTTGTGGAGCTTCGCGAGGCTGCGTCCCTCTTTGAGGATTCCCTCGTAGTCCGTCGCGACGACCTCGGCCGAAACCGGGCCGTCCACGATCTCGCAGATCTCCGGGATCGCGGTCTCGATCTTGCGACCCACCTTGGCGAGAAGGCTCGGATTGGTCGTGCAGCCGTCCAAGATACCCAGTGCGGCAATTTCTTTGATCTCGCTCAAGTCGGCGCTGTCGATAAAGAGCTTCATGGCTTCCGATCTCCTCCTACTGTGGCGTCAATTATGGGTGCGAAGTTGTCCACCATCCACCCCGCCACCGGTGCTATCTGTGCGCATCGACGGGGTCAACGGTGAGTCGTCGCGGTCAGGTCGGTGTGGTGGGTGAGGTTCGAGAGGTGCGTTTCGCGGCAAACGTCAAGGCTTCCGCCATCATTCCTGCCTACGACGCCGAGGCCACTTTGCGTTCCGTCCTCGAAGAGCTCAAGAGGGAACTGCCGGAAATTCCCCCCGATCGGCTGATTGTGGTCGACGATGGCTCGCACGATGGGACCGCTCGCGTCGCCAACGAAGCCGGCGTCCGCGTGGTCTCGCACGAACGAAACCGCGGAAAAGGCGCCGCTCTATCGACCGGACTGCGCGTGGCGCGCGAGCTCGGTTGCGATGTGGCCATCACCATCGACGCCGACGGCCAACACCCGGCCGCATCCGCCCGGGCCGTGCTCGAGGGCTCGAGCGATCCGCGTGCGCTCGTGCTGGGGGTGCGCGATCTGGTGCGCGCAGGTGCCCCGCGCAAGAACCGGTTCTCCAACGGAATTTCCAATTTTTTCCTGTCGCGCTTCGCCGGCCGATCGCTGTCCGACACGCAGTGTGGGCTGCGCCGCTATCCGGTGGATGAAACCCTCGCGCTCGGTGCCCGGGCCACGGGATACGCCTTCGAGGCCGAGATTATTCTGCTGTTTTGTGCCGATCGGTTGCCGATCGTCCAAATTCCCATCGACGTGGTGTACCCGCCGGAGGATGAGCGGATCACCCACTTCGACAGCGTCCGCGATCCGGCGCGCATCATCGGGGTGGTGCTTCGAACCGTGGTGGCGACGCGCTTCAAGTTGCTGCGTCGGTTCACCGCCTACAATACGTGAGCCATGCGGCCGCCGGAGCCCCGAACATGTTGAACCCCGTCGGGGCGCTCGCGCGGCACAAGAAGAAGCTCATCGCGCTGGTCGCGCTTCTTCTGCTCGTGCCCGCAGCGCACCTCGTGGTTTGCGCCGCCACCGAGATCGAGCCGCCCGAGCTGGGTGAGCCCTCGCCGGCAACGCTGCAAGAGCGGCGCGACGATCATGGCATCCGCCGCATCGGCCGGTCCTACGCGCGCATGCGCGGCAACGTGCGCGAGGTGTACCTCGAAGGCGATCCCGAGACCTTGGGCGCGCACCATGCGCGGCTCCTGCGCGACCGCATGATCGCGAACGAGACGGATCTCTGGAGCGACTTTGCCCATGCGATCCGCTTCTCGCCGGCGCGCGCGCTGCTCATGGACATCGGCCGCGTGCGCTACCGGCACGTCGATCGCGGTGTGCCCGATGCGCGGCTGCGTGAGCTCGCCGCGGAGGCCTCGGCGTTTGCCCCCGAGCCGTTCGAGGACACCATGCCGACCTTTCAGCGGCTCCTCTTTCTGCACGCGCTCTACGATATCGCGCTGAGCTTCGAGCACTCGCCGCTCATCGGCTGCTCCAGCTTCGCGCTCGGACCGAGCCGCACGGAGAGCGGGCACGCGCTGATGGCCCGCGCCTTCGACTTCGAGGCGGCCGACGCCTTCGATCGCGACAAGGCGGTGTTCTTCGTTCGAAGCCCGGGTACCATTCCTTTCGCCAGCGTGTCGTGGCCGGGCATGATCGGCGTGATGAGCGGGACGAACCTGGAGGGCGTCACCATCGTGGTGCACGGAGGGCGCGCGCGCGAGCCGCGCACCTCGGGCCTCCCCGTCATCTACGCGCTCCGCGAGGTGCTCGAGCGCGCGCGCGACACGGACGAGGCCATCGCCGTTCTGCGCGCGCAGCCCATCATGGTCTCGCACATCGTCATGGTGGACGACGCGAAAGGTCACGCGGTGGTGGTGGAGCGTGCACCCGGCGAGCAGGACGTCGTGCGCCCCGTGAGCGATCCCGACCGCGTGGCGCTCACGAACCACTTCGAGGGCTCCTTCAAAGACGATCCGCGCGACACGACCGTGCGGCGGATCAGCACCACCCTCCCCCGCCGCGCGCGCCTGGACGAAATGCTGGGCGACGTCGCGCCCCGCTCGGGCAACGTCGAGGGCATGGTGCGCATGCTGCGCGATCACACCTGCGCGAAAAACCTGGAGGGCACGTGCGAGCTCGGCGATCGGCGCACCATCGACGCGCTGATCGCCACCCACGGTATCGTCGTCGACGCCACCGATCGGGTCCTCTGGGTGAGCGAAGGACCGCACCTCTCGGGCCGGTTCGTGCGCTTCGATCTGCGCACCATCTTCGCCGATGATCACGATCCGGAACGCGATCCGGAGCCCATCACCTTGCCGGAGGACCCCATCCTGCACGACGGCCGCTACGAGACCGGGCGCGCGCACGCGGGCCGCCTGCACTTTCAAGGAGACGCGCGATGAGCCGAGTCCGCGAGGTAGACGACGACCGCCCGATCGGAGCAAGCCGAGTTTCACGGCGGCACTTTCTTCGACTCGGCGCCGGCGCCGGCGTCATGCAGCTCGCCGCCAGCGCGGGCATCGTATCGCTCGCCACGCGGGAGGCCCTCGCCGCGGACGACGTCGACCTTGCGCTGGCCGAGGTGGCGCGGGCGCGCGCGTCGCTCAAGACGCTCACCGGCCCGTTTACGCAGGAGCGAACCATCGGCCTGATGGCGACGAAGATCCGCTCCACGGGCACGCTCACCTTGGTTCGGCCCGAGCGACTGCGCTGGGAGCTCGCGGCACCCGACTCGGTCGTCTATTGGGTGGGCCCCGAGGGCGTCGCCTACCAGAGCGCGCACGGTCGCGGGCGCATGCCGGTCACGCAAGGCAAGCTCGCGATCGCGCTCGAAGACATCCGCACCTTGCTGGGCGGCGATCTGGCGCGGCTGAAAGACCGCTACGATCTGCGCGTCGTGTCACGAACGGACGAGGGCATCTCCTTCGAGGCGACCCCGCGCGCGACGCCTGCCACGCCTGCCACGGCGGCGCCGGCGGCCGCGAAGCTCGATAAAATTCTCTTCTCACTCGATCGCGATCGGGTGCGGCCCACGCGGGCCACGTTGGTCGAAGGTCCGCGGGATCGCACGGAAATCGTCTTTGGTGCGCTCGAGCGCGATGCGGTGGTGGACCCGGCGCGGGTGCGCGCGCCCTTCTAGAGTGCTCTCGAAATTTGGCCCAGCGGCGCGGGTGCCTCGATGCTCCCGGGGCCTCGCCGTCGGCGATGGCTCTCTGGGAGGAAGAGCTCATGAGTCAGTATCCGGGCCCCGAACGCCGTCGCCACCGCGTTTATGTGACGCGGAACACCGAGTACCACTTCCGCGACGGCTTCTGCATTGCCGTGCGCGACCGCCGCACGGGCCAGTTCGTGCCGGGTCACCTCGCACTGCGGCGAAGGGTCACCGGCGGGTTGCGTTTCTTTCGCAACGGGGCCATCGTTCCAAATCCGGGTGAGCCGATCGCCGGTGAGGCGATGTACTTCACCTACGAGGGCCGCGATTTGATCACGAGCCCACTCGAGCGCGTCGACCGGCCCGACAAGGCCACGGTTCGAGCCTATCCAGCTCTTTCGCCGCTTTCGCGCTCGGCCTAAGAAACCTACGATCCATTTCGGGCGACCGGCACTAAAGTAAGGGTCTCCCCGAATGTTGGCCGTCCCTCCGCGCGTCGAGCTCCGTCTACGTCCACTGGAAACTCGTCGGCTTTTTCTCGTGCCGATTGATTCATCCGACGCCCACGATCTCTGGTACGCGGTCGATTCGTCGCGCCGCGAGCTGGAGCCGTGGCTTCCATGGGTCCCCTTCAACGTCGACCCCGACGCGAGCTTCCGCTACGCCGACGCGAGCGCGCTCGACTGGGACAACGCCCGCGCATGCCGCTTCGGCATCCGCGATCGCACCTCCCGCAAATTCCTGGGCGTGGTGGGCCTCGAGTCCTTCGCGCACCTGCACCAAAGCGTCGAACTCGGCTATTGGCTCCGCAGCGACGTCACCGGCCGCGGCTGCATGACCGAGGCCGCCAACGCGCTCCTCACATGGGCCTTCCGCGAGCTCAAAGCGCACCGGGTCCGCGTCGCCGCCGCCACCGACAACCACGCGTCCCTCGCCGTCATCCGCCGGCTGGGCTTCCGCTTCGAAGGCATCGCCCGCGAAGCCGAACGATGCCACGGCCGCTGGCTCGATCACGCCGTCTTCGCGCTCCTCTCGTCCGACCGGCGGCCTTGACCCCTGCGAGCTCCAGGCGCGCGGGAGAGCGGCGACCCCGCGGGAGGCGGAGCTAGCTCCAAACGAAACAACCGCCATGGGCGACCTTTGCGCCCTGACGGTTGATCATCTCGTGCGACGGCAATGACGAGCGCCCCCCGCGCCCGCTACTTCGTCGCTTCGGCGGGGGCGCCGTTGGTCTCTTCTTCTTTGCCGTCTTTGGGACGGACGGAGGCGCCTTTGGGCTCGCTGCCACCGCCGCCGCCCGACTTGCCCGTGCCCGTGCCGGCGACGTCGGTGGCCTTCGTGTCGGATTTGGCGGGGGTCTCGGATTTGCCGGCTTTGGGGGGAGCGTCGGTTTTGGCAGCCTCGGCGGGCTTCGGCTCCTCGGCCTTGGCTTCGACGGGCGGCTGGGATGCGGCTTTGATGACGTCTTCTTTGGTCAGAGGGTCGCCGACCTCGAGGGAACATTCGCCGAAGATGACTTGCATCTTGCCTTGAGGAACGGCCAGGCGGACCTCGAGGGACTTCGCGCGAAGGCGCGTGTTGTCCTTCACGATGCCGGAGAGTTGCACGGTCTCCGACTCGAAGTCGCCCGAGAGCTCGCCGGCCGAGCGAAGGTCGGTGACCTTGACGGTGCCGTGGACGGAGCCCGAGGTGCTCACGTTGAGCGAGGGCGCCGCCACATCGCCTTCGATGCGGCCTTTGACCACGATGGGGCAGTTCGACGAGAGGGAGCCTTTGAAGGTGGTCCCGTCCTCCACGAGGGTTTGCTTGACGGCTGCCGTCCCGGTCGCGCCGGTCGCGCCCGTTCCACTGATGCTGCTGCTCTTTTCAATCATCCCGTCCTCCCAGTCTTCGACGCTTGCCCCGCCTTGTCTTGTCCAGCCCCCGGCTTACCCTGGCTCGCCTTGCTGATCTTCATGCGCAGCTTCGACCCGGGCTCGAACGCGAACCGCGTCCCCTCGTCCGGTGCTTGCTCGACCGCGCCCACCAAGGTGCCGCCCGCCGTTACGATCACCTCGCGCGGCCCGACGATGCCGGGCGCCGATCGCTCGTAGTAATGGCCGTTGACCACGATTTTTCCAAACCCGTTTATCTGGCAGCCCGCCAGAATCCCCGATTTGCCGATCACCAGCTCGACGCCATGGCCGAGCGTGATCGAGCACTGCTCGAAGAGGCTCTGAATTTCGACCGACGCGCCGTCGTCGAACTCCAGGCTCGCGTTGCGGAACGTGTCGCCGCGTCCGAAGTAGCGCTTCACCGCGTGCGGCCCCGGGCCGGTCTGCTGCGGCGGGAGCTGCGAGGGCGCCACCAAGGTGGGCGTCTCGCCCGCGAGGATGGCCGGCATCTGCGCGGCGGCCGCGCGGGACGAGCCATCGCCAGGGATGGTCACGTCGATCCACTCGCCGCGCACGTTCTTGATCGACTTGCCGGTGCCCGACAGGCCGCCGACCTTCAGGCCGTTCACGTTCGCGCCATCGAGCGTCGCGCCCACCAGGTTCGCGTGGCGCGCGTCGGCCTTCTCGAGATCGGAGTCGGTCAGGTTCGCGTTGGAGAGGTTCACCTTGAGCAGCGACGCGCCGATGAATTTCGCGGCGCGCGCGTTCACGCTCACCAGCTCCGCGTCGTTCAAGCGCGCGTCGGTGAAGTCGGCCTCCTCCAGGTTCGCCGAGCGCAGGTTCGCGTTCGAGAGATCGGCGACCAAGAGCTTCGCGGCGCCCAGGTACGCTTCGACCAGATCGGCGTGCGAGAGCACGGCGCCGCTCAAGTCGGCGCACCCGAGGTTGGCCGAGTCGAGCTGCGCGTAGCTGAATTTCGCGCCCGTGAGATCGGCGCCCACCAGGTTCGCGCCTTCGAGGTTCGCGCGGCTCAAATTGGCGCCGGCGAGGATGGCGCCTTCCAGGTTCGCGCCCTCCAGATCGGCGTTGTCGAGGTTCGCCTCGCGCAGATCGGCGCTCACCAGGTACGCCTCGCGTAGGCTGGCGTTTTTGAGGTTCGCGCGGGAGAGCTTGGCGCCCTCGAGGTTCGAGCCCTCCAGATCGCAGCGTCTGAGATTCGCCCCCTCCAGCGGCGCCCGCGCGAGGTTCACGCCGCGCAAATCGGCCCGCTCGAGCCGCTCGCCGCGCTTGATCTTGCTGAGGATGACGTCAGGTGTGAATTCCGGCATGTTTTGGCTCATCGGTGTTCATTTCCGCACTTCGCCGAGTTCCCCGTCAGCGACTCGTCGCGTTTTCCTTCACGAAGCGTTCGATTTTCTCGAGCTTCCGCTCGAACGACAGCTTGTCGATTTCCTGAACCAGATCGACCGCGCCCCACCGCGCAAGAATGACCTCGACCTTGAGCAGCGCCTCCGCCCTCGCTTGACGCACGTGCCTCTTGCGCGAGCCCGAATCCGACCAATCTTCGGCCGCGCGCTCGAACTCCGTCTGCAGTTTTCGCAGGAGCGCCGTCGTAAATGCAAGCTCTTCGCGCTCCACGTCGCGGCTGCGATCGCGCTCCGTGCGGAACGACTTCGCCTTCGCGACGATGCGCTCCGCCACCTCGACCGAGATGCCCGCGGCGGCGCTGAGATCCTCGGCGCGCGCAGCATAGAAGGCTTCGAGGGACGTGAGGCCTGCCCCATAGAGTTTTTCGATGGTGCTGCGCGTGACCCCCGGCACCTGCCGCAGCACCGCGTGCACGATGAGCGCCTCGCGCCGATCGCTCGGCACCGCCGGCAACGTGAACGCCTCGGGGAGAACCGTCACCAACCCCGTGTAGGCCGCGAGGACCGCGTCGCGCACGGGGCCTTCGATCACCGGGCCGCCCACCTTGATCGCCGCCACCAGCGAGGCGCCGAAGCCATCGAGGGCGTGCGACAGATCGGGGAGATCCATCCCCTCCGCCGAGCGGCGCAAGGAGCGGATCGCGGGTTCACAGATCTCGAGCCAGGACGAGTTGGCCGGCTCGCGCGTCAGCTCGGCCACGAAGTCGCGGACCGGCTGCATATGGTTTGCGGCGAGCTCTCCGAAGAGCCCGCGAACGTCGCTCGGATCGACTTGACTGGTCGAGGCCAAAGCGGGTGGGAACTCACTCTGCATCGAGAACAAACCTCCCAGGTCGGACGCGGCCAAAATGGGCGCTCCTCCCAAATCCGGCTGCGGCGAGGGCGCGCGGGGGACCAAGTCGGGCGACGCGGAAGGCGCTCCGCTGCCCAAGCGTGATGTGACGGGCGCCGGGCCAACACCCGAAGATGCGCCGGAGGAAGGAGAAGCGGACGGAGAGGTCGATGTCGGAGGCAAAGTCGAAGACAGCGAAGACAAAGAAGGCGGTGACGTTCGCCCAGTTGCACTGGATGCGGGCGAGCCAGACGAGACAGACGAGCCAGACGAGGAAGGCGGCGAAATCGGCAAGCGCGCCTGCGACGCGGACGAAGACGACGTCGAAGGAGCAGAGGCTGGCGAGGGCGATGCGGGTGTGGCCTCCATGGGCTTCGGGCGGGTCGATGGCCGGCGTCGCGACGCGGGTGCCGATCGCGCGACCGACCCCGATAGAATGGCCGTCCCCGACACAATCGTGGGGCCCGACGCACGTTCACCAGACGGACCGGCTGGACCGGCCGTCGATGGCCGCGTCGCATTGGAAGCTGCCGGAGCTGCCCCGCCCATGACCCTCGTCTTCATCGATGTTTCGTTCTTTCGTGGCACGGGCGCCGACGTCCGCGCGGTCTCACGCGAGGCCTGGGAAGCGCGCTGTTCGGTGGTCTGCGCGGAGTCGTCGCGCGTCTCGTGAGGAACAAGAGGAGGTGCAGGCAAGCGCGCCGAGGCATTCGGCGGAGATGTGGGCGTGGATGAAGCGCCCGTTTGCGAAGGCCGCCCGATGTTGACCGGCGGCACCGGAGGTCGTTGATACGGCTTGCCCCCCGAACCCGAGGACGAAGGCGGCGCAGGCTCGAACTTCACACGCGGTGCATTGGCCGTCGCGGCGGCAGATTGCGCGGGCGGCGCAGGGACGGGCTGCTCCCGCTGCGGCGGCTGCTGCTTGGTGCCCGGGCTGGTGCCCGACGAAGACGAAGATGAAGACGCGGAAGACTTGTTCGCGGCAGCATCGGCCCCAGGGTTTGCGGCGGCCGCGTTTTCGGGTGCGCTCTGACCATCCTCCGGCGTTTGGCCTTTGTTGAAGAGCCTCGAAAAAATGCTCATGCAGTTGTCCCATGCGAGCGAGACCCGCCGCGCACCATCGCTCGCATCGAGGTAATGATACCCGATGACGCGGCCCCGCAAACTACAAACCCCAGCCAAACGATCCCTCGCGTCATAGCGCGATGACGAATGAGGTCTTCAGGCGACGCGCTCTCCGCGATACATGTCGACGAGGGTACGTAGTTTGGGGAGCGCTGTCGCGCTCCGTGCTCCATACCAACACAAATCCTTACCGCCGGTTCGGACCACCGCGCCACGTTGGGCGGCGGGGGTTGGGGTTGCGCGAAAGACATCGGCGTCCTCCTCGGAGAAGGGGTGCGGCTCGTCGGGGAGGAGGATCAACTCCGGCGCGCGCGCGACCACTTCCTCCATGGTGACACGCGGATAGCGGATGTCGCGTCCTTCGATCAGCGACGGATCCATGGGCTCGGCGCGGCCCAGGTCTGCCGCGAGCGGATAGCGCCGTTCGCGATCGGCAAAGACATTGTCGGCACCTGCGAGCGTGAGCATGTCGCTGATGAAGGTGGTCCCGTGGATGGTCATCAAAGGCTTCATCCAGATGGGGCAGAACGTTCGCACGGGGGGCCGCTTTCCCAGCGCAGCCTCGGCCTCGCGCACGGCATCGTACGCTTGCTTGCACAATACACGCACCCGCGGCTCCGACGCGACGTGGAAGATCCGCGCCAGCCGGGCCATGTGGGCGACGCCGTCGGCCACGCGTTTCGGGAACGCGACATACACGCGTATACCGCGCTGAATCAGTTTATCGAGATCGCTCCTCGTATTCTCTTCTTGATTGGCAATTACGAGGTCGGGCGACAAATCGCAAATGGCATCGATCTTGGGATTCTTCGTCCCCCCGACGCTCGGCAGCTTCGCGACCACCTCTTCGGGCAGCTCGCAGTAGTCGGTCCTCCCGACCAGCGCACCTTGGCACCCAAGCTCGGCGACCGTGAGGGTGTCGCTCGGCACCAGCGAGACGACCCTGCGGGGAGCGGAGCCAAAGAGGTGCTCGCGCTGGCGGTCGTCAAGGATCTTCAACATCGGCATGATACTTTTCCTCGTTTACGGAACTGGGCTCCAAAATTTTGTTCTCGATCCGACATCGCATTCCAGGTAGGGGAGAGCATCGCGAAACCGTAACTTTTCGCCGTCTCGCTCGAATCTTCGTTTTTTCCGGACGACTTGGCTGATGAAGAACCCGATTGTTTCCCTGGCCGGGAATCGCCCGAAGGCGCGGTACGGGCCGAGGTACGTGACCCGTGTGCTTCGGTATTTTGCCCGGGCGCTCACCATAGCGTGTTTGCTCTCGGTGGCGAACACCGCCTCGGCCACCGATCCGGATAAAGTCGAGTGGAGCCGCGACTGGCCGCGCATCCGTGTGCTCGAAGGCCTCAACATCGTGGCGCTGACATTTGGCTCGTATGCGGTGAGCGAGCACTGGAAGCCTGTGAAAGTCGCCAACTTTCGCGGCGGTTGGCTCTTCGACGAGGCGGTCCGCGATGGGCTTCGCGGGCGCACGTCGGACGTGCAGAACACCTTCCTCGATGTCGGCGACTACCTTTACAAAGGGGCCGTGCTGGCACCTTACATCATTGATAGCTACATCGTTGCGCTCGGCATCCATCAGAGCGCGGACGTGGCCATCGAGATGACCCTCATCAACTTGCAAGCGCTGGGCACCACCGGCGTGGTGACCATCGCGGTCGAACGCGCCTCGGGCCGCGCGCGACCTTACACCGATCAATGCCAGCCGGACGGTACCACGCGCGACTCGGCGGGCCGCACGCTCGCCAACGGGTGCTACGGCGATCAGGACAACCAAAGCTTCTACAGCGGCCACGCCGCGGCGGTCGCCACCATGGCCGGCCTCACGTGCGTGCACCATCAGCACCTGCCGCTCTATGGCGGCGGCTTCGCCGATCTCGCGCCCTGCCTGGTGATGATGACCGCGGCTACGGCGACCGGCGTCTCCCGCATCGTGGGCGATCGGCACTGGTCGACCGATGTGCTCATGGGCTGGGGGGTGGGCGCGCTCTCGGGCTACGTTCTGCCCTCGCTCCTCCACTATGGCTTCGGCGGCGGGCACCCGCTCGGTGAGCTCAAGACCGTGGGGGCGCGGGTGATTCCGCTGCCGCAGGTCTACACGGGCGGCGCTGGTTTGGGCCTCACGGGAGTGTTTTGACCATGGCCAATGCACCTTCTTCCATCGAGCGCACCTTCGCCCGCCTCCTCCGGCCCTTCGCCAAGGTGGAGCCGGAGGAGGCCATCACCGCCGTGGTGATGACGATCACGCTCTTTCTGCTCTTGACGGCGTACTACCTGCTCAAGACGGCGCGCGAGCCGCTCATCCTCCTGCACGGCGGCGCCGAGGTGAAGTCGTACGCGGCCGCCGGCCAGTCGATGCTGCTCCTCGTGGCGGTGCCCGCGTACGGCGCGCTGGCCAAGCGGGTGGGGCGCATGACGTTGCTCGCGTCCGTTTATCTCTTCTTCGTGTCGAACCTGGCCATCTTCGCGGCGCTGGCGCGCGCGCACGCGAACATCGGCGTGGCGTTCTATCTCTGGGTCGGCATCTTCAACATGATGGCCGTCTCGCAGTTCTGGAACCTGGCGGCCGACGTCTACACCCCCGAGCAAGGCAAGCGCCTCTTTGCCATCCTGGGCATCGGAGGCTCCACGGGGGCCTACGCGGGATCGCAGGTGGCCAAGTCGCTCGCCGGTCTGGGCCCGCAGGGGCTCATCATCGTGGCGGCGGCGATCTTGGTCGCCGTCGTCCTCTTGCTCATGTGGGCCGAGCGGCGCGCTTCGCAGAACGCCGAGCAGCGAGGCTCGGCGGCGAAGGGGAGCGCCGATGCGCACGACGAGCCGGTCGTGGGCGAGCGCACGTGGGCGCTGTTCATGCGCGACAAGTACTTGCTGCTGGCCGGCACGTTGACGTTGATCATCAACTGGGTGAACAGCAACGGCGAGTACATCCTCGATCGCACGTTGCTCGAGGCCGTGAGCGGGATGCAGGCGCAGGGCGTCGACCCGGAGAAGTTCGTGGGCCACTTCAAGGGGGACTACTTCGGGTGGGTCAACCTGGTGGGCATGCTGCTGCAGCTCTTCGTGGTGTCGCGCGTGCTGGACAAGCTCGGCGTGCGCGCGGCGCTGTTCTTTTTGCCGGGGGTGGCCTTCGTCGGCTATTCGCTGATGGCCACGGCGCCCGTCCTGTCGCTCCTCAAAGTCGCTAAAATTTCGGAGAACAGCCTGGATTATTCGATTCAAAAGACGTCGTTCCAAGCGCTCTTTTTGGTGGCTTCCCGGGTCGAAAAATACGTCGGCAAGACCGCGATCGAGACGCTCATCGTGCGCATCGGCGACGTCTTCTCCGCCGGCCTGGTGGCGGTGGCGAGCGCGATCGGGCTCTCCACCCGCTCGCTCGCCGGGGTCAATTTGGTGCTGATCGCGACGTGGGTGGTGATTTTGGTCGCCATCGGGAAAGAGCACCGGCGGCGAAGCGACGAGAGCCCCGAGCTCCTTGCGTTGGAGCCGCTGCGAACATGAAGAAGCTTCGAGCTTCGCTCGCGTTCGCGGGCGCGGTTTTGGTTGCGACGCAGGGTGCTGCGCGCGCGGGGGAGCAGGAGGCGACGTCCAAGCCCCCTCCCCCCGAGGGGTCCGCGCCCAGCGCAGGTGAGAAAGGCGGGGAGGGTCCAGGTGGGAAAGACCGCCCATGGCCAGCTTCGGCACGATGGCGCTCCAAAAAGCGCGCCCTACCCGATTACGACGGTCGCGGCGATGACCCCACGACGGCCGGCGACGTGGCCCTCTGGGTGCCGCGCGTGCTCTTGTCGCCTCTGTATTTTACGAGCGAGTTCCTCCTTCGACGGCCGCTCGGCGCGCTCATCGCAGGCGCGGAGCGGGCGGGGTTGCCGGAGGCGCTGTACAACTTTTTCACGTTTGGACCGGATCACAAGGCGGGCGTCTTTCCCACGGCGTTTGCGGATTTTGGGCTCCGGCCCAGCGTTGGATTTTTGGCGTTCTGGAGGGATGCGTTCGTCGATGGCAACGAGCTCCAGGTGCGCGGATCGATTTGGACGAGCGACTGGCTCGCCGGCCAGGTCCTCGACCGCATCACCCTGCGCGGCAAAGACACCCTGACCCTGCAGGTCTCGGGCTTGCGGCGGCCGGATTACATCTTTCATGGCATCGGCCCGCGCTCGGTGCACGCGGACCGGAGCCGCTACGGCAAGGATCAAATCGATGCGGGTGCGGCCATCGATTTGCACTTGTGGCGCGCCATCCGACTCGAGGCCGGGATCGGCATGAAGTCGGTCGAGATCTACAACGGCCGCTTCGGCGGGGAGCCCAACATCTCCCAGGGCGTCGACCGCGGCTTCTTCGAGACGCCGTACGGCTTCGATCGCGGGTACACCGCCCTGTACAACCACGCCATGCTGGCCCTGGATACGCGCAAGGCGCGGCCGGCGCCGGGATCGGGCATCCGCATCGAGCTCCAAGGCGACCAAGGGAGCGACGTGCGGCGCACGCCGGGATCGGGCTGGGTGCGCTATGGTGGAACGGTGGGCGGGTTTTACGATTTGAACGGCCGCGGACGGGTCATCAGCTTGTCCGTCTCCACCCTCTTCGCCGATCCGCTCGGCTCCGCGCCCATCCCCTTCACGGAGCTGGTTTCGCTGGGCGGCCCCAACGCCATGCGCGGCTACTTGCCGGGGCGCCTGGTGGACCGCAGCGCCACCGTCGTCACGGCGCGCTACCGCTGGCCGATCTGGATGTGGCTCGATGGATCGCTCCAAGCGTCGGTCGGCAACGTGTTCGGCGAGCACCTTCGGGACTTCAAGCCTTCGCTCCTGCGCTTCTCGGGCGCCGTTGGCGTCGAGAGCGTCGGAACGCCGGACAGCTCGTTCGAGCTCCTGATGGGCATGGGGAGCGAGACGTTCGAGCACGGCGGTCAGATCAACTCATTTCGCTTCGCGGTAGGGTCGAATCGTGGATTTTAGGAGCCGGCGACTCGGGTACCTCCTCGCGGCAGGTACCGTCTTGGGCCTCGGGGCGTGCGCGGCGACGCCTCGTCCCTTTCCGGCGCAGCCCCCGATGGCGCGCGACACCGATCTTCGCTCCGTCTACGTGCCATGCCGCGTGGAGCCGTCGAAGAAAGATCCGAACCACATCGTCTGCGCGCCGGAGGCTTACGTCTCGCCGCTGGTGTGGGACGCGGCGAACAACTCCCTCTTCCGCCCCCTCGCCCGCGTGTTCGCGGTCGATCCCGCGGGCGAAGCCACCAATGTCAACAGCTTCGACGAGGTCGCCGACTCCGCGTGGTTCACCAACCGCATGGGCATCCGCCCCATCGGCATCGAAGAGTTGATGCGCGGCGCGTGCGAGCCCGCGCTCATGCTCGACGACGAGAACGCCCAAGACGGCACCTGGGTCATCGACCAGGGCAAGCCCAACGGCGCCTCACCCGGCTTCCGCGTAAACCTCCCCGGCAAGGGGAAGTACATGTTCAAGGCCGACTCCAAAGAGCAGCCGGAGAGGCCCAGCGCCGCCAGCGTGATCGGCGCGGCCGCGTATCACAACGTGGGCTTTTACACGTCGTGCGAGCAGATCGTCTACTTCAAGCCGTCGGTGCTGAAATTGACGCCCGGCCTGCGCTTCGAGGACAACTCGGGCATCGAGCGCGACTTCAACAAAGCCGCCCTCGACAAGGTGCTCGACATCGCCGCCAAGCGCGGTGGACGGGTGCGCATGCAAGCATCGGCGTGGCTCCCGGGCCGGCTCATCGGCCCCTTCTCGTACGATGGCACGCGCAAAGACGATCCGAACGACGTCATCCCCCACGAGGATCGCCGTGAGCTCCGCGGTGGCCGCATCTTGGCCGCGTGGCTCCACCACTTCGACGCCCGCGAGCAGAACTCCATGGACTCGTGGATCGCCGACGACAAGAAGAACCCCGACTCGTCGCCGGGCTACGTGCGCCACTATTACTTGGATACGAGCGACTGCCTCGGATCGGAGTGGGATTGGGACGCCATCTCGCGGCGACTCGGGAACTCGTACTTGCTCGATTTCGGAGATATCGGCCAGGACTTCATCACGTTGGGCATCCCCACCCGCCCGTGGGAGCGCATGAAGCGATCCCCCGGCCACGAGATATTCGGATATTACGGGGTCGACGAGTTCGTTCCCGATCAGTGGAAAAACGAATATCCAAACCCTTCGTTCAGCCGCATGTCGGAGCGCGACGGCGCGTGGATGGCGCGCATCCTCTCCCGCTTCACGCCGGAGATGATCGCCACCCTGGCCAAGATGGGCGAGCTCTCCAAGTTCGACAATACCGAGTACCTCGCGAAGGTGCTCGAAGGCCGCCTGGTGAAGATCCTCGAGCGCTATCTGCTCCGGCTCTCCCCCATCGCCGATCTCCGTCTGGATGGCCCGAACCGACTGTGCGGCACCGATCTCGCGGCCCGGCGGATGGTGCGCGATCCGCGGAGCTTCCACCATTCGGCCAGGCTCTCGAACGGCGCAAATCTTCCGGTCTCCGAGCTTACGAACGGTGATTTTTGCGTGGATCTACCGCCCACGGCACCGGCAACGTATGTGCAGGTGTATTTGTGGGACGCCGTCGCAAAAGGCGCGCTGGTGGCCCACCTACATGCGCCGAACGGGCAGCGTGGTTATTTCCTCGCGGGCCTGGAGCGTCCGGATCCCGGCAACTGAACACCATGGGGGCAAACTAGGAGATCGATGCGGCGACTCGGTTGGCTTGAATTCGAAGCGGGGCTGCTCTCGCTGGTGTTGGTGGCATCCATGGTGCTCCCCTCCCCGGCCCACGCCGACGAGGTACAAAAACCGCCCGCCTCGTTGACTTGGAACTCCTCGTGGCCAACCTTTCGCCCCGTTGAATACGTGGTCACGGGAGTTGCAGGTGCCGCGGCTGCAGCCTTGTTTCTCTTCGCCAGATCTCCGAGCCAGCCGCACTGGACGGGCGGAATTCTCTTCGATGATGCCGCGCGCGACACCTTCCGTCTGCGCAACCCGGGGGCGCGCGATGCAGCGCGCAAAGCGAGCGACGTCACCGCCCTCACGGCCATGGTGCTCGTTTACGGGGTCGATTCTCTTTTGATTCCACTCGTGCGCAAGAGCGATCGCGTGGCCTTGCAGCTCACCTTGATGAATCTGGAGGCGCTTGCGCTCAGTTCGCTCACGACCAACAGCCTATTCATCGGCGTCGGGCGCGCACGGCCTTCGTACGAGGATTGCCAGCGCGATTTCAATTTCGATCCGCTCTGCAACTCGGGCGCGACCTCGTCATTTCCCAGCGGCCACGCCAATGGCGCGTTCACGGCCGCGGGGCTCTCGTGCGCGCACCACGGCCACCTACCGCTCTACGGCGGCGGCGCGGCCGACGTCGCTGCGTGCATCGGAACGCTTGGACTCGCGACGGCCACAGCGAGCCTTCGCGTCCTCGGAGATCGGCACTATGTAACCGATGTGTTGACCAGCGCAGGGATAGGATTCGGCTTTGGTTACGGGGTGCCGACCCTACTCCATTACGTGGCCGGCAGCGGCGGCGAGCAGAGTGGGGACCAGGCAAAATTTTCACTGATTCCAATGGGTGGCGCTTCACAATACGGTCTTATGGCGGTGGGGAGCTTCTGAGATGAGGAGCGTGCGGGCATGGATTATGCGGGCCTTCGACATCCGTGCGGGTGAAGGAAGGCTTGCTGCGCTCGCATTCGCCGTCCTCCTTTTGTTGATTTCGGCGCACACGATCCTGGAGACGGCGCGCGACGCGCTGTTGCTGACGCGCATGCCGGCGCGCGAGCTCGGCATCGTCTACATCGCCGTGGCCATCTGTACCTTGCCCGCCGCGGGCATCGGCTCGCGCGCGGGCGAGCGCTTCGGTGCACGGCGCACGTTGATGGGCATGCTGATCGCGGCGGCCGCGTCGGTGGTGACGTTGTTCTTGCTCCCAACCAGCCGCGTCACCATCGTGACCGTTTACGTGGCGAGCGGTCTCATTGGTTCGGTGCTCGTCCCTCAATTTTGGACCCTGATTGGCTCGCTCTTCACGGTGGCGCAGGCGCGCAGGTTGGTGAGCGTGGTGGCCGCTGCCGGCATCGTGGGCGGCGTGCTGGGCTCCGGCGCGGCGGCGGCGGCCATCATGGCCATCCGCATCAAGGCGCTGCTCATCGTCTCGGCCACGGTGTTTCTGGCGACGGCGGGCTTGCTCGCCTTTCTTCCAAAGGCCGAGCGCATCGCGGGGCCGGCCAAGACGCGCGCGCAGACGGCGGCGCGAAGCTCGGCGGGCTCGAGCCCCGCCACCGTCTTTCGCAAAGAGCCATTTTTATGGCGGATCGCGCTCCTGGTCGTGCTCTCGACGGCGACCCTCCTCGCGCTGGACTACTTCTTCAAATGGACGGTCGCGCGGACCATCCCCAACGCGGAGGTGGGCCCGTTCGTCGCGCGTTACTACGCCGCGCTGAACGGTGTCTCGCTGGTGGTGCAGCTGCTCATCGGCAACGCGCTGGTGCGAAGGTTCGGGGTGGCGGTGGCCATCACCGTCACGCCGTTTCTGCTTCTGCTCGGCGCGGTCGGCACCTTGGTCGTGGGCGGGGTGGCCATCTCGGTGGAGCTGCTCAAAGGCTTGGACGGCAGCTTTCGCAACTCCGTTCACCGCATCACCACCGAGCTCATTTACTTGCCGATCCCGTCGTCCTCGCGCGAGCGCGCCAAGCCGCTCATCGACGGCGCGCTGGTGCGCATCGCGCAAGGCGTCACCAGCGCATTTCTGCTGGCGCTCGGCGGCGCGAGCTTCTTGACCCCGCGCATCTTCGCGGTGGTGGTGGTCGCGCTGGCGTTCGCGTGGCTGGTGACGGCCATCTCCATGCGGCACCCGTATCTGGGGCTGCTCCGCCGCGCGGTCTCGACGGACTCCATGGGCGCGCCCGGCGATCCGGATCCCATCGACATGGAGAGCGCCGAGGCGCTGGTGGGGCACCTGTCGAGCAGCGATACGGGCCAAGTGGTGGGCGCGATGCGCGTGCTGGCGCGGCGCAAACGCGAGCGCCTCATCTCCTCGCTCATCTTGATGCACGAGGACGAGGTGGTGCTGATGCGCGCGCTCGAGATGTTCGGCGAGTCGACGCGCACCGACTGGTATGGGCGGGCGGAGAAGCTGCTCACGCACCCCAGCGAGCCGATTCGCATCGCGGCCGCGCGGGCGCTGGCGCTCCACAACCAGCTCAATGTGGAGAAGCTCGTGAGCGACGCCGGCTCACGGCTTCAAGGCTACGCGGCGCTGCACCTGGCGCTGCGGGAGCTTTCACCCGCCGCCCGCGCGCGCTCGCAGAAGGGCGAGGACGGGCAAAAGCCGCTCGATCCCGCGACGGATCTGGCGATGCATCCGCGGATCGCCCCGCTGCTCGAGCTCGAAGGCGAGGCCGGCGATTCGGCGCGCCTGGGGCTCTTGACGGCCATCGGCGACGTGCAGCCGATGCAGCGGCTCTCGGCGCTGCTGCTCGAGCTGAGCGAAAAGCCGGGGCCCTCCGCGGAGTGGACGGAGCTCTTGGCGCGCGCGGCGGCACGTCAGCAGAGCACGGCCATGGTGCCGCAGCTCATCGCCAACTTGACCCGGCGCGATGGGCGCGAGGCCATTCGCACCGCGCTGGTGGAGCTGGGTGAGCCGGTGCTCGATCAAGTGTGGAGCGCGCTGCGCGATCGCCGGCGGCCGCGCAATCTGCGGATGCACTTGCCGAACACCCTCGCGCGCTTCGGGACCAAGAAGGCGGCGGATCATTTGCTGGAGAACATCGAGACGGAGCACGACGGGCTCGTTCGGTACAAGTCGATCCGGGCGCTGGGGCGCGTGGTGGCGGAGCACCATATCCGCATCGACCGGGTGCGGGTGGAGAAGCTCGCCTACGCGAACCTCGTCGAGCACTTTCGCATCATGCGTTTGCGCGCGGGGCTCTGCAAAGGGCTGGCGGCGGTGCCGGAGATGCTCTGCCGGAAGAACGCGACGCAGCGGCTGCTCGTGGGCCTCTTGGACGACAAGCTCCGTCAGTCGCTGGAGCGCACCTTTCGCCTGCTGAAGATCACGCACCCCAACGAGGACATCCACCGCGTCTACATCGCATGTCTGTCGACCGACAAACACGCGCGCGCCAACGCCGCGGAGTTCTTGGACGTGCTGCTCCGCCGCGCCGACCAGCAGCCCTTGCGCGCGCTCTTGCGGCTCGTGGCCGACGATCTTTCGCTCGACGAGCGGGTGGCGCGCGCCGCGCCGCTGGTGCACTTCGTGATCCCGCGCTCGCGCAACGAGGCGCTCACGGCGCTCATCAACGACAACGATCTCACGGTCGCGACCTTGGCCGCGCTCTACGCGCTCGAGGTGGGCGACACCCCGCTGTTCGTGGCGGTGCGCGACGCGCGGCGCGAGCGGCCGAGCCTCGAGCAAATGGCGACCAAGGTGTTCGACGACTCGATCGACACCAAGGAGCGCTCACATGGCTGACAACGCGCAATCGCGGCTGTCGCGCGAGCTGTTCATGGCGGCGTTCGGCGGCGGCCGCCCCGATACGTCGAAGACGTGGGGCCAAGGGTGGGTGCTCGATCGCCTGACGTCGCTCATCGAGGAAGAAGATCTGCACGCGGGCCAGACGCTCTTTTACGCGGGCGACCCGCCGGACTACCTTTATTTCCTGCAGAATGGGCGCATCCGCATGTCGCGGCCGGGCAGCGGTTCGTGGATCTACGAAGGCCGGTGGGTGCTCGGCAGCTTCGACGTGCTGCTCGACAAGCCGCGAACGCGCACGGCCACGGCGCTCTCGGATTTCCACATCATGCGCATCCGCTCCGAGGCGTGGATCGAGCTCTTGGAGGACAGCTTCCCCATCGCGCGCATGGCCTTCATCAACATGTCGCACAACGTGGCGCAGCTCGAAGAGAGCGTCCCCGTGTCATGGCTGGAGCAACCTCCGCTCGTCCCGCCCTTGCCGCTGCAACCCGGCCGACTCAGCCTGGTGGAGCGCCTGGCCATCTTGATGGACGCCCCGCGCCTGCGCGGCGCCGGCGTTCAAACCCTCGCCGATCTGGCCGCCGTGGCCGAAGAAGTTACATTTGCGCCCGGGCAACGGGTGCTCACCAGCGGCGCCGTGCGCGACCGCGTCTATTACATCCTCGAAGGCGAAGTCGTCGCCAACCGCAAGAACCCCGACATCGAACGCCACTTCCGCCCCGGCACCGCCGTCTGCGGCGCGGCCGCCGTCGTGGTCCCTGCCTGGGAAGCGCGCGCCGTCACCAAAGTCCGCACCCTCTCCATCCGCGTCGAAGACTGGTTCGACCTCGCCGAAGAACACTTCGACATCGTCCTCGCCTCCCTCGCCTCCCTCGCCGCCGACCGCCTCCGCATCATGGAGCGCATGGCCGACGAACATGGCGATATCTTGATGAAGTAGGGCCATTCTTGACGCGTCGAAACTCATTGCTACGTTCATCAGCAATGAAGCGGAAACGAGGCCCCGTCGAAACCTTCTCGGTCTCCGTTGACGCGAAGGCCAAGAAGATCCTGAAGGCGCACGCAGACCGACTCTTCGAGGGTAACATGTCCGCCCTCATCTCGGCCTTCGCGCGTGAGGCCGAGAAGCGCGACGCCATGGATTGGCTCATCCGAGACGCGGGCGGCTCGAAGCTGACCGACGAGCTCCGAGAAGAGCTCGCCGCGGAGTTTCGCGGCACACGGAAACGAAGAACACGCGCCGCATGATCGGGACGACTCGACCGCAGCGATCCGCGAAGTCTGGACCCATTGGGGCCACGTACGATACGGGAATGCTCATCGCTCTCGAGCGAAGAAAGCAGCGGGCGATGGCCATCCACGAGTGGCTGCACGCGGAACGGATGCCGATCCGCGCGCCGTGGATCGTCGTGGCCGAATTCTGGCGGGGACACACGGAGCGACGCGACGCTATCTTGCGCTCGATCGATATCGAGGAGCCTTCGCTCGCACTGGCGAAGAACGCGGGCGATGCTCTCGGCGCCGTAAAAGGCGCGACCATTGTCGATGCCATCGTGATGGCCTCCGCGGCCCTTCGTGGAGACGTCGTGTACACGAGCGATCTGGACGATCTCACGCGGCTTCAACGTCACTTTCCCAGCGCGCGAGTGCTGGTCGTCTAGCCTGTAGGCCTACTCCTCTTCCGCCGATGCCGGCGCTGGCGGGCCGCCGTCGGCGTGGATGCCGACGCTGGCGGCGCAGGTTGCCCAGGCGCGGTCGTCGCATTCCTTGTGGGGGCCCTTGGCGACGCAGGAGATGATGCCGGAGCCCTCGTGCTCCATGAGGCGGTCGAGGATGAAGCGGCAGCCGCGGATGCACGCCTCTTCGTTGCAGCGGGATTGCGCCTTGGTCTTGCACTGATCGACGCAGGCGCCTTCGGCGCGACCTTGGGGCTGGCTCACGCGGCACGCGGCGATGCCGAGGGCCGTGGCCGCCATCAAGGATGTAGCGAATGCGAAGCGCGTGAGCCGGGCGAAGAGCACACGCGCTCCTTTAGCACGAGGTGCCGCCACTACCGAAGCGCCATGAGCGAAACCAGGGACCATCCGCCCTTTTCCAGATTGACTTGCGCGGTGCGCGAAACGCCGCGTGCGTCCAGACGGATCGTGTGCTTGCCCGCGGGGACGCGCATGCGGGTGACCGCCACGCGCGCCGGGAGCGTCTCCCAGCTTCGCGTGTCGGGCGTGTCGGCGACGGTGAGCGCCACCATGGATCCGATGGCCGCCAGGAAGCCGACGGTGCTGTCGCGGCCGGCCACCGTTTTCACGCCCTCGCCCACCGCGACGCGCGCGATCATGCGCGTGATGGCGCTGGCCACCACGCTGCCCTCGATCTTGTGCCATTCCTCGCGGACTTGGTGATCGACGTCGACCGCCTCTTCGACCGGCACCGAGCGGCCATCGACCATGGCGGTGGGGATGGCGTAGTTGCCCTGCCCCTGCGCCAAGCTCGGGTAGTTGATCCACGTGGCCGCGCCCGTCGCCGCGAGCTTGTTCGCCGCCTCGCGATCGCCCGGGTTGATGGCGCTGGAGAAGTACGTGAGCGCCAGGCCAATGGGGATGCGGTTCGCTACCTTGTGCGGTACGCGCCCGTAGCCGATGACCAGGATGATCTCGCCCTCGCCCGTTTGATCGAGCGGCTTCACCGGGCCATCGTTCGCAACCGTCCCCGCGAGCCCCGCCAGCCGCGGGCTCTTGTAAGATGTATTCTGCAACAAAAGCCGCGTGGGGTTGCGGAGGGAGCCGAAGCCGTTGAACGCCAGCGCCTCGTCGTAATAGCGAAGGGCCTCGTCGGGCTGGCCGCTCTTTTCGAAGACGAGGCCGGCCAGAAAGCCGCCCAGCCCGATGACCGGGTTGTCCTTCTGCTCCAAGGTGTCGACCACGTAGCGCTGCATCACGTTCAACCGGCGCGCCTCGACCCGGGCGCCGTTCAGATCGCCGCGCTCGAGGTAGTTGATCATGTTGAGCGTGTTGATGAGCAGCTTCTCGTAAGGAGGCGCCTTGTAGCGGCCCGCCGAGTCGGAGAAGACGTACTTGGCGATGCTGTCGCTGGCGTTGCGCGACAGATCGAGCATGTCGATGGCCTTGTCGGCCGACTCGAAATCGCGCGAGCTCTCGGGGAACTGCGCGAGCGACTGCTGAATGCTCGCCCGGTCGAGCACCAGCAGCGCGTTGTCGCCCTGGAGATCGGCCGGGAGCTCCTTGCTCGTTTTGACATCCAGCTCGTCGTTGATGGCCCCGATGGCGCCCTGCGGGTGCCCTTCGTCCAGGGCGGTGCGCATCTTCAAGGTGCGCGCTTCATGGCCTCCGCAGCCGACGAGAAGAGAAAGAAAAATAAAAAGAAGAAGGGACAGCGGCGCTGCTGCCGTTGCAACAGCGTCGCTCCAAGTGCGGCCAATGCTGACCCCAATGCGCTTCATATGGGCAAAGTGCCAGACTAGCGGACCATCTTGGTGATGTACGCTTTGTGCTGCCACCGGATGGCGCTCGTCTCCACCTCGATGACCTGCATGTAGAAGAAGTATTGAACGCGCCGCTTGTCGTCGGTGCGCTCGTCGGAGGTGGAGACCTTGCCGGTGATGAAGTACTTGGCCCCGAGCTGGCGGCCGTATTGCGCGACGTGCGCCGGGTTGAAGACCGCGTTTCGGTGGCCCTCCACCTCGGCGATCATTTGATTCTGCCGCTCGCGCGAGATCATCGTGACCACGCCGGAGTCGACCATCCACGTTTCGGCCTCGCTCAGGATGGTGGTGAGCTGCGACTCGATGTGCTCGCTCGTTTCATTCTGAAACGGGAAGACGGCCACCGTATCGGCGCCACGATGAGTTCGCCAGAGATCCATGATCGGGGCATTTCGGAGGTTGTTCAGGTTCTCCGAAAGCATGCGCTGGATGTCGTCTTTGTCGAGGCCGGTGCTCATGGCCGCATTGTCGATGCTCGGATCGTGGGAGTCGCGAACGTACTCCTTGCCGCCACACGCCGGGGTCAGCACGCCCAGCGCGCCCAACGTAAGAACGGAAGCCAGGCAAGCGATCGTGGAACGAATGCTCTTCATAGGTGTCCTCGGTAACATAATTCCGCGGGTAGAAAATAGACGTCTGTGTGAGAACCGACTTCGACCCATGCGAAAACCGCTCCGCTCGCGCGAGCCCGTGGATTTCGCGCCACGGACGCGTGCCCGTTCCCGTACACGTGCCCGATCTCCTTACGGAATTCGGGAACGGGAACGGGAAACGTGTACGGGCGCGGGAGGAGTCAACGCAGGGTCTCGCTACAGCCGTAATCCGGTATCCACACAAACGCGGGCGGCGCGCCATCAACTCTTGGTCGACAGCGCGCGGGACATCGCCTGCTCCAGCTTTTCCCGGCCTTGCGCGCCTTCGATCTTTTGGTCGCCAATGAAGATGGTCGGCAGGCCGCGCGCGTGGGTGGCGCGAAATTCGGCCGTCTCTTTTTGAATGCGCGCGTCGGTCTCGGGATTCTGGACGCACGACCGGAATGCCGGGAGGTCGAGGCTAAGCGAAAGTGCGAGCTTCTCGCATCCTTCGGGGGTCAAATCCTCGGCAGGAACCCGGAAAAGGGCGTCGGCCATGGCGTCGCCCTTTCCCAGCTGCTCGCCGCAGCAGGCCGCGCGCGCGGCGTGGATGGCGTGGGGGTGCATGGGCAGCGGGACCTGCTTGCGCACCACGCGAATGCGCGAGGCGTGTTCATCGAGCATCGGGCTGAGTTCTTGGTGCGTCATGCGGCAAAAGGGGCACTCGAAGTCCACGAAGTCGACGACCGTGACCTTGCCCGCCGGGGTCTTTTGCATCTCAGCGGAAATCACATCGGGCAACCCGGCGGAGGCCACCGGGGCTACCGGGGCAGGACGGGAGTAGCCGATGGCCAAAGGCACGACCGCCGCGAGCGACAGCGCAGCGGCACCCCCGAGAACCGGCCCGCGTCCCTCGGGGGGATCGGCCTCGCGCCGCACGCGAAGCAGGGCACCCGCGAAGACCAGTAAGGCGCACGCGTCGACGACGGTGCAGTACGGGCAGAACGTCGCCAGCTTGACCTGAATCAACAGAAGCACCGCCGCCACCAGCGCCGAAATGGCCGCCAGTCCGAGCTCGATGCGGCGCGCGCCGGGCCCGCGGAGCCATGTCAGGACGCCGAGGGTCAGAAAGCCCAGCATTCCAAAGGCGGGGAGCGGCACCCCGAGGACGGAGGAGTAGGCGGTCTGCCGGATGCGATCGCAGCCGCCGCCCATATCGCAGAAGACTGGGGCAGGGCGCAGGTAGTCGACCAGAAGGAGCGCGCTGACCGCTAGCCCAACGAGCACCGGAAGGACGAGAAGCAGCACGTAGGAAACGGCGTTCGATTTTCGCATGATGGCGGGCTCCACGCACATGGCGCTGGACGGGAGGGTACCATCAGGCGTTGCGCCCGGAGTGGGGAACCCGTAAGGCTGTAACCCTTCATGCAGCGAAATCTTCCCAGCCGTAATCAAGTCCTCGAAGCCCTCTCGAACGAATCAGGTGCCGTTCACGCACATGAACTCGCGACGCGTTTGGGTGTCGAGGAGCCGAGCTATCCCGGCTTTTTGCGCTTTCTCGATGACCTCGTCTTTCAAGGCATCCTGACCGCGCGGGATGGCCATAAATTCCGACTTTCCGGCAAGACGGGCGCGGGCCCGAACGCCGGCGCCCGCACCAGCACCAGCACCGGCACCAGCCAAGCATCGCGCGGCGAAGAGCGCGAGGGCATCATTTCGATCGCGCCCCGCGGCTTCGGCTTCGTCGCCAGCATCGGAGCGCCCGGCGACGACGTGTTCATCCCGCCCCCGGGCCTCGCCGGCGCCATGCACGGCGACAAGGTTCGCATCGCCATCGTCTCGCGCACCAACAAAGGCAAGGAGGGCACGGTCCTCCAGGTGCTCACGCGCCATGTCAAACGGGTGGCGGGCACGTTGCGGCGGCGCGGCCGGAGCGCTTGGCTCGAGCCCGACGACACGCGCATCCGCGGCCCCATCGTGCTCGAGCGCGACATCGACACCGTGACGGGCGAAGGCAACAGCGGCAAGGACGGCGACGCCGCCGTCGTGTCCATCGCGCGCTACCCCGAGCTCCCCGACGAGAACCCGGTTGGAAAGCTCGAGGCCATCCTCGGCACCCCAGGCGAAATTGCGGTCGAGGTGGCGAAGGTGCTCGTGCGCGAGCAGGTCGAGGAGGTGCACTCGCCCGAGGCCTTCGCCGAGGCCGAAGCCTACGGCGTCGAGGTCCCCGCCGAGATGCTCGAGGGGCGCGAGGATCTGACCCACATACCTCTACCCACCATCGATCCGGAGGACGCGCGCGATCACGACGATGCCGTGTGGGTCGAGCGCAGCCCCGAAGGTGACGGCTACGTCGCCTGGGTGGCCATCGCCGATGTGAGCTCCTACGTGCGCCCCGGAACGCGTCTCGACGCGGAGGCGCTCGCGCGGGGGTGCAGCATCTACCTCCCGGACCGCGCGATCCCGATGCTCCCGCGGCCGCTCTCGTCGAACCTGTGCTCCCTCCTCCCCGACGTGGTGCGCCTCTGCCTGTGCGCGCAAATCGAGCTGGATGGCGCGGGCCGCGTGAAGAGGGCGCGGTTGATCCGCGGCTTCATGAAGAGCCAGGCGAAGCTGACCTACGGCGGCGTGGCGCGCGCGCTGGGCTTGACCGATGGGCCGCCGCGCGATCCCAAGGCCGACGCCATGGTCGATGGGCTGCGCGTCGCCTACGAGCTGTCGCGCAAGCTGCGCGGCCTGCGCATGAAGCGCGGGGCCATCGACTTCGATCTGCCCGAGGCGAAGATCGTCCTGGGCGACGAGGGCGAGCCGCTCGACGTCATGCGGCGGGCGGAGGACGCGGGGGTCAAGAAGGCGTATCAGCTGATCGAGGAGCTGATGCTCCTGGCGAACGAGGTGGTGGCGCGCTGGTTCGTGCAGAGGGAGCTGCCCGCGATTTACCGGGTGCACGCGCCGCCGGATCCGGAGAAGCTCGATCGCTTCGCGCGGCTGTGCGAGCAGCTCGGCATCGAGTTCGAGATGGAGCAAGCCGAGGATCCCAAGAAGCTCAGCGAGCTGGTTCGCTCGTTCTCCGAGCTGGAGGAGGCGAGCGTGCTCCACATGCTGCTCCTCCGGTCGATGAAGCAGGCGACCTACGACGTCGTCAACATCGGCCACTTCGGGCTCGCCTCGAAGGCTTACTTGCACTTTACATCGCCCATCCGGCGCTACCCGGACTTGGTGGTGCATCGCGCGGTGCACGCGGCGCTCCTCGCCGGCGCGGGCTCGCGCGAGGGCGCGCAGACCATCTCCGAGCAGGAGCTGACGGAGGCCGCGCTCACGTCGTCGGCCGCCGAGCGGCGCGTGATGGATATCGAGCGCGAGGTGGCCGATCTCTATCGCGCGGTGTTCATGCGCGATCGGGTGGGGCAGCAGTTCGAGGGGAGCGTCACGGCGCTCGTCGGATCGGGCGCGTACGTCAACCTGGACGAGCCGTTCGTCGACGTGCTGGTGCGCTTCGAGGATCTGGGCGCGGGCCCCTTCGAGCTCGACGACGATGGTCTGCGCGCCATCTCCGCGTCGGGCGACGCCATTCAGCTGGGCGATCGGATAACGGTGGAGATCATCGACGTCTCCATCGTCCGCCGCGCCGTCTACGGAAGGCGCCTCTTCGGCTTCCGCGAGCGCGACGCCGGGCCCAAGCTGCCTCGGAAAAAGTCGAAGCAGAAGACGAACGGGTGGGCCTCGCCGGAGGAGCCCCGGACCAAGGGCTCGCGCCGCAGGATCGTCCGCACCGACGACCAAGGCCGCATCGAAAAGGGGCGCGTCGACAGGGGCCGCATCGACGAGGGGCGCAAGGGCAAGGCCGGCCGCGAAGACCGAGTCGGCCGCGAAGACCGAGTCGGCCGCGATGGCGGCGAAGAGCGCGAAGGCCGGAGCGGCCGCGGCAAGAGCCTGCGCGGCAAGGCCGTCGTGACCGCCAAGCCGTCGAAGCCGTCCAAGAAGAAGGCGAAGGTCGGAAAGACGCGAAAGGCGGCGGAGGGCCGGGAAACGCGGGAGACCCGGAAGACGGTGCGCGCGGGCAAGCTGCGAACGAAGGCGGCGGCGCCGAAAACGAAGAAAAATGAGAAGAGGAAGAACGGAAAGCCTTCGAAGAAGGTGAAGAAGAAGAAAGGGCGGGGCTGAAAAGCGCCGAATACGCTAGAATACCGGCCCCCATGGCCTCGACCGACCGCGCACGCGTTTTCTCCGGCATTCAGCCGTCCGGAGAGTTCCACATCGGCAACTACCTCGGCGCGGCGCGGCAGTGGGCAAGCATGGTGCGCGATCAAAAAGAGGAGCTCCTCTTTTGCATCGTCGACGCGCATGCCATCACGGTCCCCTTCGAGCCCGCCGAGCTAAAGCGCCGCATCCTGGCGCTCACCCGCGACTTGATCGCCTGCGGGCTCGATCCGGACAAGTGCACGCTCTTCGTTCAGAGCGATGTGCCCGAGCACACCGAGCTCGCCTGGTACCTGGCCGCCGTCACCCCCATGGGTGATCTGGGGCGCATGACGCAGTTCAAGGAGAAGAGCGAGAACAAGGACTTCGTCTCCTGCGCGCTCTTCACGTACCCGGTGCTGATGTCGGCGGACATTCTCCTGTACAAGGCCACCGTCGTCCCGGTGGGCGATGACCAGGTGCAGCACGTCGAGCTGGCGCGCGAGACCGTCCGCCGCTTCAACCACCGCTTTGGCGAGATCTTCCCCGAGCCGCACCCGCGTCTCTCGACCGCCACCCGCATCAAGGGTGTCGACGGGAACGCGAAGATGAGCAAGTCGAAGAACAACAGCATCGCCACCTTCAGCCCGCCCGACGAGTTCTGGGGCAAGCTGCGCACGGCGTTCACCGATCCGCAACGGCTGCGCAAGAGCGATCCGGGGCGCCCCGAGGTTTGCAACATCTACACGATGCACAAGGCCGTGAGCCCCGAGGCCACGTGCAACGAAGTGTATGCAAACTGCACGCAAGCGAAGTGGGGCTGCATGGACTGCAAGAAGGTGCTCTGGGAGAACTTCGACCGCGAGCTCACCCCCCTGCGCGAAAAGCGCGCGTCCCTCGACGACGACGCCGTACGGGCCGCGCTCGCCAAGGGCGCGGAGAAGGCGCGCGCGACCGCCAAAGAGACGGTCACCGAGGTGCGCACGGCCATGGGCCTCGGTAGCGGCGCCGTGCGATGAAGGCGGGGCACCTCGGTGCCCTGGTCGCGGCTCGTCTTGCCGCGTGGCGGCGTCTTGCCGCGTGGCGTGTCGCCGTGTGGCGGCGTCTTGCCGTGTGGCGTCTCGCCGCGTGGCGTGTCGCCGTGTGGCGGCGTCTTGCCGTGTGGCGTCTCGCCACGTGGCGGCGTCTTGCCGTATGCGGGCGTCTCGCCGTGTGGCGGCGTCTTGCCGCGTGGCGTCTCGCCGTGTGGCGGCGTCTCGCCGTGTGGCGGCGTCTCGCCGCGTGGTGGCGGGTCGCCGCGTGGCGGCGGGTCGCCGCGTGGTGGCAGGTCGCCGCGTGGTGGCGGGTCGCCGCGTGGCGGCGTATCGCCGTGTGGCGGGCGGCGGGTGTGCGCGTGGCGGGCTTCGCGTTCCTCGTGATCCTGGCGATGAACGCAACCCTGGCGACAGGGTGCTCACGCTCGCCGCCCGACGCCACCCCCGACGGCGTCGTTCGACTCTGGCTGGAGAGGATGGAAACGTCCACCCGCGATCCGCGCGCGGCGCGTGAAGCGTACGCGCTGCTCGGCCCGGCGACCCGCAAAAACCTCGAAGTTCGGGCCGAGCGCGCTAGCCGCATTCAAGGCCGGCGCTTCGAGCCCTATGAGATGCTGGCCGAGGGGCGATTCGGGCTGCGATTCCGGGCGAAAACGATGAGCGTGGTCGGCCCGGTGGGCGAGGAAGCGAGGGTCGACGTGGTCGGCACCGATCCCGCGGTCGAGCGCGCGACCGTACGATGTGCGCGGGAGCAAGGGGTCTGGCGCATCGAGCCTGAGCTACCCGAGGTGACCGAGGTCCCACGCTGGCGCGACGGTGGTTGAGCGGTTGCTCGAAGGGTGGATGCGACTTAGCTTGGCGCCGCCATCATGGCCGAAGACCTCTACTCCGTGCTCGGCGTTCCAAAGGGCGCCGATGCCGATACCATCAAAAAAGCCTACCGAAAGCTCGCTCAGAAGCTGCATCCGGACAAGAACCCCGGAAACAAGCAGGTCGAGACGCGCTTCAAAGCCGTCAACAAAGCGTACGACGTGCTCTCGGACGACTCCAAGCGCAAGCTCTACGACGAGTTCGGAGAGGAAGGCTTGCGCGAGGGCTTCGATCCGGACCGGGTGCGCGCCTACAAGCAATGGGCGTCGCAACAAGGCGGCGTTCGCGGAGCCGGCGGGTGGAGCGGCGACGGCGGAGGCGTGCGCATCGAAGATCTGTTCAGCAACGTGGCCACCAACCCCGGCGCGGGGGGCGGGGACATCTTCGGCGATCTCTTTGGCCGAGCACGCCGGCGCGGCCCGGTCAAAGGCCACGACGTCGAGAGCGAGGTGACCATCGACTTCGTGTCCTCCGTCAATGGTGCGACATTGGAGCTGCGCACCGAGGGTGGAGAGCCCGTCACCGTGCGCATTCCCCCCGGCGCCTACGAAGGGAGCCGCGTGCGCATCGCAGGCCAGGGCGGCACCTCCCCCAACGGCGGCCCGCGCGGGGATCTCGTTCTGGTCGTCCACGTCGAGTCGCACCCCTTCTTCCGCCGCGACGACGACGATCTTCACGTGGACGTGCCCGTCACCCTGAAAGAGGCCTACCAAGGCGCCAAAATCCGGGTCCCCACGCCCGACGGCTTCGTCTCGCTGCGCGTGCCCGAGGGAACGCAGAGCGGCAATGTCCTTCGCGTGCGCGGAAAGGGCATCAGCCGCAAAGGGCGCACCCCCGGGGATCTCTATGTGCACTTCTTGGTGCGCATCCCAACGGATCGCTCGCCGGAGACGGCGGAGCTTATCGAAAAGATCGGCGAAAAAGACGGCGACGATCCGCGGAAGGATTTGAAGTTTTGAAGGGCGCGGGCGCGCGGCCCTCGCCCCTCACATGAAACCGCCCGAAACCACGAGCCCCGCGTGATTCGGCGCAAACGCCGGCACGACGCGAACGCGGGCCGCCTTCGCCGCCGGCGCCGGATCCTTTGGCGCCGTGAACCAGAGGATGCCGCCTGCGACCAACGCAGCGCCCCCGGCGGCAAACGCGATGGTCGAAATGGTCCCCTTCGACGTGGCGTCGTCCCACTTCGATACGCCCGCTTGCGTGGTGCACGCATGGCGATCGGGGCACTCTTTGTCGGCGTCGTCGTGCGCGGACTTCGATTGCAGTCCGAAGTAGGTGCCGACGCCAAGGCCGACGACGCCCACGCCGGCCGTCACCAGGGCGAGGGTGCGCTGCGTCGACCAGGAGCTCTGGGGCGCTGCATCGCCCGGCGGCTCGCGGGCCGCGGAGGCGGCCGGTGCGCCGGCGGTTGGCGCGGGTTCGTCTTCCAGCGCGGGGATGATCACCTCGGTGAGGCGCGGCTCCTTGGTCACGCTCACGGACGATCTCCAGGGGCGCTTGCGGGGCGCGGATGCGGTGACATCATGGGTGCCCGGGTCGACGAGGACGGGCTCGTCTCCCTTGGGGGCGGGCTCGCGGTCGACCTTGACCTCGAGATCGCGCGCGGGCTCCTTGGTCACCCAACGTAGCTTTGGAACTTTCGGGAGGAGCGCATTGGCCCTCTGGCCCGCCTTCTCCTCCGGCTCTCGTTTGCCGGCGATGCGGGCGGTTCGCTCCACCATGCGAAACAGCTTGTAGGCGCTCGCAGGCCGCCCCGTGTGCTCGTAGCAATCGGCGAGGTTGAACTGCGTTCCGATGCCCGAGTCGAGCGCTTCACTGCGTTCGAACATGGGGCAAGCCTCGGCGTAGGCGCCTTGCTTGGCGTAAGCCACGCCCCGATCGAAGAGCTGCCGCGCCTCCTGCTTGGCGGCGGTCGTCTGCGCGTGCGCCGGCGCCGCGACGAAAAGCATGCAGATTGCAACACCCATTCCCAGAGCAACGGGCGGGCGGGAACCATAAGAAAGCATGCGGATACGGTACCAAAGGGCTCGCGGGTTACCACTTTTGACTGGGCGCGAGCTCCGACCCGGGGGTTGGATGCGACTTGTCCACGGGGGGTGATGCGGCGGGCGCCTTCGCACGGGTGGGCTTCGTCTTGGCGGATGGCGTAGGCGCAGGCGCGGCAGATGACGAGGATGCGGGGGATGCGGGAGATGACGAAGGGACGACGGGCGGTCGTGGAGGTGGTTCGGCCTGCGTCGAAGACGGTGCGGCGGATGGCTCCACGATGGGCTCGGGGGGCTTGGGCGCGCTCGGCTCGGAGGTTCGTTGGAAGATGACGAAGCTGACGATCCCGACGACGGAGATCAACGCGCCGGCGCTCAGCGCAAGCCAGAGCGGAACGGAGCGCGAGCCCGGAGCCATCGAGCGGGCCGGGAGGCGGACGGCCAGCGAGGGCACGGAGGCGATGGACGAAGGCTCCGCCGCGGGCGACATCGCGGGCGCGGGCTCCGAATCGCCGAGGTGAACGCCGGCCGCATCGCGCCGAACGCCGGCCGCGTCGAGGGGAACGCCGGCCGCGTCGAGGGGAACGCCGGCCGCATCGCGCCGAACGCCGGCAGCCTCCAGGTGAACCCCAGGAGCCTCCAAGTGAACCCCGGAGCTCCCAAGAGCAAGCATCTCGTGCGGCACCGATCGATCCACGCTGCTCTCGATCTCCGCAACGAGCCCGTTGCGCGACGCGATGGCCGCACGGGCCATACCCAGCACCCACTGGCCGACCTTCATCGGCGAAGCGACCACCTCCGCGTAGGCATCGATATCGACCGCCATTTCATGGGCGGTGGCGTAGCGTTTTCGGGGATCGCCCGCGAGCGCCTTCATCACGATGCGATCGACGGCGGGCGGTACGTTGGGGTTCAGAACGCTGGGCGGCTGGATGTTGGATGTCAGAATTGCCTGCAGCAACTGCATCTCGTTGTCATCCTTGAAGAGCCGATAGCAGGTGAGCATCTCCCAGAGCACCACCCCGGTCGCATAGAGATCGGTGCGCCGGCTGACATCGCCCCCCACTTGCTCAGGGGCCATGTACGGGAGCTTTCCCTTGAGCTGCCCATCGCGCGTGGTTCCCAGGAGCCGATTGGCCGCTTTGGCCACGCCAAAGTCGCAAACGCGCGCGGTTCCATCGACACCGACGAGGATGTTCTGCGGGGAAATGTCGCGGTGGACCATGCTCAGCGGGACACCCCGTTCGTCGGTGGCCTCGTGCGCCGCGTGCAGGCCATTGAGCACCCCCGTGATGATCGAGAGCGCCACCGGGACAGGGATTTGCACGTTTTCGCGGCTCGCGGCCCCGATCAAGCGCCCGAGCGACTCGCCCTTCACGTACTCGAGCACCAAAAAAATCTCGCCGTCTTGTGCGACGACATCGAGCGTCTGCACCACATTGGGGTGGTGGACCCGCGCAACCAGCCTCGCCTCGTCGACGAAGCCTTTGACCAGCTTCGGATCCTTGGCCAGGTGCGGATGGAGCCGTTTGATGGCGACCGTCCGACCGAATCCGGCCGCCCCCACCGAGCGCCCCAAGTACACGGTGGCCATTCCGCCGGCCGCAAGCTCGCAATAGAGGAGGTATCGCCCGAGCTTTAGACGGGGCTCCATTTCCGTACGTGAAACACCATAGCAAAACGAAGCTGCACAGGAGCGGCCCGCGCGCGGTTTGTGGGGCTCGTTGATATTTCTACATCAGCACGTACGCTCAGGTGCTGCGCTTTGCCTTCGCGCCGGTGCGCCTTCCGCGCGGTTGGCGCCCCGCGGGGTTGTCGTCGGACGGCTCCGGGCCTTCCTGCCCCATCATTCGGTAGCCGGGATGGACACCTGCGACCAGCCCTTCGTGCTCGGCGATCTTGCCGAGCAGCAACGCGAGCTGCTGCCGTTCGCCCTCGTTGAGCGCCGCACAGATGGCGACATCGTGCTCGCGCGCAACGCGGCCAAGCGCCTCGAGCGCCTCGATTCCTTTGGCGGTCAGGTGCAGCGCGTACACGCGCCGATCTTCGGGGCTATCCCGTCGCTCGATCAGGCCGCGGGACTGGAGCTCGTCGACCAAGGCCACGAGCCGGCTCGGAAGGATGCCGAGAAATCCACTGAGCGCCTGCTGGCTCATGCCTGCGTTGAACCCGACCGCGCGAAGAATCCCCGCATGTGGCGGCGAGATGTCCAGCGGCAAAAGGCGCTCCGCGAACTTCATGCGCGCATGAGCGCCCACCTGCGCCAGCAGGAACGCGGCGGTCGGACGCACCAGCGCGCGCGGGGGTCGATCGGGGCGATTTTGCACATCCAAACTATAGGCACATCGAACCGTACGAGCTGTGAATCATTTATACATAAACGACAATTCCGCAGATCTGGATCCCCGCCTGGCGCGCGCGATCGACGATGCGCGAAAAAGCATTACGGCGCGACCTGTCAGTACTAACGTGCTCGCCATGGAGCCAAGGCAAACCTCGCCCGCACGCATCGCGCTGCTCGGCGCCGCGCTCTCTGCACTTGCGTACGCGCCCGCGGCCTGTTCGCGCACGGCCACATCCGGTTCGTCGACGCCACCCTCGTCGTCGGACTCCATCGCCATTCCCCCTCCCGCATCGCCATCGCCATCTCCCCCGGGCGCCAATCCTTCGACCCCCTCGGGAGGAAGCGCGCAAAGCACATCGACGACGGCATCGACCCCCACCGGCGGGACAGGCAAACCCGACACCCGCAAAGACTGCGGAACGATGCCCGAAGACTGGTGCGCGAGCCCCCCAAACGATCCATGCGGCAAATACCGCGAGGTCAAATCCTGCCGCGCCGACCCCAAGTGCAAGGGCATGCCCTTCCGCGGCGAATCCTTCGCCCCTTGCGACAACGTCAACGGCTTCTCGACCAACTGCCCCAACGTGGGGTGCATCTCGCGCTGAGCGGTGTGGGGGAGAACGGTTCCGTGCCTCACGAGGGGTATCTGCCGCGAAGCGCCTCCTCCCGACGAATCGCAACGGCAAGAGCTCGGTTCATTCGCACAACATCCACGGTCGCACGACATCCACGGTCGCACGACCCACGGCGGTTTTGCCCTGAATGTGCATCTCCGAGCTCAGCTCGAAATGTTCGCTCCAGCCGCATGTTCGAGGGTGGAAAAGCTCCTCACGCTCCCCAGTGAGCCGATCCACGGCTCCTGTTCGCGCTCCTTTTCGGAGCGAGCAGGAACACATGAGAGAGCGAGGTTCTCGAAATGGGTCGCACCGCCTTCGCGCAGCGGGAGCACGTGGTCCACGTGACACGTCGCCTCCTGTCGCTCCTGCGAAATCCGGCAATACTCGCAACGATTTCCCGCGCGATCGCGGACGCGTCGCTGTAGCGCCTCGGGGATGTGCGCCCGGGGTCATTCGCCCGGGGCGCCATCTTCTGGCGAGGCGCGAAGCCGCAAAAGGGTCAGCAGCTCCGCGAGCTCGACCAGGCCCTCCGCCTCGGAGGCTTCTTCGCCGCTGAGAATCTCTCCGCGATCTTGCTTGTCGAGCAACGCTTGCAAGCGTCGATCGACGGCTGCAGGCAAATGCAGTCGCGCAAGGTCGGACGGAAGCTCCATATCGATCCGAACGGTCGCGCTCGCCGCCATGTTCGTCACCTCAGACTACTAGGTAGTCAAGTGAAACCCGTTCGACGAGCTGTCGAGCACCCCTCCCCATTTCTTGGCCACATGTAGGACAATTGGTCACACTGACGGGATCGTGAGAGAGACCCGGGATGTCACCCTGTTGTGGGAAGGAAAAGAGCGGATTTTTGGGGCGGAAGGGCCTGGATTGAGCAAAACGGCGGTGGCGCCGAAGGCGGCATATTGCACGGATGATCGTTCGGGGCAGCTCTTCTTCGGAGACAACCTGACCATCTTGCGGGGGCTCGCGAGCAAGTTTCGCGAGTCCGTCACCTTGGCGTACCTCGATCCGCCATTTTTGACCAATCGCGTTCATCACGCGAAGAAGAAGGGCAAGACGCTCGACGATCGCACGGAGCTTCCGGCGTTCGACGATCGATGGACCGATCGGGCGGCCTATCTCGAGGCGCTGGGGACGCGGCTCGTGGCGGTGAGGGAGCTGCTTTCGCCCGAGGGCTCGGTGGTGGTGCACGTCGACCCCAAGACCAGCCACTATGTCAAGGTGCTCTGCGATGAGATCTTTGGCGACGAGTGTTTCGCCAGCGAGATCGTGTGGAGGTACCGTCGATGGCCGTCGAAGACGCCCAATTTTCAACGGGTGCACGACGTTCTTCTGCGTTACCGCAAGGATGCGCGCGAGACACCGCGCTGGAACACGTTGTACGAGCCGCTTGCCGCGTCGACGGTGGCGACCTGGGGGGTCAACAAGCAGCGCGCCGTTTATGCCGAGAGCGGGCGCCGCGCACGATCGTCGACCACCCCCGAGGCCACGGCGGGTGTGCCCATGGGGGACGTCTGGGACATCGGGGTCATTGCACCCGTGGCGCGGGAACGGACCGGCTATCCTTCCCAAAAGCCCGAGGCGCTCCTGGAGCGCTTGCTTCGATCCCTGAGCGATCCCGGTGACTTGGTGCTCGATCCCTACGCCGGAAGCGGTACGACCCTGTCGGTGGCCGCGCGACTCGGTCGACCATTCATTGGCATCGATGCGAGCGAGGTCGCGATTGCCACAGCGCAAAGGAGGCTTTCGGCGCTTGAGACGCCGAGCGTCCCCGCGTACGGTAGCGCGGTTCCCTCTGTGTCCCCGGCGCGCTAACCCCTTGCGCGTTCCGTCGTGATGAACGGCAGCCGCGTCGAAGAGTCGAAGCAAGCAAGCCTCGAGCCCTCCAGTGCCTTTGATCCGCCGTGATGAACGGCGGCCTCGTGAAGCAAGCAAGCAAGCAAGCCCGCCAGCCCCGAGCCCCTGATCCGCCGCGATGAACGGCGGCCTCGTTCCGATGAAGCTTACGTCTCGACAATTGATTTATCTTCTCGTGACGGGTGGAGTCACGATCCTCGCCTTCGTGATGAACCAGCAGCTAGGTCCCTGGCTGATCCTGGTCGGAGGCGCCGGTGTCGTCACGACCTTGCTGGCGGCCGGCGAAAATCCAGGTGGCGGCACGGAGCACCTCGGCCCCTTGGGCGACGCCATCCGACAAGTCGCCGGCGGTCAGCGTCCCGTGCTCCCTGCGCGGGCCACCCCCGAGCTGGCCCGCATCTACGACGAGCTGACCAAGGTAGTCGAGGCGCGCTCGCGCGAGCTCACCGAGCACAACGCGCGCGACACCGATCTCGCCGAGGCGGAGCGTGCGCTGGACGAGGTGGGACGGCGGCTGGTCGAAGGCGTGAGCCTGCAGGTCTCCGCTGCCGAGGAGACATCGAAGCTGATTCGCGAAATGACATCGGCCATCCGCGAGATGGCCGCCCACGTGGAGCAGCTCACGTCGAGCGCGGAAGAGTCGAGCTCGTCGATCCTGGAGATGACGGCCACGAACGACGAGGTCGCGGAGAACGTGGGCGAGCTCGCGGGCAGCGTGCGCGAAACGGTGAGCTCCATCGAAGAGATGGCGTACTCGATCAAGGAGGTCGCCAAGAACGTCGACGCGCTCTCGCTCACGGCCGAGGAGACCAGCTCCTCGATGAACGAGATGGACGTCTCCATCGACCAAGTCCAATCGAACGCCAACGAGACGGCGCGTCTGTCCGAGGAAGTGGCGCTCGACGCCGAAAAAGGCGCCGAGGCGATCCTCAAGACCATCAGCGAAATCTACCGCATCAAGGAGAGCTCCCAAGAGGCGGTCAGCGTCATCAGCAACCTGGGCTCGCGCATCGAGGCCATCGGCCAAATCGTCAACGTCATCGACGACGTGGCGGAGCAGACGAACCTCCTCGCGCTCAACGCCGCCATCATCGCGGCGCAAGCGGGCGAGCAAGGCAAAGGCTTCGCGGTCGTGGCCGACGAGATCAAAGACTTGGCCGAGCGCGCGGGGACGAGCACGCGCGAAATCACCGACTTGATCAAGACGGTGCAGAGCGAAAGCAAGAACGCCATCGCGGCCGTGGAGCGCGGCGCACACAACGTCGATCGCGGCGTAGAAGTGTCCAACGAGGCCGAACGGGCGCTCAAGAAGATCCTCGAGAGCAGCCAGAAGTCGACCAACATGGTGCGCGCCATCGCGCGCGCCACCGTGGAACAAGCCAAAGGGTCGAAGCAGGTCACGGACGCCATCGGCCGCATCGCCGAGACCGTGCAGCAAATCGCAGCCGCCACCGCGCAACAGGCCCGCGGCTCGGAGCTCATCATGAAGAGCGCCGAGAAGATGCGTCTCATCACGCAGCACGTGGAGCGCAGCTCGCAAGAACAGTCGCGCGGCGGGCGGCAGATCACGAGCGCCATCGAGAACATCTCCGCGATGGTCAATCAGCTCAACGTGACCCACCGCACCCAGTCGCGCGGCAGCGAGCAGGTCCTCGGCGCCGCAGGCCGCATCGAGGAGAGCGCGCGGCAACAAGAAACGTCGCTGCGGCAGCTCAATGCCGCGCTCGAACGCATGCGAAAAATCACGCCCCGTTGATCGTCGCCACCGGCGCTTGGCGTTGCGGGCTCGACGCAACGGGTACGTTCGCCGCAACGAGCACCCTCGCCGCAACACGCACGCTTTGACGTAACACGCACGCTCGATACCAGCGCCTCGCGTTGCCCGTCGACGCAAGGCGGCCGCTCGATGCAACGGGCGCGCTCGACGCGAGGCGAACCGCTCGATACCGGCGCCTCGCGTTGCACGTCGACCCAAAGGAGTACGCTCGATGCTACGGGCACGCTCGACGCATGGCGAACCGCTTGATACCGCCGCCTCGCGTTGCCAGTCGACGCAACGCGGCCGATCGATGCTACGGGCACGAGCAACGCAAGGCGAACCGCTCGATATTGGCGCCTCGCGTTGCCGCTCGATGCTACGGCACGCTCGACGCAAGGCGCATGCTCGATATCGGCGCCTCGCGTTGCACGTCGACGCAGCGCGAACCGCTCGATGCTACGGGCACGAGCAACGCAAGGCGAACCGCTCGATATTGGCGCCTCGCGTTGCCGCTCGATGCTACGGCACGCTCGACGCAAGGCGCACGCTCGATACCGGCGCCTCGCGTTGCACGTCGACCCAAAGGAGCACGCTCGACGCCGGCGGCGTAGCTGTTATGCGCGCTTGACGCGGGCGCCGAACTCCTTGATGCGTTCGACCACGTAAGCTGGATCGAGCAGGCGCTCGGGGAAGTGGAGCCCCGCCTCGACGGGTGGGCCTCCGGCGAGGCCGAGCAGGCGTTCCACGGCCAACGCCGCGCCCCATGCGCTCGACTCGGAGTGGCCGATGCCGTAGACGATTTCGTGACGGATGGTTCCCACGGTTCCATCGTTCTTCTCGCCGTGGAGCTCCACGATGATCTCGTGGGAGATCCCCTTGCCGGGCGCCCGGCTCGCCTTAGGGCGGATGGCCATGTCGACGCGCACGGAGGGTGCACCGGTGGCGGTCGCGAGGCTCAACGTGTCGAACACGGAGAGGCCTCGTGCCGCGAGCTCGGCCCCGGCCGCGTCTTTGATCGGGCCGCGCGCGTCGGCCTCCGTCGCCCAATGCCACTTGCCCTCTTTGCGAAGCAAGTAGCTCGAGACTGCTTTTTCCACGCGCTCGAAGTCACCTTGCGCGGACGGCCCGCCGACGTCATCTTCATCCAGCACCACGGCGAGCTCGATGGAATCGACCCGCCGGAGCTCCTTCGCGAAATGGAGCGTCGACAAGGTGCTCGTTCCACCCAAAATGTGACCCAAGAAGAGAATCGGTGCGCTCGCGGGCGCATGAACGTAACGCGCCACCAGCGGGCCCATTTCGAAGATCCAATCCGAAAATGCAATGTACGGTAGACCGCGCGACTGCGCATACTTCGCAGAGTTGAGCGTTTCATCCTTGAGCAAGGTGACCACCGCGCTGAACGCGGCATCGGCGGGGAGCCCCAGATCGGGCCGATCCAGATCGATCTTCGCCGCGGTCGCGTGACCGAGCTCCTTGGCGAGCGCGCCCGCCCGATCGAGGTCGCGCGCGCCAATCGCGAGCGGCAAATCGGGATGAAGGCGGCGCAGCGTCTTTGCCGTGTGGCGGCCGACAACGCCGGAGCCTCCGAGAATGAGAACGGGTTTCTTCGTAACATGGGACATGGCGGATGGATCCTCTCCTCGGCTCGACGATTCGTCTCGTCAGCCGGATGAATCGAACAATTCGAAATTCAGAACAACGTCACGGTTGCATTCGAACAAACGACTTCACTGCGTGCAGAGCACGCATCGAGCAAACGATTCGACAGACACTCAATCACGCTTCGGAGCAAACAATTTCGTAGGCCGCCCAAAAATCCACATACGACACAAACGATTCGACAGACACTCAAATCACGCACTCGGCGCAAACGATTCGACAGACGACCAAATCACGCATCGAAGCAAACGATCCGGCAGACGACCAAATCACGCATTGAACAAACAATTTCGCAGGCGCCCGTAACCCCGCACTAGAAGCAAACGATCCGGCAGACGTCCAAATCAGCATCGAAGCAAACGATTCGGCAGACGTCCAAGTCACGCATCGAAGCAAAACAATTTCGCAGGCGCCCGTTAACCCGGCACTCGGCGCAAACGATCCGGCAGACGTCCAAATCATGCATCGAAGCAAACGATCCGGCAGACGCCCAAATCACGCATCGAAGCAAACGATCCGGCAGACGCCCAAATCACGCATCGCGCGCGCACCAAACCGACTCACACCGTCACGAAACCAATTCTCCCCATCACGCACGCCCAATGCGCGCACCAAACTCCTTCAAACGCTTCACCATGTAGTCCGGCTCAATCAACGTCTCGGGCAAATGCAGCCCCGGCGCCACCGGATCGCCACCGGCGAGCCCCAACAACCGCTCCACGCCGACGGCGACCCCCACCGCCGTCATCGGCGCTTGCCCCTCGGGGTGCACGAGCTCGTGCCGCACACGCGCCGCCGCTCCGTCGTTCGTGCGCCCTTCGATCTCGACGATGACCTCCGTCGAGAAAGGCTCGCCACGCCCCCGGCTGGACGACTCGCCCAAATGAATATCGAGCCTGACATTCGCCGCCCCCGTAGCGGCCGCGAGGCCCACGGTATCCATCGCATGGTACGCCTGGCCTTCCACCTCGGTACCGTCTACCCGCGTAAAGCGGCGCGTACCATCGTCGCCCGCCCAGATCCATTTTCCGTTTTTGAGGATCATGGCGGTGCGCGCCGCGCGCATGATGCGATCGTAGTCGGCATATGCCGAGGGGCCCCCCATGTCGCGCTCATCGAGGACCGCGCCGATGGCAATCGCGTCGATGCTGCGAAACGCACGCGCAAACTGGAGCGTAGGCAAAATGGCCGTCCCCGCCAGCCAGCTGCTGTCCATGAGGATCGGCGCCCCCTTGGGCGCGTGGACGAAGGCGCTCACCTCGGGCCCCATTTCGAAGAGCGCCGATGAGAGGCCCAGATAAGGCGTGCCCTTCGCTTGCGCGTAGCGCATGGCGTGGAGCGTCTCGTCCTTGGTGAACATGACGATGGCGCTGAAGGCGCGCCCCTCGGGGAGCCCCAAGTCGGCCCGCCCCAAATCGACCGCCACCCCGTCGGCGCCGCCCACCTCGCGGGCGACCGCCGCGGCCTTGTTGGGATCGCGGCCGGCCAGGGTGATGGGGAGATCCGGGTGAAGCTGGCGAAGGATCTTCGCGGAGAGCGAGCCGACGACGCCGGACCCTCCCACGATGAGAACCGGATTTTGCGCGCGCGCAGATGTGGACATGGACGATCCTCTTCCTTTGGTTCGTTGAATGCCTTGACTCGCCCGGAGAAAAGCTCACGTTCTCCGAAGCCGACAAGTTACCCTGAGTAAGTTACTAAAGGTAATGACCCCGATGGATGCTACTGTCAAGCGCGATGCACACTGGACCCAAGGAGCCGTGGAGAACCCGCCCCGAGCCATGATCGAGACCTCCGCCAAGCGATTGCCCAAGGCCCAGCGCCGCGATCAGCTGCTCGAGACCGCGATGCGCATCGTTCGAGAAGAAGGCACGGACGCGCTCACCCTCGGTTACCTGGCGGAGCGCGCCGGGGTGAGCAAACCCATCGCCTACGAGCACTTCAAGACGCGCTCGGGCCTGCTCATCGAGCTCTACAAGCAAATCGACGATCGGCAGGTGGAGGCGCTGCAGCAGGCGCTCAAGCGCACGCGGCGACGGCTCGAGGACGTGGCGCGGGTGATGAGCCACGCGTACATGACGTGCTACGCGACGGCCGGCCCCGAGTGCCATGCGATCACGGCAGCGCTCAACGGCGATGGCGAGATGGAGGGCGTCCACCAGGAGCTCCTCGACAAGTACGTCGGCCTGTACTGCGACGCGCTGGCGCCGTACGCGGACGTGCCGAAGGAGCAGCTGCACCTGCGCTGCGTCGGCATCGTCGGCGCCGCCGAGGCCATCTCGCGCGAAATGATGCAAGGACGCATCGACGAGGCCACCGCCACGGCGGCCATGGCCTCGTTGATCGTGAAGTGGCTGGCGGCGAAGACCTGAGCGCCTACGTCACTCGACGGTGACGGTCTTCGCCAGGTTGCGCGGCTGGTCGACGTCGGTGCCCTTGAAGTCCGCGATGTAATAGGACAGCAGCTGCAGCGGCACCACCGTGAGCAGCGGCAACACCTCGGGCTCGACCTCGGGGATCTCGATGACGTCCGGCTCCGAGATGGCGAAAGGCTGGCGCTGGGAGCGGCTCCCTGCGACCGGGATTTGCGAGATGCTGGGCGTGACCAGGCGCGGGATCTCGGTGTCGCCCTTGGTGCAGACGGCGATCACGATGCCCTCGCGGGCGCGCACCTCTTCGAGGTTGGAGACGGTCTTCTCGTAGTGCGCGTCCTTGGGGCACAGCACCACCACCGGCATCTCTTCGTCGATGAGCGCGATGGGACCGTGCTTCATCTCGCCCGCCGCGTAACCCTCGGCGTGGATGTACGAGATTTCCTTGAGCTTGAGCGCGCCCTCCAGCGCGATGGGGAAGCCCGTGCCGCGCCCCAAGAAGAGCATGTCGCGCGAGCGCGAGTACTTCTTGGCGATGTGCTGAATCTTGTCCTTTTGCTCGAGGACGTCGCGCATGTCGTGGGCGGCCTTGAGCAGCCCGCCCAGCACGCGATGCCCCTCGGCTTGCGAGAGGGTGCCGCGCCGGCGTCCGAGGTAGACGGCCAGCATGAGGAGGGCCGCCAGCTGGGTGGTGAAGCACTTGGTGGAGGCGACGCCGATCTCGGGGCCGGCATGCGTGTAGAGCGCACCGTCCGCTGCGCGCGGCAGGGCGCTGTCGAGCACGTTGGCGACGGCGAGCACGTGCGCGCCTTGTGCTTTGGCGGCCTTCACGGCGGCCAAGGTGTCGGCGGTCTCGCCGCTCTGGCTGACGGCGACCACCAGATCGGTCGGCGAAAAGACCGGCTCGCGGTAGCGGACCTCGCTGCCGATCTCCACGGTGGCCGGGAGCCTGGCGAGCTGCTCGACCCAGTAGCGGCCCGCCATGGCGGCGTGCGCGCTGGTTCCGCAGGCCACGAAGTACACGCGGGTGATGCTCTTGGCGAGGGCCGGGGTGACGCCGATCTCCTCGGGCACCACGTCGGCCTCGCTCACATTGATGCGGCCGCGCACCGTGTCCTCGATGGCGCGGGGCTGCTCGAGGATCTCCTTGAGCATGAAGTGCTTGTAGCCGCCCTTTTCGGCCTGGGAGGCGGACCACTCGATGTGCTTGGCCGCGCGCGTGACGGGGGTGCCATCGATCTTCGAGATCACGGGGCCCGTCTTGCGGAGCAGGGCCATTTCGCCGTCCTCGAGGAAGATCACCTCGCGCGTGTGCTCGAGCAGCGCGGGGATGTCGCTGGCGGCGAGCATCTCGCCCTTGCCCACGCCGAGGACCAGCGGCGAGGAGTCCTTGGCGACGATGATGTCATCGGGCGCATCGCCGCTGACCACGGCGATGGCGTACGCGCCTTTGACCCGCCGGAGCGCCTTTCGCACCGCCTCCTCGAGCGAGGGCGCGCCTTCGCTCATGGCCTCTTGGATCAAGTGCGCGACGATCTCGGTGTCCGTGTCGCTGCTGAAGCGAATCTTTTTGGCCTCGAGCTCTTGCCGGAGGATCCCGTGGTTCTCGATGATGCCGTTGTGCACCACCGCCACCTTGCCCGCGACGTGCGGGTGCGCGTTCACCTCGTTGGGCCGCCCGTGCGTTGCCCAGCGCGTGTGGCCGATGCCCGTCTTTCCTGCGAGCGGCGTTTTGGCCAGCGCGTTATCGAGGTTCACCAACTTGCCCACGGCGCGAACAATCTCCACGCCGCGGCCCGTGTGGAGCGCGAGCCCCGCCGAGTCGTAGCCACGGTATTCGAGCTTCCGCAGACCGTCGACCAGAATGCCTGCACACTCCCGTTCGCCAACGTACGCTACGATTCCGCACATCGATTCGTTCTCCCGTTTGCCGTTCAGGCGCTGTAACGACCCATGACTTTAGCCGATTCCTTTGCCTTCGATGGCAAAGGTTGCCGAACAGTCGCTCGCGCTTCGACGTTTACGTGCTCGACGGGACGAACGTGGGTCGAGCGGCGGCTTGCGGTCGTCGCGCGGGCGCGCGGAGCTTGCGGCTAGGGACCGCGCTCGCAGGTGAGCGGCGGGACTTCGCTCGGGGACATGCCGTCGGCAATGAGCCGGGCGTTGGAGAAGACCATGCGGTAGCGGTCGATGCGGGTGGCGATGGATGCACTGCGCGTTTGCTCATCGCCATCCATGGCGCTCTGGCTGATGACGCCGACGACCTGATGGCTACCCCGTGCAAGCAGCGGTCCGCCGGAGTCGCCGGGGCAGATCGAAGCCTCGAGCGAGAGGGTGCCGGGGCCGACGGCGGCGATGTGCCCGCCACCGCGGATGGACCGATGAATGCCGTCCGGGGACAGCGCGCATCGTCCGAACCCCACGGGGTCCACCGGCTCGCCCTCTTTGGGCGGCACATCGAGCCGCGCGGTCATGGTGCCCAGGCCGACGAGCTTGCGCTCGAGCACCAGCACCGCCACATCGCCCGCGCCGCCCGACTCGCCACAAGGCGGCGCCACCACGTGCTTCACGCCGACATAGCCCCACGCGAGGTAGTCACCACCAAGCTCGATGCGGATGTCCTTGCCGGTGAGCGCACGATGCGTGAACTCGCCCGACTTCCCGCGCTCCACCACACAATGATGCGCGGTGAGCACCAGGTCGTCCTCGACCAGGGTGCCGGAGCACGTGACATGGCGCCCGATCACGCGAACGACGGCATCCTCCGAGGTGGCGATGGCGAGCGGCGGCGCAAAGAACCGCGGCGGCTTCTTTTCCTCGTTGCCCACGCGCGCAGCGGCCACGAAGGACGCAGGTTTGCCAAAGAGGACCCCGCAGCCCGTGAGGCCGAGGAGAAACGAGGCCATCGCCATCGCGACGAGCGGTGAAGCTCCGGTTGGATGTTTCGTCATTGGAGCGCGAGCCGTGCCTCGCGGGTAGCATTGTGGTACGCGACCGCGCTGGCCTCGGGGTGCGCTTGGGCGTCTTCGACCCCGAGCGCGACCAGCTCCTCGAGAAACGCCACGCGGCGCGATGCGGATGCGCAAATCCAGCTCGGGGCGGCCGCCGGAGGTCCGGCGCTTGCTCCGACCGGTGCCGCGGGCGATGCGGGTGCCGCGGGTGCCGCGGACACCGGCTCGCCGGAGCATGCGGCCAAGACATGGCGCTCGGCGACCAGCGCATCGGCGGACCTTCCCTGCTCGACCAGGGCGCGTGCGTGGACGTGCTCGAGCTCCGGATCGAGGCGGACGGCGGGCGATGCCGATTCGATGATGCGCAGCGCGAGGCCTGGCGCATGGGCGTCGAGGTACGATTGGGCGAGCGCGCGCCGGCCCGCAGCATCGGCGGGGTGGTTGGCCACGTGCGCCTCGAGCGCCCGAAGCGGGAGCGCGGCCGGAGCACCGCTGCGGGCGAAGTCGGCCATCGCGAGCGGCGGACAGCCGAGGACGGGCTTTTCGCGCTGGATGCCGCACGCGAGCCAGAGCACGCCAACCGCCGCAAGTACTCCTAGATTCCAGCCCCGCACGTCCATCCGTCGCCTCTCGACCATGTCTAAGATGACATGACCTCTCTAAGCTGACAGCCGAGGAACGACAAAGTTCCGGAGGCCGGTGCGCGGGGGAGCGAAATCTGACACGACAGCGCCCTACATCGCCCCAGCTCGCGTTGGCGCGACCCCACGTGAGCGGCTGCCCCGCGTAAGCCGCGGCGCGCGTTGCCCGTGCCCGCGTTAGCCGCGGCTCGCATTGGCCGCTGCTGGCGCGAGTGCTGCTCGCGTTGGCAGCGCGCCGGGGTTAGTAGCCCAGCTCGCGTTGAAGCGCGGTGAGGAACCAATCGCCGGCCGCGCGCGTTCCGAGATTTCCACCCACGTCGCGGGTGCACGCCCCTTCGCGAATGCCGCGCGCCACGATGTCTTCGATACGCGTCTGTTCTTGCGGATGACCGAGGTGCGTGAGGAGCAACCCCACGGTGAGAATGGCCGCAAACGGGTTCGCCACGTCTTTGCCGGCCAGCGGGGGCGCGGACCCGTGAACCGGCTCGAAGAGCCCTACCCGCTTGGGATCGGAGGCGTGCAAGCTCGCGCTGGCCGCCATCCCCAACCCACCTTGGAGGCCTCCGCCCAGATCGGTCACGATGTCGCCGAACAAGTTGTTCGTCACGACCACCTCGAACGGCGAGGGATCCTGCACCAAGTACAAACAAAGCGCGTCGATGTACACGTGACGCGCCGCAATCTCCGGGTACCTCTTGGCGACCTCGAAGAAGCATCGATTCCAGAGCTCGTGCGCGTGCTGCATCGCGTTCGACTTGTCCGCGAGGTGCACCGTCTTCTTGCCGTGCGCACGCGCATACTCGAAGCCGGCCACGATGAGCCGCTCGACCCCCTTGCGGGTGTTCACGTCCTCGTTGATGGCAATCTCGTCGGCCGTGCCGCGCTTGAATTGGCCGCCGACGTTCACATAAATGCCCTCCGTATTCTCACGAAAGACGACGAAATCGACGTCTTTGGCGGTCCGCCCTTTGAGCGGCACCAGCCGGTCATCCAGGGCTTTGACGGGGCGAATGTTGGCGTATAGATCGAGGCCGAAGCGAAGTCCGAAGAGGATATCGCGCGCGTAATCCAAGGTTGGAACGCGCGGATCGCCCAGGGCGCCGAGAAGAACGGCGCGCGCCTCACCGGCGATTCGGTCGGCGATTTCCTTGGGGAACGTGGTCTTGTCGCGAAGATAACGCTCGGCGCCAAGATCGAGCTCCCATAGCTCGATGTCGATACGACGCTGGTCGCGGTAGAGCTCCAGCACGCGGCGCGCTTGGAGGATCACTTCGGGGCCGATTCCATCTCCGGGGAGGAGCGCGATGAGGTCGGACATGACGTCACGCTATCCGGAAGATTTGCGACATGCCAGATGCAGAAAACGCCAGCATGGCGAGGATGCCGGTGCGTGTTTGGAGAACGATAGCGCGCGGAAAACGCGGGTGCTCGCGTCCATGCCGGCGTGCGGTGTCTCCGAGATGAGATTCCGCAACGCAATCATCACTCTATTTGCGCTATTTGCGAAACAAAGCTCTCTCTCGACGCGCAATCCCAAGACGATTCTCAATTAGCCTCGATGAGCAGTCCCCATCGAAGCGTGATGCGCGATCGGAAGCACGGAGCCATCGCATCGACCGGCGCGTTTCCACGACGCCATGTCTCTCGAGCCGCGTGAAGGGCATACGTGCGGATGCACAAAAGCAAAAGGCCCGCGAAGCTCGCGAGCCTTTTGCCGTCTTACGTGTGCGGTGTGTTCGACCTTAGCAGCGCATCACGAGGCGCGGCGGCGACGACGCACGAGCATCATCGCGAAGCCGAGACCCGCGACGAGTGCCATGACGCCGGAGCCAGGAGCGCCAGTGGTGTTGCAATCGCAACCGCCGCCTTCGGTGGTGCCGCCGCCGTTGGGGCGACCGCCATCGTTCGTTCCGCCACCGGAGTCGGGGCGGCCGGTGCCGGAGTCGGTACCGCCGTCCTTACCACCGTCGCCCGCATCGGCGCCGGCGTCGCCGCCGGTGGAGCCGACCACGTGCGTGATCGTGCGTGTGCTGTTCGCGAAGGGCGAGTCGGCCTTTGCCTTGAAATCTACGACGAGCGTGTAGGTTCCTGCAGCCAGTCGTGGCGTGGTGACCGACGCCTTGCGGTTGCCATCGAGCTCCTTGGAGGCGATCAACGTTCCGTTCAGTTTGAATTCGACCGAACCGGCGACGACGGGCGTGGTTACGGCGCTCGAGACCGTTGCGGTAAACGTGACAGCCGTGTCGGGCGCGGACGGGCTGGCCGGAGCCGCAACCACGTCCACCTGGGTGGCTGCCTTATTGACCGTGTACGGGATGGTAGCGGTACCCGTCTCATGAGGGCTGACGGCGTTGTATGTCGCGACGATCGAGCGCGTGCCCACGGACAAATTTTGAGCAGTCCACACGGCCGTACCGCCGGTCAGGTCAATGGTGACGGTGGCCGGCGCCGATAGGGAATCCGCAAAGGTCACGGTTCCCGTGGGGGTGCCGGCGACGCTCGTCACGGTCGCCGTGAAGCGAACGGTGGTACCGAAGGTGGTCGAGGTCGGAGGATCCGCGGTGAGTACCACCGTGGTTTTGACCGGCTTGACGAGCTGCGTCCACGGCGGGTTCGTCGTGCTCCCGTTGAAACGATCGTCACCCGCATACACAGCAACGATCAAATGCGCTTCAGGAGGCGCGGAGAGCGGCGTCGACGTGATCGTCACCACGCCATTTGCGAGGACGCCTGTTCCAAGGTCCGTCCCCGTGGTGGTGTCGCGAAGGGTTACGTTCCCGGACGGAACGCCCGTTCCAGGGGCGTTCGGATTGACGGTCACTTGGAAGTCGACCCGAGCGCCCGGTGCCGACGGGCTCGTCGCGCTGACGGTCGTCGTCGTGTCGGCCTTGTTGATCGTGAACGGCACGACATTGGAGTCGCCCGGGTTGAAGAACTCATCGCCATCGTAGTGCAGCGAGAAGTTGTGCGGACCCACGCCGAGATCGGCCACGGTGATGTTGCCCGCGCCATTGGCCGGATCGAGCGCGATCGTCCCGTTGGGGATGTCGACGCCGTTGTCGCGGATGTGGACCAACTTCGTGGGGAAGCGGGGTTGGTCCGGACGCACCGTCGCGCGGAAGGTGATGCCTTCACCGTAGACGGACCTGTCGGTCGCGGTGGTCGGCGAGCTGACGGTGGTGGTCATCAGGCTCACGTTCGAGTTCTGCTTGTCCCAATAGACGAAGCCGGGGAACGCGACGTTGGCCGTGTTGGGGTTCGTCACCACGACATTGACGGTCCCCGCCTCGTGGGGCGGGCAGACGGCGACGATTTCGGTGTCGCTCACGACGATGGTGTTGAGCGACGCGGCGCCTCCGAACGACACTTTGGTGCCACCGCTGATGGTCTCGAAGCCCTGGCCGCGGACGCGCACGTCCAGACCACCCGCCACGGGGCAGTACAACGGCTCGACCGAGCTAACCTGCAGCGGCTTGCCGCAGCCCGCGACGTCGAGGCGATATTGCCCGCCACGACCGTCGTCCGCCTCGTTGACCACGACGGAGAAGTTCGTGAGGGGGTTCACCTTGATCTCGAAGGTTTGCGACTCTCCATTCGCGACCGGCTGGAGCGGATACCCTGCAAAATTGTTCGTGACGGCCGACGGGTTGAAGCTCCCCGTGTAGCCGACGGCGAACAAGTATTTCGGCGTGGGCGTGGGCTTCGCCGTGAGGGTCACGCTGATGCACGTCTGGGACGTGTTGTTCGTGAACTCGTACACGTCGTACCCGTACTGGCCCCCGACGACCTGCGGTGCGGGAACACTCGAGTCGCTGCACTTCGTCGCGGAAAACCCCTGGTTGATTCGACCCGTTTCCTTGGGATCCACACCGGGGGTGATCTCACCATCGATCCCATATGGGCAGGTTTCCACCGCCCCAGCGGTCCCGGCAACGAGCCAGAGACCCAAACCGACCACTATACCAAATAACCACCTAAGCATGGGTCACACCTCGCGAATGCTAGAAAGAGGCCAGTCCAATACCATGCGATTGTACGTTTCCGGACACGAATGCCGCCTCTGGTGCGCGAAATCGTCAAAATCAGCTGTATATCTGTAGCGTTGGCGCATTTTTCAACGGCTCAGCTGAGTGTCGCGAGCGTCGCGACTTGTCGCGGCCGAGCGTCCCTTGACTTCGAGCGCGCTCGAACTCCTATCAGTTTGCCCAAGACGCGCGGCACCGGAAAGCGGAGCCGGCGAGGAAAGGCAAACGAACATGGCAAAGACGAGAAAGCTCGGGGCCTTCGATGTGTCGGCGGTGGGCCTTGGTTGCATGGGAATGAGCGAGTTCTACGGCCCGAGCAACGGGCGCGACGAGGCGGAGTCCATTGCGACCATTCATCGCGCGCTCGAACTCGGTGTCACATTGCTCGATACGGCGGATATGTATGGACCGTACACCAACGAAGAGCTGGTGGGACGGGCGCTTCGCGGACGGCGGCATCAGGCCTTTTTGGCTACCAAGTGCGGCATCGTGCGCAGCAGCGAGGACAAGAGCGTGCGCGGGGTGAACGGGAGCGCCGAGTACATCAAGAAGGCGTGCGAGGCGAGCTTGAAGCGGCTTCAGGTCGACGTCATCGATCTGTACCAACTTCACCGCGTCGACCCTAACACGCCCATCGAGGAGAGCGTGTCCGCGATGGCCGATCTGGTGAAGGCAGGCAAGGTGCGGGGCATCGGGCTCTCCGAGGTGAGCGCGCAAACGTTGCGACGTGCGCACCAGGTGCACCCCATCGCATCGGTGCAGAGCGAGTACTCGCTGTGGACGCGCGATCCCGACGAGGATGGGGTGCTCGCGACGTGCAAAGAGTTGGGCATCGGTTTTCTGGCCTACAGTCCCCTCGGGCGTGGGTTCCTCACGGGGCAGTACAAGCGCTTCGAGGACTTCCCGGAGGACGATTACCGGCGCAATAGCCCGCGGTTCCAGGGTGAGAACTTCGCGAAGAACCTGGAGCTGGTGAAGAAGGTCGAGGGCATCGCCAAAGAAAAAGGATGCACGGCCTCGCAGCTCGCCCTCGCATGGACGCTCTCGCGCGGAGACCATGTGGTACCCATCCCCGGCACCAAGCGACGCAAGTACCTCGAGGAGAACGTTGGCGCGCTCGACGTCATCATCACCCCGGAGGATGCAAAAGCCATCGAGGCGGTGTTTCCCGCCGGCGCCGCGGCTGGTCAGCGGTATCCTGAAGCCATGATGGCGAGGCTCCGCGGATAGCCATGAACCACGTGGCAAAATCGGCAAATGCGGCGAGCGCGGCGGGCACGACCCATGTCATGGGCGTGTCGCGCGCGCCGGTCGCGGATGCCTCGGGCCAGGTGAATGGCCAGGTCCATGCGCAGGTGCAAGGACCTGGCGCGCCGCGCGATTACACCATTCGCGAGGTGGCTGCGATGACGGACGTGACCGTGCACACGCTCCGTTACTACGAACGCATCGGTCTGCTCGCTGGGGTGCCACGCTCGGCGAGCGGCCACCGCCGCTATGGCGAGGACGAGGTGCGGTGGATCACGTTTCTTCGGAAGATTCAGCGCACCGGGATGCCCATTCGCCACATGCTCGAGTACGCCCGGCTGATGCGCCGGGGGGATTCCACGGTGGGCGAGCGGCGCCGCCTGCTCGAGATGCACCGCGAGGAGGTGGAGACCCGCCTGGCCGATCTCCAGGCGAACCTGGAGGTCATCAAGTGCAAGATCGCGCTCTACGAAGAGAAAGAGCGTCACACGAGCACCGGCGTGCCGTTCGAGCTGGCGCCCACCAAGCACTGAAGGCGAGGCCGCGCTACACGGCGGTCTCGTGCAAATCGCCGAGGAGGCTGCGCGCCGCGCTCCGCACGCGATCCTCGGCCGCCTGCGTAAAGGTGCCGGAGGTGCCGTCGATGCGGAGCTCGTCGTCGAGCACGATGAGCGAGCTCCGGGAGCGGGCGCGGAAGAACGCGAAGAGGGACTGGTAGGCTCCATCGACCTCGCGTCCATGCGCCTCGAGACGGGTGGTGGCGATGCCGAGCGCCGGCCGGGAGACCAAGGCGTCTTGCGGGAGCAGATCGACGATGGCCTTGAGCGCGCCGGCGTAGGTGGCCTTGTAGACCGGGGTCGAGAGCACGATGGCCGACGCTTCCTTCACCGCGTCGAGGTAGCGCACGATCTTGGACGCGCTGGTGCGCGCGAGGAAGACGTCCTCGGCGTCGAAGTCGTGGAGGGAAAAATGGTCCGCCGCGAAGCCCTCGGACTCGAGCTCCTTCGCGACCGCGGTGGCCACGAAACGCGAACGGGACGTGGGTGAAGGGCTCCCACCGACGAAGACGATTCGCCGGCCTTTGCTGGTCATGGTTTATCTCCGCTGAAGCCGCCGAAGCTTCGCTTGTAGTGAACGAGCGGGCGCCCGTGCGTGCTCGACGTGTGCAGCACGCGCCCGAGCACGATGGTGTGGTCTCCTGCCGGATGCCGCTCGTGGCATCGACACTCGAGGTGCACCAGCGCGCCCTCGATGAGGGGCACCTGGGCGACGGGGCCTTCGCACAAGGGAACGTCGCGGAAGCGATCGACCTTCTTCTGCGAGAACTGCGAGGCGATCCACGCTTGCTCCTGCGCGAGGATGCTCACGCCGAAGTGCGCGTGCACCAAGAAGCGATCATGCAAGCTCGCCTGCTTTCCCACGCAGACGAGGATCAGCGGAGGGTCGAGCGACACCGATGTGAAGGCCGAGGCCGTGAAACCCACGGGACCTTCGGGTGCGCGCATGGTGATGATGGTCACGCCGCTGGCAAAGTGGGCAAGGCTCTCACGAAACGCCGACGACGAAATCGCATCCACCATGTTGGTCTCCTCCCTCTCTATAAGGCCATCTGGAGACCAAAGCACGAGCTTGCTCGCTTTCCGGTAGCACGCGAACGGCGAGCGACCCAGGGGTGGAAGGTACAACGAGGAAATCGCTCAATACCAAATTCACGCCAAGGCTTCGGAGCGCGACGATGCGCTCGGCAACTCGTGCAGCGGCCCCGATCGCGGGCGTCGGAGTGGTCCGTTGCTTCTGGAGCAGCAACGAGGTGCGTGCGGGGTGTTGCTGGAGGAGCAGTTTGCGATGCGGCGCGCGATCGGGAACGTTCACCGGCGTGCGCCGCTATCCTCGGCGAGGACCCGCACATAGGTGGCACGTCGGTTGCGGAGCGGGATGGCACCCATGGACATCCTCTGGTTTCTCCCCACGCACGGCGACGGACGGTACCTCGGCACCACGGAGGGTGCGCGCGCGGTGGATCTGGCGTACTTGCGGCAGATCGCGCAGGCTGCGGATTCGCTCGGCTACTACGGCGTGCTGCTCCCCACGGGGCGCTCGTGCCAGGACGCGTGGATCGCGGCGGCGACGATGATCCCCGTCACGGAGCGGCTTCGGTTTCTGGTGGCGCTTCGTCCGGGGGTGACGTCGCCCACGACCGCGGCGCGCATGACGTCGACCTTCGATGCGCTCTCGAACGGGCGCCTCTTGCTCAACGTGGTGACGGGCGGCGATCCCGGGGAGTCGGAGGGGGACGGGATCTTTCTCTCCCACGACGAGCGCTACGCGGCGACCGCGGAGTTTTTGGCGATCTACAAGAGGGTGCTCGCGGGGGAGAGCGTCGACTACGAGGGAAAGCACTTGAAGGTGCGCGGCGGCAAGCTCCTCTATCCGCCGGTGCAGAAGCCGCACCCTCCCCTCTACATCGGGGGCTCGTCGCCGCCGGCGCACGCCGTCGCCGCGCGCGACGTGGACGTGTACCTCACGTGGGGCGAGCCGCCCGATGCCGTCGCCGCCAAGCTGGCCGATGTTCGCCGCCGCGCCGAGGAGCATGGGCGCAAGGTGCGGTTCGGGCTGCGCGTGCACGTCATCGTGCGCGAGACGGCGCGCGCGGCGTGGGAGGCCGCGGACGATCTCATCAGCCGCCTCGACGACACGGCCATCTCGGCGGCGCAAAACGCCTTTGCGAGCTTCGAGTCGGAGGGCCAGCGGCGCATGTCCGCGCTGCACAACGGCCGCCGCGATCGGCTGGAGGTGAGCCCGAACCTCTGGGCGGGCGTGGGGCTGGTGCGCGGCGGCGCGGGCACGGCGCTGGTGGGCGATCCCGATACGGTCGCGGCCCGGATGCGCGAGTACGCCGATCTGGGCATCGACACCTTCATCCTGTCGGGCTATCCGCACCTCGAGGAGGCGTACCGGGTGGCGGAGCTTTTGTTTCCGCGTTTGCCCATCACCGTCCGCCCGCGCACGGTGGAGCACAACGTCACGGGGCCCTTCGGTGAGATCATCGCCCTGCGCTACGCGCCGGGAACGCTGCGGGCCGCGGCCGCATCCACACAGCCTCCCTCACCCGCACCGGACGCGGAATGAACTTGAGCCGATGAAACGTGTCGGCGATGTGCTGCTGCGACGCCATCACCTCGGCGTCGATGGTGCGCGCGTCGCCGCCCACCTCGGCCACCTGGCCGAGGAACGCATCGACGATCTCCGGGTGCGCGTCGGCGAAGTCGCGCCGGCCCATGTAGAATGCACGATTCGGGGCCAAGCCGCGCGCATCGCGCAGCACGCGCGCCGGCATCGACGTTCGGAGGGACGCGAGCATGGGGTTCCAGATGGCCCACGCGTCCACCTCTTTGCGCGCGAACGCGCCGTGGGCGTCCGCCGGGGCCAAGGTGCGAAGCTCCACATCGTCGATCGAGAGCCCCGCCTCCTCCAAGGCGCGCACCACGAAGTACACGACGTTCGCGCCGCGGCTCAGGGCCAAGGTTCGTCCCTGCAGATCGGTCAAGGAGTGAATGCCCGAGGGCTCGTGCACCACGATGGCCTCCGCCTCCGGCGCAGGCGGCTCCGACGCGAGGTACACCAAAGGCGCCCTGTCCGCCTGCGCAAACACGGGCGGCGCTTCGCCCACCACGCCGAGATCGAGCGCGCCCGCTGCGAGCCCGTCCACCACGTGCATGCCGGTCGCGCACTCGATCCACTCGACGTTGGCGTCGTGCGCGGCAAAGATCGGATCGAGCCCGCGCGTGCTCTTGAGCCGCGCCAGCACGCCGAAGTTTTGATAGCCGATTCGCACGCGCATCGCGCCCGGGCGGCTGCGCACCGACGGCGCGAGGAGCCCTTGCTGCATCAAGCGCGCGCGCACGACATTGCGGCTGATGCCGAGCAGGCGCGCCGCGGCCAGTTGGTTCCGATCGCTCGCGGCGTAGGCCGTGCGAAACACCGTGTCTTCGATTTTGCGATACAGGTCCGGCTCGGGCTCTTCGAACCACGCGAGCAGCGCGGCCTCGAGCGCCGCTTGGGCGTCCTTCGCGGGTGCGCTCGCCTCGGGCCGGTGCGCGGCCGGGTGCGCGATGGGGGACGTGACGGGATACGCGGCCGCGCGGCTCGGGGGTGCGCTGGGCGAGCGCAGATCGTCCTCGGTCACCACGGCGTCCGTGCACACGGCCAGCGCGCGCTGAATGGCGTTCTCCAGCTCGCGGATGTTTCCGGGCCAGAGGTGCGCCATCAGATGGCGGATCGCGCCGGGGGAAAACGCGGCGCCGGTCAATCCCTGCTGCTCGGCGTACACGGCGAGGAAGTGCTTCGCGAGCGGCAGAATGTCGCCGGGTCGCTCACGAAGGGGCGAAATCGCCAGGTGGCCGACATCGAGCCGGTAGTACAGGTCCGAGCGAAAGCGCCCCTCGGCCACCGCCGACGCGAGCCCCACGTTGGTGGCGGCGATCACGCGCACGTCGACGGGGATCGGGCGCCGCGCGCCGATGCGCACCACCTCGCGCTCTTGAAGCACGCGAAGCAGCTTCACTTGGGCGCCCAGCGGCAGATCGCCCACCTCGTCGAGGAAGAGGGTCCCGCCGTGGGCCACCTCGAACCACCCGGGCTTGGCCCCGAGCGCCCCCGTGAACGCGCCCTTTTCGTGGCCGAATAGCTCGCTCTCCATCAGCGCCGGCGAGAGCGCCCCGCAGTTGACGGCCACGAAAGGCCGGTCTGCCCGCGCGCTCGCCAGGTGCACATGCCGCGCGACGATTTCCTTGCCGGTGCCCGTCTCCCCGGTGACCAGCACCGCGATGCCGCTGGCCGCGATTCGCTCGAGCCGCTTTAGCAGCGCGACCGAGCGCGCATCCTCGAAAACGAGCGCCCTCGCCCTCGACGGTGAATCGGTTCGAGCAAGCTGCAACACCGACATGGGCTCACGGGAACAGGCATACCATCATAACAGAAACATGTCCACTATAGCAGACATTCATCGTCCTGCGGGTCTCGAGCGCCCGAGATCGCACGGGCCACGTTAGACCGCGCGGACCGCGTGAAACCCACACGCGCCGCTTGAACCGCGCAGACTGCGTGAAACCATACGGGCCGCTTGAACCGCGCGGATCGCGTGAAACGGTGCGGGCCGTCGGGAGACCTCCTCCCGCATGAGCAGGACGTAACCGCGGAGCTTTCGCGACGCCTTAGTCCGGCATGACCCGGCGTGGACCGGTTCCGTCCAGCAGATCGACTGGACTGCACTTGTCGATGTGGCCGATGAGCCCGCGGTAGATCCCGTACCCCACGAGCTTGCGCAGGCGCGGAGAGAAGCCGCGCGCCGTCTCCAGCGGGATGCCCAGCTGCTGGTTCTCCTGTTGGCGAAGGAAGCCGGCGCAGTAGTTCATCGCGATCCCCACCCGCCGCATGGACGTGCGGTTGGCGCCGCCGCCGTGCCAGAGGCTGCCGTTGAACACCAGGACGCTTCCGCGCGGCATTTCGGCGGGCACCGTATCGTAGTGGACGCCGAGCTCCGGCGAGCGATCCCGGTGGTGCGATCCCGGAACGACGCGGGTGGCCCCGTTGGCCTCCGTGAAATCGGTGAGCGCCCACATGGTGTTGCAGATGATGGGCGCATGCGGCTTGCCGAGCGGAATGAGCTGATCGTCCGCGTGAACGGGCTGCGCGTCCTGCCCCGGATCGATGGCGATCGACGAGAGCGAGGACACCAAGCACCCCCGATCGAGCACCGCCTCCACGATGGGGAGCACGTTCTCGTGCACGGGGATGGCTTCGTAGAGCTTTCCATGCGCCAGCAGGTTGTAGATGCGCACCGTCTTCGTGCCCTCGAAGAGGTTCACGGCCGGCTTGGCGCCGAGCTCGCGCTCCAAGCGCTCCAGATCGCGCGCGATGCGATCGATCAGGTCGGGCTCGATCGCGTCCTCGACGATGGTGTACCCATCGCGCGCGAGCCGCTCGAGGTGCTCGGCCATGGTGCTCATGGCAGGGCGCTCATCGCGAAGCTCACGCCGCGGGGGTCACTTCTTGAAGACAATCGGCTGCCCCAACTTCGGGTCGAGCTTGCACGCCGTGTCGTGCGTGTGGAGCATCGAGAGCGGGTGCACGACGATTCGAAACAAGTGAAAGAGGCTCCCCACGTAACCAAGTTGGTAAACACCGGTGAGGGCGCCGAGAATGCCAAAGAGCACCGGCACGCCAATCATGATGACCATATAGGCGACGAAGATCTTGATCCCAATCGACTTCAGGTCGGAGCGCGGCAAAAACAGGTGCCCCAACCCCGGCAAAAAGAACGATAGGAGCGCGCCCGGAATCCAAGGATTGGTGAGCTGCCCGCTGACGATCCCGGCCAGCGGATCCTGCATTTGTCCGGCTCCCTGCTGCGGATATCCCTGCTGAGGGTACCCTTGTTGGGGATAACCCTGTTGCGGATAGCCTTGTTGCGGATAGCCCGCCTGCTGCTGCTGCGCCTGTTGCGGATAGCCTTGTTGCGGATACCCTTGTTGCGGCTGCTGCGGATAGCCCGCTTGCTGCGGATAACCCGGTTGACCGTAACCAGGCTGCTGTTGCGGCGGCGCATAACCGCCTTGCGGCGCGTACCCTTGCCCGCCTTGCGGATATCCTGGCTGACCTTGGCCCGGCGGTGCGTATCCTGGCTGCTGCTGCGGCGCCCCATAGCCAGGAGCGGGGTTCGGTGCGCCCTGCGGAGACTGCGGCGCATAACCGGGCGGGTTGACCGCGCCTTGCTGAGGGGGCGGCCCATAGCCGGGATAGCCGGGTTGACCTTGCTGCGCGGGCGAAGGATGACCGCCTGCGCCTGCGCCTGCAGGGCCAGTCGGGCCAGTCGGGGCCTGTGGATACGGGGGGTGGCCCTGGTACGGATTTCCGTTCCCACCGTCATTGTTGAAATTGGCCATCCCAGCGAGCGTACTCTTCTTGCGGGCCCGCGCCAATGAACACAAACGAATTCGAAAGCAAGGCCCGGAGTGTTCGTCCGAGCAGCGGTCCTTAGGGTGGAGCATCATGATGAACGCAATGGTCTCGCACCCTGGTCCCGCTTCACGATCGGAGACGCTCTCGCTCGCAACCCACGATGGACGTTGGGACGCGGTGGTGCGGCGCGATCGCGCGGCCGATGGGTCGTTCTTCTATTCCGTCAAAACCACGGGGGTTTACTGCCGACCTTCGTGCGGTTCGCGGCAGCCGCGCCGTGAAAACGTGGAGTTCCACACCACGGTGGGCGAAGCCGAGCGCGCGGGCTTCCGCCCTTGCAAGCGATGCCATCCCGACGAGTCCGCGTGGACCGAACGGCACGCGGCCGCGGTGGCCAAGGCTTGCCGCATGATCGAAGAAGCCGACGAAATGCCCTCGCTCGACGATCTGGCCGATGGCGTGGGCATGAGCCGCTTTCACTTTCATCGCGTGTTCAAAAAGCTCACCGGCGTCACGCCCAAGGCCTATGCAGATGCACATCGAGCGGGGCGCGTGCAGCACCAGCTCACGCAGGCAACCACCGTGACCGAAGCCATTTACGGCGCCGGCTTCCAATCGAACGGGCGCTTCTACGCGACATCGTCCAAGATGCTCGGCATGACCCCCACCGCCTTCCGCAAAGGCGGCCGTGGCACCTCGATCCGGTTTGCGGTCGGCGAGTGCTGGCTCGGCTCGGTCCTGGTGGCCGCCACCGACAAGGGCGTTTGCGCCGTGCTCTTCGGCGACAACCCGGAGCTGCTCGTGCGCGATCTGCAGGATCGCTTTCCGCAGGCGCAGTTCGTGGGCGGCGACCTCGATTTCGAGTCCATGGTCGCCAAGGTAATCGGCCACGTCGAGGCCCCCGAGCAGAGCCTCGATCTTCCGCTCGACGTGCGCGGCAGCGCGTTTCAAAAGCGCGTGTGGCAAGCGTTGCGCGAGATCCCCCCCGGCTCGACGGCGAGCTACGCCACCGTCGCGCAGCGCATCGGCCAGCCGAAGGCCGTGCGCGCGGTGGCGCAGGCTTGCGCGTCGAATGCCATCGCGGTGGCCATCCCGTGCCATCGCGTGGTCCGAACCGATGGCTCGCTGTCGGGCTACCGCTGGGGCGTCGAGCGCAAACGTGCGCTCCTCGAACGCGAGCGCGAGCGCGAGGCCGCTTCGTGAGCGGCGCCTTGCACGCGACGACCTCACGCCCGCGGCGGCAGCACGGCCCGAGCGCCTCGATCCCCGAGCGGATCGAGGCGCTCGATTGGAGCAAGGTGGGCGCCGATCTGGACGCGTATGGCTGCGCCACCACCGGCCCCTTGCTCACCGAGAACGAGTGCGCCGCCCTCACGGCCATCTACGAGCGCGACGACCTCTTTCGAAGCCGCATCGTGATGGCCCGGCACGGCTTTGGGAGCGGCGAGTACAAATACTTCGCCTACCCGCTGGTGCCGCTGATCGCCGAGCTGCGGGCGGCGTTTTACCCGTCGCTCTCGGAGATCGCCAACCGCTGGAACGAAGCGATGGGCATCGACGTTCGCTACCCGCGCGATCACGCCGACTTCTTGGAGCGCTGCCACCAGAGCGAGCAGGTCCGCCCCACCCCGCTCATCCTCCGGTACGGCCCGGGCGACTACAACTGCTTGCACCAAGATCTCTACGGCGAGCACGTCTTTCCATTGCAAGTCGCCATCCTCCTCTCGCGCCCCGGCGCCGACTTCACCGGCGGCGAGTTCGTCCTCACCGAACAGCGACCCCGCATGCAATCGCGCGCCGAGGTGGTGCCCCTCGCGCAAGGCGAAGGGCTCGTCTTCCCCGTCCACCACCGCCCCGTCCGCGGAACGCGCGGCATCTACCGGGTCAACATGCGGCACGGCGTCAGCCGCCTGCGAAGCGGCGCGCGCCACACCGTCGGCATCATCTTCCACGACGCGACGTAGCGCCTTCCGCCCCCACTTCGACTCACCGATAACCTATCTCGATTCGAGCCAATCAATACGGCCCGAATTTATCGAGTTGCGTCCTTTCGACGATAGGCTATCGTCACCCCAGATGCCGCTCTCGCTCTCGAAATCGCGCCCCCTGGCCCGCCCGAGGCCCGCGATCACGCGAAAAGAGAGCAACGAGCTGACCCGCCGGCGCCTCGTCAACGGCGCCATCCAGCTGCTGCGCGAAAAAGGGGTGGCCGGCGCCACCACCGGCCGCATCGCCAAGGCGGCGGGCATCAAGCAGTCGAGCTTCTACGCGCACTTCGCCGATCGCGACGAGGTGCTCGAGGTGGCCGCCGGAGAGATCGGCGGCATGGTGCTGGAGAAGATGAAGCGCCAGCACGCCAAGCTCGATCCCAAGGACGTAAAGGGCTCCGTGCGGCGCGCCTTTCGATCGATGGGCGCGGCGTTCTTCTCGGAGCCGGAGCTCACGCGCATCTTCCTACGCCATCGCTCCGACGATACGTCGCCGCTCGGGCGGACCTTTCGGCGGCTGCTCGATCGGGCGCGGCTCGAGCTCAAAGAGAGCTTTCACCTCTACGGCCTCACGGCCAGCGCCGAGGCGGCGCAGCTCTATGCAGAGGTCATCGTCGCTTCGACCATGGGGGTGCTCGAGGCGGTCTTCGACGGACGGGTGCGCGACGCCGATGCGGCGCTCGATCTTCTCGGTGAGGTCACGTTTGCAGCGCTGCGCGCTGCGGGGCAAGAAAGAAGGCTGACGGATGGCGGAAGCGACAGCGCGTAGAAAATCGTCCACGTTCGAGCGGGTGGCCCGCGGTCCCCTGCGGCTTCTCACGCAGTTTGGAGGCGCCGAGTTCGCGGATAAATTGGGCCTGCGCGGCCCGGCGGCCAAGATCCTCTACCACGGGGCGAAGACGAGCATGCGCGCGGCCACCAAGGCGGCGACCGTCCTCTCCGGCTCGAAGAGCTCCGGGCAGAAGCCGGCGCGGCTCAAGTCCGCCGCCGGCTCCGGGCTGTTCGATCCCACGCCCACCCAAGAGCAGATCCTCATCCGCGACACCATGCGCCGCTTCGCCGACGAAGTGCTGCGCCCGGCCGCGTACACGGCCGACGAAGCGGCCAAGGCGCCAAAGGAGATCCTCGAGCAAAGCCAGGGCCTTGGCCTCGCGCAGCTCGCCATCCCCGAGGCGCTCGGCGGCATGGCCGAGGTGCGCTCCCACGTGGCCGGCGCGCTCATCGCCGAGCAGCTCGCGCGCGGCGACATGGGCCTCGCGCTCGCGATCTTGGCGCCGCTGGGCGTGGTGAACGCCATCGTCGACTGGGGGACCGCCGAGCAGCAAGAGCGCTACCTCGCTCCGTTCCTCCAAGATACATTCGTGCCCACGGCCCTGGCGCTGGTGGAGCCGCGCCCCCTGTTCGATCCCATGCGCCCGCAGACCGGCGCCGTGCGGACCGACGGCGGATGGACCCTGCACGGCGAAAAGTCGCTGGTGCCGCTCGCCGAGAGCGCCGCGTTCTTTGCCATCGTCGCCGATGTGCGCGGCAAAGGCCCGCAGGTTTTCCTGGTGGATCGCGACACGCCGGGGCTCACGATCGCGCCGGAGCCGGCGATGGGCCTGCGCGCCGCGGGCCTGGGGCGGCTCACGTTGAAGGGCGCGAGCCTCCCTGCGAACGCGCTCCTCGGCGGCGATGGCTCGTCGTTCGATCTCGGCACCTTGGTCGATCGCGCGCGCATCGCGTGGGGCGCCATGGCGGTGGGCACCAGCCAGGCGATCCTCGATTACGTGATCCCCTACTGCAACGATCGCCAGGCGTTCGGTGAGCCGGTGTCGAACCGGCAGTCGGTGGCGTTCCTCATCGCCGACATCGCCATCGAGACGGAGGGCATGCGGCTGCTCGTGCACCGCGCCGCGAGCTTGGCCGAGCAAGGCGGGAGCGTGGCGCGCGAAGCATCCTTGGCGCGGACGCAGTGCGCGATCAAAGGCATGAAGATCGGCAGCGACGGCGTGCAGCTCCTGGGCGGGCACGGGTTCATCAAGGAGCACCCGGTGGAGCGCTGGTACCGCGATCTGCGGGCCATCGGCATCCTGGAAGGCGTTTTGTCGGTCTGATCGAGAGACGAAAGAGACGGGAGCACGTCCATGAACCTGGAAAATCCGAAGAAACTTCGCCCCATCGTCGAGCAGGCGCGTCTGGTCGCCGAGAACGTCTTTCGCCCGATCTCGCGCAAGTACGACACGGCCGAGCATGCGTACCCCAAGGAGCTCGACATGCTGGCCGCGCTCCTCGACGGCATGAACGAGGGCGGCGCACGGGCGTCGGCGAGCCATTTGAGCCAGGACGATGGCAGCTCGTCGCCCGAGGCGAGCGGCACCACCCGCAACGGTGGAAACCTGACCGGCGTGCTCGGCACGATGGAGCTCTGTTGGGGCGACGTGGGCCTGTTGCTCACCATCCCGCGCCAGGGCCTCGGCAACGCCGCCGTGAGCGCGGTCGGCACCCCGGAGCAAAAGGAGAAGTTCAAAAAGAGCTGGGTCGCCATGGCCATCACCGAGCCAGGCGCGGGCTCCGACTCCGCCGCCATCCGCACCAGCGCGCGGCTCGATGGCGACGAGTGGGTGCTGCGCGGCGAGAAGATCTTCGTGACCGCGGGCGAGCGCGCCGATGCGGTCGTCGTGTGGGCCACCCTCGATCCGGCGCTGGGGCGCGCGGCCATCAAGTCGTTCCTCGTCCCCAAGGGCACGCCGGGGATGAGGGTCGTGCGGCTCGACAAAAAGCTGGGCATCCGCGCCTCGGACACGGCCACCATCGAGCTGGACGACTGCCGCATCCCCAAAGAGAACATCCTCGGCAGCCCCGAGATCGACACGAAGAAGTCGTTCGCGGGCGTGATGAAGACCTTCGACAACACCCGCCCGGTGGTCGCCGCCATGGCCGTCGGGGTCGCGCGCGCCGCGCTCGATCGTGCGCGGGAGCTCTTGAAGCGCGCCGGGGTGCTCACGCGCGAGGAGCGCACCTTCACCCGGGCCCCCGCGGCCGAGAGCGAGCTGCACCGACTCGAGGCCGAGCTGGAAGCGGCGCGCCTCCTCACCATGAAGGCCGCGTGGATGGCCGACAACGGCATCCCCAACTCGCTCGAGGCCTCCATGGCCAAGGCCAAGGCCGCGCGGGTGGCCAACGAGACGACCCTCAAGTGCGTGGAGCTCTGCGGAACGGTGGGCTACGCCGAGCAGGAGCTCCTGGAGAAGTGGGCGCGCGACTCCAAGATCCTCGATATTTTCGAGGGGACGCAGCAGATTCAAATGCTGATCATCGCGCGCCGCTTGCTCGGAAAATCCAGCACCGAGCTGCGCTGATCGCGGCGTCCGGCGCACGGCGCATGGCGGGCGCCGCGCTTGAAAAAGCGCGGTGCGCGCTCTACGTACCGAGAACGTCGATGTCCGAGCATCCGCGCGTTCGCATTCAAGGTGTGCAGCTCCTTTCGGACGACTGGTACATCTTGAAGAAGACGACATTCGACTACCTCCGCCGGGACGGAAGTTGGCAAAGGCAAAGCCGCGAGACCTACGATCGCGGCAACGGCGCGGCGATCCTCCTCTTCAACCGCGAGAAGAAGAGCGTCATCCTGGTGCGCCAGTTTCGCTTTCCCGCCTTCGTGAACGGGCTCACGAACGGCATGCTCGTCGAGGCGTGCGCCGGCGTGCTCGAGACGAACGATCCGGAGACGTGCATCAAGCGCGAGGCGGAGGAAGAAACCGGCTACCGCGTGGACAACGTTCGAAAGATCTTCGAGGCGTACATGAGCCCGGGCTTGGTCACCGAGAAGCTCTATTTCTTCGTGGCCGAGTACTCGAGCCACTCCAAAGTATCGGACGGCGGCGGGGAAGAGAACGACGGCGAGGACATCGAGGTGCTGGAGCTGCCGCTCGACACGGCCCTCGGCATGATCGAGACCGGCGCCATCGCCGACGCCAAGACGATCATGCTGCTGCAGTACGCGAAGATCCACGGACTCCTCGACCGACCCGCATGACCGCAAAGGCCCCCAAGCTCACCTTGCTCTTCGACCTCGACGGGACGTTGGTCGACACCGATCCCCTCCACTTCCGCGCGTTCGGCATGCTGATGGAGGAGAACGGGAGGCCGCCGCTCGAGCTGAGCTTCTACAAGACCCGCATCATGGGGTACGGGTTCGTCGAGATCATGGCGCTCCTCTTTCCAGAGCGCAGCGCGCGCGAGCAGCACGTCCTGGCGGACCGCAAGGAGAAGCTCTTTCGCGATCTGGTGGGCACCTTGGAGCCCACCCCGGGCATTTACGAGCTGCTCGATTGGGCGCGGGAGCGGGGCGCGCGCTGCGGCGTCGTCACCAACGCGCCGCGCGAAAATGCCGCGCTGCTGCTCGCGTCGCTCGACCTCGAACGGCGCTTCGACACGGTGGTCATCGGCGAGGAGCTGCCGCACGCCAAACCGCACCCCCTGCCTTACTTGACGGGCCTCGAGCGGCTCGACGGCGTGGCGGGTGCGGCCCTCGCGTTCGAAGATTCGCTCTCCGGGGTGCGCGCGGCGGCGGCCGCCGGCATCGATACGGTGGGCGTGCGCTCGTCGTTGCCCGAGCAGGCGCTGCGCGACGCGGGTGCGCGTCATGTCATCGACGACTTTCGCGACCGCGGGCTATGGTCCGAGCTGTATCGACATGCCGGCGAAAGCTCGCTAAAAGCCGGTGAATGATCGGTGTCATCGGAGGTAGCGGTCTTTATCAAATGGAAGACATCGCCGATGCGCGGTGGGAGCACGTAGCTTCCCCCTTCGGCACGCCTTCCGACGCCCTGCTCTTCGGCCGCCTGGCCGGACAAGACGTGGTGTTTCTCCCCAGGCACGGTCGCGGCCATCGCGTCCCGCCGACCGACATCGATGTTCGCGCCAACATCGACGCCCTCAAGCGCGCCGGCTGCACGCAGATCCTCTCGCTCACCGCGGTGGGCAGCCTTCGGGAAGAGTTGCCGCCCGGCACCTTGGTGGTGGTCGATCAGTTCATCGACCGCACCTTCGCGCGCACGAAGACGTTCTTCGGCCCGGGGTTCACCGCCCATGTTTCGGTCGCCGATCCGGTGTGCACGCGCATGGGGCATATCGCGGCCGGCGCGGCCAAGGAGCTCGCGATCCCGGTGGCGCACGGGGGCACGTACATCGTCATGGAGGGGCCGCAGTTCTCCACCCGGGCGGAGTCGGAGCTGTATCGCTCGTGGGGCGCCTCCGTCATCGGCATGACGGCCATGCCCGAGGCCAAGCTCGCGCGCGAGGCCGAGATGTGCTTCTGCACCATCGCCATGGTGACCGACTACGACTGTTGGCACACGGCCCACGTCGACGTGACGGCCCACGCGGTCGCCGAGGTGATGAAGCGCAACGGCGCCCATGCGCAGAACCTCTTGCGCAAGGTGATCCCGCAGCTGGGTACGTGGAGCGGCCCGTGCGCGCACGGCTGCGACAGGGCGCTGGAGGGGGCGGTGATGACCGCGCCCTCGACGTACGATGCGGAGCTGGTGAAGAAGCTCGACGCGGTGTGTGCGCGCTTTTTTGCGAAAGGAAATCGATCATGACGCGGGAGCTTTTTGGAAAGGGCCCCGATGGAGAAGACGTCCATCGCTATGTGCTCACCAACGCGGCCGGCGTCTCGGTCGATCTGATCAGCTACGGCGCCACCGTCCGCACGCTGAACGTGCCGGATCGCGACGGCAAGCCCCGCAACGTGGTGCTCGGCTTCGCGACCATGGAAGGCTACCTGGGGCATCACCCCCGCTTGGGCGCGACCATGGGGCGCTTCGCGAACCGCATCGCCGGCGCAACGTTCACCTTGGACGGCACCGTTCATCGGCTGCCGGTGACCCACGGCGGGAACACCTTGCACGGCGGCAAGCGCGGCTTCGATCAGTACACGTGGCGCGAGATCGAGGCCGGCGCGGGCCCGGAAGGACAGCGCGTCGTCTTCGAGCACACGAGCCCCGACGGGGACGAAGGGTTCCCCGGCACCTTCACGGTACGTGTAACCTACACGCTTACGGCGAAGAACGAGCTGTGCATCGACTACCTGGCGACCACCGACAAGCCCACGGTGGCCAACCTGACGAACCACAGCTACTTCAATTTGTCGGGCGAGGGCTCGGGCGACATCCTCGATCACGAGCTGGTGCTCTTCGCCGACGCCTTTGCGCCGGTGCGGGCCGATCAAATTCCCACTGGCGAGCTCCAAGACGTCACCGGCACGCCCTTCGATTTTCGTACGGCGACCCCCATCGGTGCGCGCATCCGCCAAGGGCACGAGCAGCTCGTGTACGGGTGGGGCTACGATCATTGCTATGTCGTGAACCGGCCCGCCGGCGCGCCGGCCGATCAACCGATCCACGCGGCCCGGGTGCGGAGCCCGAAGAGCGGCATCGTGCTCGATACGTACACCACCGAGCCGGGGATCGAGTTCTTCACCGGGAATGTGCTCACGGGCGCGCTGGTGGGGCCGAGCGGATCGACGTACCGTCAGTGCGATGGCTTCTGCCTGGAGACGCAGAAGTTCCCCGACTCTCCGAATCAGCCGAGCTTCCCGTCGTCCGTCGTCCGCCCCGGAACGCCGCTGCGGAGCCGCACGATCTATCAGTTCGGCGTCGGCTGATCGCAGCGCGCCGCGAGGTCAGCGCGCCGCGAGGTCAGCGCGACAAGATCGCATCCGCGACGGCTTCCACGCTCTCGACGCGCGGGACGTCGCGGTGCAGATCCGGGTAATGCTCGAAGGGGTCGAGCAGCGCGGTGCGGATGCCGGCCGCGCGGGCGCCTGCCACGTCGGTGGCCACGGTGTCGCCCAGGTGCAAGGCGCGATCGGGGCCGATGCCGAACGCGTCGAGCGCAAAGGAGAAGATGCGCGGATCGGGCTTCTCGACGCCGACCAAGGCGCTGTCGACCACGCGATCGAGGCGCGAAAGGAGCCCGAGCTCGTCGAGGAGCCCGGCGAGCATGCCCTCGGAGTTGCTGATGACGGCGAGCTTCACCCCCGCGGCGCGAAGGCGATCGAGCGCCCCCGGGAGCCCCTCGGGCACGCGCGAATAAAGGTTGAAGCGAACATGGTCTTCCCAGAGCGCATCGAGCAGCTCCGGAACGCGTTCGATTGGAGCCCCGCCAACGGCGATGGTCGTTCCGATGACGAGTCCCCAACCTTGCGCGCCCGGAGCTGCTTGATGCGACCAGCGAACCGGCGCGAGCCTCCCCGATCCCGCTCCCTCGAGGCCACGCTTGGCGACGCCTTCGGCCGCGATGAGCGAAGCCGTCTCCACCGCGACCCCGCGCGCCGCCAGGAAGCGGGCGATGCGCGCGTGGTCGAGGAAAATCAGCGTGTTTCCGGCGTCGAGGCACAGAAGCTCGACGCGTTCGACGAGAGAGCGATCGATCACGAGAGGGTACGAGCCGTACGGCTTACAGGAGCTTCGACAGCGGCACGTACTCGAGCTTCTGGCCTTGGGCGACCGGCTCGCACGTGACGTGACCCTTGTGCGTGTTGACGCCGCGGGCGAGCGCGACGTCGTCGCGGACGGCGGCGACCAGGCCCTTGTCGGCGATCTTGAGCGCGTAGGCCATGGTCGTGTTGGTGAGGGCCCAGGTGCTGGTCTGCGCGACCGCGCCCGGCATGTTCGCCACGCAGTAGTGGACGACGCCGTTCACTTCGTACGTCGGGTTGTCGTGGGTGGTGGGGTGGCACGTCTCGATGCAACCGCCCTGGTCGACGGCGACGTCGACCACGACCGAGCCCGGCTCCATCTTGCCGATGAGCGCTTCGCTCACCAGCTTCGGCGCCACCGCGCCGGTGACGAGCACGGCGCCGACGACCAGGTCCGCGCGCGTGACCGCTTCTTCGATGTTCACGGGGTTCGAGTACAGGGTCTCGATGGCGCCGCCGAACACGTCCTCGAGGTACGCCATCGTCTCGGCGCGAACGTCGAGGACGGTGACCTGCGCGCCCATGCCGATGGCGATGGTGGCCGCGTTGCGTCCGACGACGCCGCCGCCGAGGATCACCACGCGACCGCGGCGGGTGCCGGGCACGCCGCCGAGCAGAACGCCTTTGCCGCCGTGCTCCTTCTCGAGGCACGTGGCGCCGACTTGCACGGCCATGCGGCCGGCCACTTCGCTCATCGGACGGAGCAAGGGAAGCGAGCCGTCGGCGAGCTCGATGGTCTCGTAGGCCACGCCGGACACCTTCGCCTTCACCAGCTGGCGGGTGAGCTCCGGCTCGGGGGCGAGGTGCAGATACGTATAGAGAACCAGTCCTTCACGGAAGAAGCCGTACTCGGGCGCGATCGGCTCCTTGACCTTCACCACCATCTCCGCGCCCCACGCGTCGGCCGCGGTCGGCACGATGGTCGCTCCCTGCGCAATGTACTCCGCATCCTTGATGCCGCTGCCCTCTCCTGCGCCCTTTTCAACGAGGACTTTGTGGCCGTGGGAGGTGAGGCTGCGGACACCGGCAGGGGTCAAGCCGACACGGTACTCGCGGGTTTTGATCTCTTTGGGGACGCCAACAATCACGGGAAGCTCCTTTTTTGCCGCCGACGAAGACAAGTGCCCAAAAGGCGACGCGGCGCGGGGACACTACTAGTTGAATTCGCGCCTGCGGGCGAGCCTCCCGCGCGCGAAAGAACGACCCGGCGCCGCGCGCTTCGCGGGGGGTGCCTTGGCCGGGTGAAATGACGTATGCGAATCACCCGATGATGAAGCGGCGCGTCAGCCGCTATGGTAGTCACCCCTGCCTCGTTCCAACTCTGGCGTTTCTGGACGGCCGGCCATGTACCAACTCATACGTCCGCTCTTATTTACGTTGCCCCCCGCATTGGCCCACTCCGTCGCGATGGCGGCGCTCGCTCCCGTCGAGCACGTAACATTGTTGAGGCGAATCGTTCACGCGATGTTTGCAGTGGACCGCCCCGAGCTGAAGACGCGCGTCATGGGGCTCGACTTTCCGAACCCCATTGGATTGGCCGGCGGCTTCGACAAGAACGCGCGGCGAGCTCGTGCGCTGGCCGCCCTGGGGTTCGGCTATCTGGAGCTGGGCACGGTCACCGCCCGCGCGCAGGAGCCGAACCCGGCGCCCAATCTGTTTCGCCTCCCCGCCGATCGCGCGCTCATCAACCGGCTCGGCTTTCCCAACGAGGGCGCCGATCCGGTCACCGCGCGCGTGCAGCGAATCCGCCGCGGGGTGCCCGTTCCCGTGGGCATCTCCATTGGAAAATCGCGCAGCGTTCCGCTGGAGCCGGTGCATGGGATGGTGGCGGACTATCTCTCGAGCTTTCGCGCGGCGCGCACCCAGGCGGACTTCGTGGTCGTCAATGTCTCGTCGCCGAACACGGCGGGGCTGCGCGCCATGCAGGGGCAAGAGCTCGCGCGCACCTTGCTCGGCGCGCTCCAGGCGGAAAATAAAGCGGGGACGCGGGTCCCTCTGCTCGTGAAAATCGCGCCCGATCTCGACCAGCAGGAGCTGGAGGCGCTGCTCGACGTGGGCGTGGAATGCGATCTCGATGGCGTGGTCGCCACCAACACGACCATCGCGCGGACCGGGCTTTCCACGGACGATGCCGCCGTCGCCGCCATGGGCGCCGGTGGCCTCAGCGGGCCACCGCTTCGCGAGCGGTCGCGCCAGATCGTCCAGCGCGTGCGCGCGCGCCTCGGCCCCAAGCGCGCCGTCATCGGCGTGGGCGGCATCGAGTCGGCGGACGACGTGCTCGCCATGATGCGCGCGGGCGCCGACCTGGTGCAGCTCTACACGTCGTTCATTTACCGGGGACCCGGCATCGTGCACTCGCTCGCGCGGGCGCTGGCCGATGCGGCCGCGCAATCGGGCGCCGTATCGCTGGCGGAGCTCACCCGGACGGCGTGGCCGTCGGAAGGATACGCGCCAGCACCGTCGCCACGATCTCCTGCTTCCGCTCCGCGATGAAGTCGGGGGAGCGCACGTCGACGTTCCACACCGCCCGCACGATGCCGTCGTCTTGCGCAGCGAGCAGCGCCAAGGACAGCACCGAGATGCAGAGGTGCCGCGGCTCCACGTCGCTCCGGACGTGACCCTGCGCGCGCATCTCCTCGATGAGCGCCACCACCGCGTCGAAGAGCGGCCGCATCTTGTCGCGCATGGTCCGGCGGATGAGCGCCTCGGATCGCGTTTCGCCGGCGCCCTCGGCCGCGGCCGCGTGGCGCAGGATCGCAAAGGCCGAGGCGTGGGTGAGCGACTGCCACACGAGCAGATCGACGAAGGCCCGCACCACCTCGGGCACGCGCGACGCGTCGAGCGGGGACAGCAGCCGGTGGAGCACCTCCCAACCCTCGACGCTCATGGCCCCCACCGCGTGATCCACCACGGCCCGATAGAGCCCCTCTTTGTCGTGGAAGTAATGGTGGATCAGCGCCTGCTGCACCTCGGCGGCGCGCGCGATCTGCCCGAGGCGAGCGCCGTCGAACCCCTTTCGGGCGAACTCCACCTCCGCCGCCCGCACGATCCGGAGCTGGGTCTCCACCGCGTTGCGCTCGCGCCGCTGGGGAGCGGGCTCGCTGCCCTGGGCCTCCGGAATGCGCTGCGCGCCGCTGCTAGGCACTCGGCTCCCAATTTTCGTAGTCGATGACCTCGAGCTCCTCGAAGCCGCGCCGCACGTACGGGGTGAGCAGCCCCAGCCGCTTTACGTTGGGGACGATCTTGGTGAAGAGCAGCTTGCGGAAAAACTGCATCGACTCGCTGCGCTCCGAGTACTCCTCGCACTCCTTCTGGGGCAGCCCCAGCCGCTCCCAGACCTCCTGACCGAGGAACTTGTCGCGAAGGAGCCTCGAGGCCTCGATCACGAAATCCTCGCGATCGCGGAGCTCACTGGGCGCCATGTCCGCGTACGTATCCTTGAGCGCCAGCACCCCGAAGGCCACGTGCCGCGACTCGTCCTGCATGATCATCTGCGTGATCTGGCGGATGAGCGGCTCCTCCGTCGTTTGATGGATGAACCCGAACGCCCCCAGCGCGACCCCCTCCACCATGATTTGCATACCGAGGTATTTGAAGTCCCAGCGCGAATCCTGAAGAAGCGTATCGAGGAGCTTCTTCAAATGGGGGCTAATCGGATATACGAGCTCGTATTTCTCGCGCAGATACCGGTCGTAGACCTCCACGTGCCGGGCCTCGTCGAACACCTGCGCGGCCGCGTAAAACTTGGCCTCCGACGTGGGCGCACAGTTGACGATCTGCGAGGTGGCCAAGAGCGCGCCCTGCTCGCCGTGGAGAAAGTTGGAAATCATATAGCTCGCCATGTGACGGCGGAGCGTCGGGACTTCGCGCTTCTTGTCGAGTTTGTCCCAAATCGGAGTACCGAAGAGGGGATTCATGTTGTCCGGCACGTACTGGCTCTCCGGATCGACCGGGGTCTCCCACGGCAAATCCGTGCTGCCGTTCCACATCAAGTCCTTCGACTTCTCGTAGAGCACCCGCAGATCGAGCCGCGAGGTCGCGTAGTCCCATGTGTACGACATGGGAAATGCCACATCGACCTTCTCCACCCCTTGCGGCCCCTCTTTGGCCGGCTTTGCGCTCTCCTGCGCGATGCGCGCGTAGACCGTCGGTGCCGTGAAAAACGACGCATCCGCGGAGCTCGGTACGTTGGCCATGGCTTCGCCCTCCCTTCAATTGACTTTTTAGTTAATAAGAACCAGCCCGTACCGAACGTCAAGTAATGCTGAAATTAAGGTGCGAGGCTGGATCCGGAGGTGCCACGCCGGGGGTGGACTCCGTGATAGAGATCCATTTCACCATGCCTGACTTCTTCGACATTTCGCGTCACCTCGCCCCGGAAGAGCGCACCATTCGCGATACCGTTCATGCCTTCGTCGATGCGCGGGTACTGCCCATCATTGGCGAGCACTTCGAGCGCGGGACGTTCCCCACGGAGCTCATTGGCGAGATCGCGGAGCTCGGGCTCCTTGGATGCAACCTACAAGGATACGGTTGCGCTGGATTGAGCGACATCGGCTACGGCCTGGTGATGCAAGAGCTCGAGCGCGGCGACTCCGGGGTCCGCAGCTTCGCGAGCGTGCAAGGCAGCTTGGTGATGTACCCGATCCACGCGTTCGGGTCGGAGGAGCAGAAAGAGCGCTACCTGCCGAAGATGGCCAAGGGCGAAATCATCGGGTGCTTCGGCCTCACCGAGCCCGATTTCGGCTCCAACCCTGCGGGCATGCGCACGGTGGCCATCGACGACGGCGATTCGTACGTGCTCAACGGCACCAAGCGCTGGATCACCAACGGCAACATCGCGGGGGTCGCGGTGGTCTGGGCCAAGGTCGGCGGCGTGGACGGCGAGGTCCACGGCTTCTTGGTGCCCACCGACACCAAGGGCTTCGAGGCGCGCACCATCCACAAGAAGATGAGCCTCCGCGCCAGCGTGACCAGCGAGTTGATCCTGGAGGACGTGCGCGTGAAGAAGGACGCCATCCTCCCCAACGTGCGCGGCATGAAGGGCCCTCTCTCGTGCCTCACCTCCGCGCGCTTCGGGATCGCGTGGGGCGTGCTGGGCGCGATGCAAGCCTGTTTCGACTGCGCGCTCGACTACGCCAAGCATCGCGTGCAGTTTGCAGGCAAACCCATCGCGTCGCACCAGCTGGTGCAGCAAAAGTTCGCCGAGATGCTGACGGCGATCACGAACTCGCAGCTGCAGGCGCTGGAGGCGGCGCGCCTCAAGGCGGAGAAGAAGCTGCGGCCGCAGCACGTGAGCATGATCAAGCGCCACAACGTGCACGCGGCGCTGGAGATCGCGCGCACGTGCCGCGACATCCTGGGCGGCAACGGGATCACCCTCGAGTATCCGATCATGCGCCACCTCTGCAACCTGGAGACCGTGTTCACCTACGAGGGGACCCACGACGTGCACACCTTGATCCTCGGCCAAGACGTCACGGGGATCGCCGCGTTCGAGTAGCACCTCCGCCCGCGCCGTGCGCGCACACCTCCCCGGCTAGCCGAGAAACGTGGCGTCGAGGGCTCCGACTTTGCGGAGCGCTTCGAAGAGGGCGATGCCGACGGCGTTGGCCAGGTTGAGGGAGCGCACGGCGCCCAACGTTGGAATCGCCACCACGCGATCGGCGTGCGCCTCGAGGAGCTCCTCGGGGAGGCCCACGCTCTCGCGACCGAACACCAGCGCATCGCCGGGCGCAAAGTCGGCTTCAATGTAGCTCCGACGGGCCACGGCGCTGAAGAGGTGCAGCTTGCCCGGCTGCGCGCGCGGCGCGCCTTCCTTTTCGCCTTCTTTCGCGAACGCGTGCAGGAAGTGCGAAAAGTCGAGGTGCCGGCGCACGTCGACCAGGTGCCAATAGTCCACGCCGGCGCGACGCACGCTGTGCTCGTCGATGCGAAAGCCAAGGGGGCCCACCAGGTGCAAAGGTGAGCCGGTGGCGGCGCCCAGTCGCGCGATGTTCCCCGTGTTCGGTGGGATTTCGGGCTCCACCAGCACGATGTGGAAGGGATCGGGCAACGGATGGGCACGCAGGCGCGGGGTTTTGTCGTTGGTACGGGGCACGCGCCCGTGGACATAGCACGGCCAGGCCGCGAGCTACCCGCGTGCTAGGCTAGGTAAATGCAGAGTGTGCAGAGTGTTCCGCCCGAGGTGGAGCGCTTTCGGGTGGAGTACCGCAAGGCCAACGTGGGGCCGCACTACAGCGGGTGGTTGCACTTTGCATTCACCAGCGTCGGCTCCCTGGCCATTTTGGCCTTCGCGGCGATGCACGTGCACCGGCCGTCGGCGCTGGAGTGGCTGACGGTGCCCATCGCGTTCGTGTTCGCCAATGTCTGCGAATACTTCGGGCACAAGGGGCCGATGCACCGCCCCAAACGGGGGATGGCCATCCTTTTCCAGCGCCACACGCGCGAGCACCATCATTTTTTCACGCACGACGCAATGGCCTACCAGTCGTCCCGCGACTTCAAGATGGTGCTCTTCCCCCCCGTCATGCTCTTCTTCTTCCTCGGTGTGATTGCCACGCCGGTGGCCACCTTGCTCTTTTTCGTGGCCTCATCCAATGTGGCCTGGCTCTTCGTCATCGTGGCCATGGGCTATTTTTTGACGTACGAGTGGCTCCACTTCGTCTATCACTTGGACGAGAGCTCGTTCGTGGGGCGCCTGCCGGCGGTGAAAGTTCTGCGCCGACACCACCAGACGCATCACGACAAGGCGCTCATGGGGAAATGGAACTTCAACATCACATTCCCCATCAGCGATCTCATTTTCGGAACGTACTTCCATCCATCGCCATCGGCCCGAGCTGCCCGAGCTGCCAATGCGCGAACCTCCGGCGGCTCGCCCTCGACGGCGCCGGATCGCAGAGGATGATCGTGCAGAATCGCGGCTCTTGATTTACCCTCGCCGCGACACCCATGAGCACTCCCGCGCCCCCCGAACTGCGCAATCGCATCTGGCTCATCAACCCTCGTTTTCAGCTCAAATACACCGGAATGTTGGTGGCGGTGGTCGCCCTGGTCATGCTGGTCCTCGGCGTCGTCATCGGCAAGACGGCCAATACCGCGGCGCGCTACGCGCAGATCGCGACCCTGCAGGCCGAGAAGGCGATGAAGGAGTCGCAGGTAAACTCGCAGCTCACGCGCGAAAGCGTGCTTATGAGCGGAAACCCCGAGCTCCTCAAGGTGGTGGAGGAGGGGCTCTCGGAGACGGATCGCCAGGCGGAGGCGAACCTGCAGGCGGTGCAGAACAACCGCGCCGAGATCGAGATGCAGCGGAAGTTGGTGCTGGGGGTGCTCATTTTTGCCGGGGTCGTGCTCACCTTGGTCCTCACCGTGATGGGCGTGTTCATCACGCGGCGGGTGGTGGGGCCGGTGCACAAGATGAAGCGCCTCTTGCGGCGGGTGGGGACGGGCCGGCTGGTGGTCACCGAGCGCCTGCGCCGCGGCGACGAGCTCGAGGACCTGTTCGACACCTTCATGCAGATGACGTGGTCGCTGAAGGCGCTGCAGACCGGGCGCATCGCGACCTTGGACGCCACCATCCACAAAGCGGAAGAGAGCGGCGCATCGCCCGAGGTGCTGGACGGGCTGCGCGTGCTTCGCGCTCAGATGGTGCTCGGGCTCAGCAAACGGCTCACGCGGACCTCGATCATATGAAAGGTGAAGCGCTGATTCGCGAAACGGTCGAGGCGGTCTGCGAGCTGTTCGAGCGCGGAGAGTACAACCCGACGGCCATCATCGACTTGGGCGTCCTCGTGGCCAACGCCGACGGGACCATCGACGACGAGGAAGTGGAAGCGCTGCGGGTGATCTTTGGCCGCCTTCTGCGTACGCAGCTCGATGGCGACCTCGTTGAGCACCTCATCGTGGCCAGCCGCGAGGTCATCGACGCAGCCGGGGTGGGCTCGCGGCTCCGCTTGATTGCCGAGATCCTGAAGGACTGCGATGCGGTCGAGGAAGGCATCATCGTGGCGCTGGGCATCGCCTACTCGAGCGAGGGGTTTTCCGCTTCGGAGCGAACGCTCGTATCGTCGCTGGCCCACGCTTGCGATCTTCCATCGTCGCGGCTCGAGGAACTCATTGAAACTGTTCGCCTTGCGGTAGAGGCTCCGTAGGGCGAAGATTATTCACATGGCTGACAAGGGGCGCTGGTCGATCGTCAATCCGGCGGGCGAAGAGGTCACCTTTCTCTCACGCGAGGAGCTCGTTCAAGCCGTCCTCGAGGACGATATCGAGCCCCACGCCGAATCGATTCCCCCCGAGCAGCCCAATGCCGAAGCGACTTCGCCTGCGCAGCAGCGGCCCGAGACCGGCTCGAATCCGCCGCGCACGGGGTCGATGCCGCACGAGCCGGCGCGCACCGGGTCGATGCCGCACGAGCCGGCGCGCACCGGGTCGATGCCGCACGAGCCGGCGCGCACCGGGTCGATGCCGCACGAGCCGGCGCGAACCGGGTCGATGCCGCCGGACCAAACGCGCGCGGGATCGGTCCCGCCGGTGCGAACGAGCCGGCCGACCCCGCTGGATCGGCTCACCCCACCGGGGAATCGCACGACGCCCGCCCCGCGGTTCACGCCGCCGAATCGTCTGACGCCGGAGAGCACGGATCCTTCCGTCGCGCCGCTGCCGAGGGATGCGTTGATCCCGCCCGAGACGACCACGAGCCCGAGGATCAGCGAGTTCGCGGGCGACGAAAGCGACGACGGCGCACGGCCGAGCGCGGACGAGTTGCAACGCGCGAGCGCCGACGAGGTGCAGCGCGTGAGCCTCGACGAGGTGCAGCTCTCGAGCGCCAAGGTGCCGCTGGGCGAGCGCGTCACGGCCGACGAGCTCGAGGCGCCGCCTTCGTTGGGCGCGGGCGAAGCGCCGCGTTCGACGGGCGACATGGCGCCGCGCTCGACGGGCGACATGGCGCCGCGTTCGACGGGCGACGTCGCGCCGCTTTCGACGGGCGACGCGATGCCGCTTTCGTTGTCCGACGTTCTGCCGCCATCGTCGTTGGTCGGACATGTGTCGTCGCCTTCGACGGGGGACGTGTCGCCGCCTTCGATCGGAGAGGCGATGCCGCTTTCATTGTCCGACGTCATGCCGCCGTCGGCGGGGAACGAACCGACTCTTCAAATTACGCGGGGCCTGATCGCACCGGCTCCTCCCTCGCCGCCGTCATCACCGCCAGCAGCGTCGCGGCAATCGCCTCCCGAGGACGAAGGGTCGCCCTTGTCGCTGTCGGAGGTGGGGGGCGCGTTCGCGCCGCCGTCGGAGAACCTCGACGCAAAGCACGTGAAAGGCGCGGCCGAGCGCCCGGCGGACGGCGATGTGTCGGACGACGAGGAGACGGTGCGCAATGTCGACGTCGAAGCGGCCTTGAAGGACGAGCGGACGGCGGACATACCGCAGGGGCTCAAACGCGTAACGCCGCCGCCTCCCCTTCCCCTGGATCGGCGCCCCAGCAAATCGTCGCTGGTACCGCCCTTGCCGATCCGCCCTTCGAACGCTCTGGTTCGCGAACGCGAACGCGACGAACCGCGAGGCCCCGCGCGCTCCAGCATCACCTCCGCCACGCGCGTGGAGGCGCCGACCTCCACGGTCGTCATCACCGATCGCCGCACCCCCACGCCGCGACCGTCGAAGGCGCCCGAGCGCGCGCGCATCACCGCGCCATCGCTGCCGCCACCCGACATCATTCCGGACGCCCCCGCGTCGTCCCGTGAAACGTCGCCGTCCACCGCGGAGCGAACACCGGTGGCGGCCACCACGACGGCGTCGCCGTCGCGGAGAGCGACGTGGATCATCCCGGTGGCGCTGGTCGGCATCGGCGCCGCGTTTTGGATTGGCTCGCGCATGAACCGCGACGCCTCGCACGAGACCGCGCCTACGAACCAGCAACCCCAGCTGGAAACACCAGCCGCCACGGAGCCTGCGCCCGCGCCTCCTTCGCCGCCCGCGGCGCCAACGGAGACGGCCGCCGCGACCCCGGCGGCCGCATCCAGCGCACCATCGACCCCGCAGGCGGACCCCGCGGAGTCGGCCGCGCCCACCGCCTCGTCGCCGCCCGCGACCCCCGACACGCCGGCGACGGCGCAAGCCCCCGCGGCCACGGGCGCGAGCCCCGCTCCGGTCGCCGTTACGCCCACGCCAACCCCTGCAGCCTCGAGCAAGGCGCCGGCGGCCGCCACCGACAAGCCGCATCCGACACCACCGCCGACAGGCGCAGTCACCGCGCCCACACCGCCCGGCAACGAAGCGAGCGGCCCGATGCTCCGGCGGGCGGCCGCCGTGATGCGAAGCGGAGATTATGCGGCGGCGCGGCAGCTCTATCAGACGCTCCTGCAGAAGGAGCCCAAGAACCCCGAGGTGCTATCCGGCCTGGGCGACACGTCCCGCGCGCTGGGCGACAAGGCAGGGGCGCGCGGATATTATGTGCGTGCGCTGGACGCGAGCTCGACCTTTCTCCCCGCGCTGCTCGGTTTGGCCGACACGGAGTGGGATTTGGGCGACCGGGTGAGCGCGCAAAAACACTACAAGGACCTCCTCGAGCACCAACCCAACGCTCCTGAGCGAGCGCGCCAGCGGGCCAAAGGTCTAGGGGCACCGTGATGCCGGCGTGATAATCTGCTCCACATGTCGACGGCCGCCCGCGATTTGTGGCAACCGATGCTCGAAGGATTCGTCCGACTGCGTACCAAGTGGCCGCGCCGCGGCTGGAGCTGGGACAATCGGCTCAACTGCGTGACGTCTTCGATCAACGCCGATCTGGAGCACGAGGCGCGCATCATCGCCCGCGAAGGGCTCCCCTCGGAGTGGACGTCCGCCAGCATCGGCACCGCGCCGCCGCGCGTGCGCGATCTGGCCGAGCGCTCCGGAGGGCTGCGCGCAGGACAGCTCCTCTACTCGGCCGGCCCCGTCGCCGGCGTGCTCGCGTACGGCCTTTGGTGGCCGTGGGGCGACGGCGTCACCATCTCGCTCCGCATCGGCCTCGATATCGGGATCATGGACGAGCCGTATCCGCGCTTCCGCGACGTGTTCGGCGTGGAGTTCTAGCCGGTGTCGCGCGTGCGTAGCGGCGAGCGGTCGGTGGTGCTGATCACCGGAGCATCGTCGGGCATCGGCTTGGAGTTCGCGCGGCAGATGGCGCCCACCGCCAAGGCGCTGGTGTTGGTCGCGCGGCGCATCGAACGGCTCGAGAGCCTCAAAGAGGAGCTGGTTCGCGCGCACCGCGAGCTCACCGTGCACGTGTGCGGCTGCGATCTCACCGATCGCGAGGCCACGCGCCGCATGCTCTCCTCCATCGAGCACGCCACCGGCGGCATCGACGTGTTGGTCAACAACGCCGGCTTCGGCGATCTCGGGGTCTTCGATCGCGCCGACTGGGACAAGACCGAGCGCATGATCACCCTCAACGTGACGGCGCTCACCTACCTCACGCACCGGCTGCTGCCGTCGATGGTCTCGCGAGGGCGCGGCGGCATCCTCAATTTGAGCTCCGGCTTCGGGCTCTCGTTCATGCCGGGCTTCGCGACCTACATCGGCACGAAGCACTACGTCACGGGCTTCACCGAGTCGCTGCGCCTCGATCTGGCCGGCACGGGTGTCACGGTCACCCAAGTGTGCCCGGGCCCCGTGCGCACGGAGTTCAACGACACCCTCGGGAACTTCACGGGGGTCGAGCCGCCGTCCTTCGTTCAAATTTCCGCGGAGGAGTGCGCGCGGGCGGCGCTTCGCGGGTTCGAGCGCGGGCGGGCGTTGGTCATTCCCGGGCTATTCATCCGCGTCATGATGGTGCTCAACGCGCTGTCCCCGCGGTGGCTGAAACGCCTACTTTACGCGCCGATCGCGCGCAGGCTGCGTCGCGTCCAGGTGCAGCAGGCGAAGACCTGACCGCCCGGCCAAAAAAGCATTTGCATCGTCGGGCTTCCCCGTGCGTCCATCGGGCCAGAAGGGTCCCATGCGCACCTCGATCTCACGGCGAGCTTTCTCGAAGTCGGCCCTCTTGGGCTCATGTACGGCGCTGCTTTTTGCGGTTTTGTGCCCAAGCTCGGTCGCGGCCGAGCCCCGTCCCCTCCTAGGCGGCGGCAGCGGCGGATTTCTCACCGTGTCGTCCGTTCCGCCGGCAAAAATCTTCGTGGACGAGCAGGACATGGGTCGCACCACGCCCGTCGAGAACCTTCCGCTCCCCGCGGGCGACCACAAGCTCACCCTGGTGTCCGTCACCAACAATGGCGCGTTGAAGCGCTCCCTCGGCTTCACCATCACAGCCGGGCAGACGACGCGCCTCAAAATCAATCTGTAGCGTTACTTCACGACGCGCAGGTACGGCGGCAGCTCTTTCTTCGGCCGCGGCGGCGCGCTTCCAATGGGCGCGGACGAATCGCTCACGTCGCGGAGCGGGCTTCGCGTGTCGGCGGCGGCCGCCGGGGGCGGGACAGCCGAGAGGCGCGGGCGCGGCTCTTCGCCGGTGGTGCTCGCGACGCGCGGACGCTTGACGACGCCCTTCTTCTTCTTGGCCGTGTTCACATCGCCCTCGGGCGGATCGGCCAGGCGGCGCGGCCCGCGGCGGGGGGATGCGGCAGCGGCGGCCGCCTTTCCATTGTCGGGGCTCGAGTCCTTGGGCGCTGGCGCGACTTGGACGGGCCGCGTTTGGCGGGAAACCTCCACGGGGACGTCGTCGGGCCACACCATTCCGCGACCGTCTTCGCCGACCATGGCAAAGACGCTCGCCCACGGCACCACGCAATGAAACGGTGAACGATTGAAGCTGAGCGTGCAGCTCATACCATCATCGTCCAGGTGCAAATCGGGGATCGGAACCGGCATGTTCAGCCCGATCTGCAAGACGAGCTGGGGCTGGCTCTTGAACCAAGGTGGAACGATCACGCTGGCGACGCGCGGATCGAGGTGAACGTGAACACTCGAACGCTCCAGGAGCGCGAGCGCGACCTCTTTCTTAGGGGGCAACGGTCGGGACATCAGCTTCCAGCGGTTCATCCTACTACGACCTTGGGGCCTCGCGACAGCGGGGTCCGACGTGAGGGCGACGCCACCTCAGGTGGGGGCCCGATCCAGATGGAGACTCAGGTAGGGACGTGATGTGGGCCTGCGGAACCACACAAGAAAAATAAACCTTGACAGCAGAAAAACATCACAGGGCCGCGAGACGCGCCAGTCGATCGTACATAAATGTAGGGAGGAATCGGCCGATGGAGCTCCAAACATCGAGCGGCCACGGAAATGCGATGACCGCCGGGGCGCGTTCGAGCCGCCGAACCATGATGTGGGCTGCTTTTTGTGGCGAACACATCCACGGTGTAGGGACACGTCCTTTCAATGTGAGGACCATCGACGTATCGACGAATCCCGGTTGGACGTCGGTCACCTTGACCCCCGCGGGGGCGAGCTCGATGCGAATCGACTCCAAAAACGTCGAGAGCGCCGATTTGCTTGCACTATACATGGCTGAATACGGCATTCCACGGCGGCCCGCGAGGCTGCTCACGCCGACCAATTGCCCGCGTTGCTGACTGAGCATGATGGGCACTGCGGCCAGGATGGTGGCGATGGCGCCGCGGATATTGATATCGATCGCGCGTTCTACATCGTCCCACGACATCGTACTTATGTGTTGGTAGCTGCCGGCGCCCGCATTGGCGATCACGCAATCGAGGCTACCGAGCTCGCGCTCCGCGCGCTGCACCGTCTCGAAGACCGCGCGCGGCTCCCGGACGTCCAGCGGGAACACGCGAATCTGCCCGCCTTTTTGGGCGATGGCGCGCGCCTCCGAGGCGACGCGCGCGAGCTCCGGGGCGCGGCGGGCGGCGATCGCGACATGTGCCCCCTTACGAACATATTCGAGCGCCAGCGCACGTCCTATTCCGCTCGATGCTCCCGTGATAAAAATGGTCGCAGGCCGCATGAGAGAAACATTAGACCAGGGCGCGGGCGGGGCGAAGTTTCCATTCATCAGCGCGCGGGGTCTCGTCGAGCACGTCAGATCACGCGCAAAAGTGCGGGTTGAAGGACCGATGCTGCGACTGGGGATCCTGCCCGCATTCGAGCGCGTGTCGCGCCACCGGCTGCACAAGCTCGGCATACGAAGCCGTTCCGTGGAGACCGACATCGGACGGCTCCATGTCCTCGACGGCCGCGGGCGGGGCTCGCTTCCGCCCATCGTGGTGCTTCACGGCATCACCTCGTCGTCCGCCGCGTTCGGGGCCGTGCTCGCGCAGTTGCAGCGGCACACGCGCCGGATCATCGCGCCCGACGCGCCCGGCCACGGCTTCAGCGAGGCCCCGCGGAGCTTCCTCGATCGCGACTCGCTGCTCGACAACATGACGAGCGCGCTCGATCAAATCCTCGACGAGCCGGCCATCGTCTGCGGCAACTCGATGGGCGGCGCCATCGCGCTCCACTACGCGGCCACCCGGCCCGAGCGGGTGCGCGGCCTCGTCCTCCTCTCGCCCGCCGGCGCGCCGTGGAGCGAAGAGGAGGTCCGCGATCTGGTCGGCACCTTCGGCGTGAGCTCGGCCCGCGACGTGGGCGCGTTCATGGACAAGATTTATCACGCGAAGCGCCCTTGGTTCACGCCGCTCATCGCGGCCGATCTCGTTCATTCGATGCGCCGGCGCGCGGTGAGGGAGCTGCTCGCATCCGCCGCCCCGAACTACGGCGCCACCCCCGAGCAACTGGCCTCGCTCCGCATGCCCACGCTCCTGTGGTGGGGCCGCTCCGAGCGTCTCTTGCCCGCGAGCAACCTCGCCTACTTCCGCGAGCACCTCCCGCCGCACGCGATCATCGAAGAGCCCGAGGGCATCGGACACTGCCCCCACTTCGATCAAGCGCGCACCGTGAGCCGCCGCATCGCCGAGTTCGCGCGATCCATTCCCGTGTAAGCCGCGGGCGGCGGGCTCGCGCGGCCCGTCCGTGTGGGCCGCGCTCCTCCTCGCTAGGCCAAAAAGTAGAGCATGGCGAGGGAGAGCGCTAAGGTCGGTAAGAGCACGAGGGTGCCGAGGCGGATGAACTTGCCGATGGAGATCGCCACCCCGGCGCGGCGCAAGAGATCCATCCAGAGCAACCCGGCGAGGGAGCCGATGGGCAAGAGGCGCGGGCCGATGTCGCCGCCGATCAGCGCGGCGAGAATGGCGCGGCTCCCGTCGTGAGCGCCGTAAGCGCCGTGCTCGCGGAGCGCCATCATGTTCAAGATCGACATGGGGTGGTTGTCGACGATGGCGGAGCCCAGCGCGGCCACGGTGCCGATGACGCCGATCTCGGAGCCGGCGTGCGCCGACGCGGATTGATAAAGGGCCGCCAAGCGATCGACCACGCCCACGTGGCGGAGGCCGCCCACCACCAAAAACACGCCCCATAGAAACACGAGAATGTCTGGCGAGACATGCCCGAGCACCTTGCGCGCAGGCGCGATTCGGTAGTGCCAGGCGAGGGCGAGCGAGCTTGCCGCGCCGGCCACCGAGACGACCCAAATGGGGCCGCCGAGGGCCGCCATCACGGGATACGCCAAGAAAACGGCGAGCAAGAGCGCCATGGCCGGTCGCTCGGCGGGGTGCGCCTTCGCGATGGAGACCGGCGCAGGTTCGGCGACGGCGCTCTCCAGCTCATGTCGGAAGTGACCGCGCAGAACGGCGTACGTGAGGATGGCGCCGGCCACGGAGATGGGCAGCATGACGGCGGCATACGCGTTGAACCCCACGCCCGCGAACTCGGCCACGATCATGTTCATCGGGTTCGAAATGACGAACGGCGCGACCCCTGGCGCGAGGAACACCGCGAAGGCAAACGCCTCGGTGAGCGCGGGCCGGCCCGGATAGAGGCGGCGCGTGAGCGCGATGACCAGCGGCGTGAGGAGCAGGATCGCCGAGTCGTTGTTGAGCAGCGAGGGCGTGACGACGCTGACCAGAAACACGAGCCCGAACGCGCGCGCCGCCGAGGTGCGGTGTGCATACGATTCGATGCGCTGCGCGAGCCGTTCGAACGCGCCCACCTCCTGCACCACGCCGGTCAGGATCATGATGCTCGTGAGCGCCGCCAGCGGACGCCATTGCATCTGCGCGGACGTCCGCATGTCGTCCAGCCGCAGCAAGCCCGCCATGAACAAGACCGCGACGCCGACCAGCGCAGCGGCCCCCGGCGTAAAACGCAGCCCGCGAAGCCCGACCCGCGGACGCGAAACGGCCAAGGTGACGGTCACGGCAAGGGTGGAGTAGGCGACGGCTTCGTCCATTGCGCCGCCGCACTGCAGCACCCGGGCCAACGGCGCTCTCCGCGCGATCCGCGTCGCTGCACGCGCTACGCGCAGCAACGGCGCGATGCCGGATCGCGGCCACCGCGCGAACGAAGGGCCCGAGGGTGGTGACATGATCCACCCGAGCACGCGTTCGAAATGCCAATCCGACGATGTCGAGGAGAACGGCATATTCCGGGCGATCCCGCGCGGCCGCGGTCGTCGTTCGCGCCGCCAACCCCGATCGCAACGAGCTGGCTCGGGATCGGCGGTGCAGCAACGGCGACGCGCAGGCTCAGACCCACGACGCCCGATACGTCAGGTCGAGCGGGTGGGCCGGGTGAAACGACTCCTTCACGTAAAAGGCGGTGGCGAGCAGCTTGCCCGAGGTAATGAGGAGATCGCGCAACGCCAGACGGAAATAAGGAATGGACGCCAGGGTGAGCCCCAGGAGCTCCACCCGCGCCTCCTTGGGGCCCTCGCGGTAAACCACGATTCCGCCCCCGATGCAGGTGCGCTCCCAGATTCGACCGGACTGGGCAAGGGCCATCCATGGGGTCAACCCCACGTGCTTGGCGACGTTGCTCGTGATGGATAGCAGCTTGCGGTGCGCCGGGCGCATCAGCGCATAGGCGATGGCTTCCCGCTCGACGGCCGAGAGACCGAGCCGATCGCACGCGGTGTAGTGCGCATACACCACGTCGCTTGGAAACCAGACGCCGACCACGGGCGCCATCAGCGTTTCGCGGTGCATCTCGGGAATGAGCTTGGTATAGCGCTCGAAGAACCCGCAATCGCGGATGGCATTCTGCGAGGAGACGATCCACGTGCTACGAAATTTCGTGGTCGGCGCCACGCGCTCGCGAGGCACGTCCAGATCGACGAGAATCTCCGCTTCGTTCCGCCCCATCCGCCGATTATTGCATAACTGAGCTCGAGCGGAACGGTCGGCTCGACCTACCTATCGGTGTAAACGCAAGGTTCGTAGGCGGTGGCGATCGGGACACATGCGCGCGCGCCAGTGAGCACTGGCGTACGCCGCAAAAAGTAATTCGTCATCGATATCGAAATAGCCATTATCGTTCGTGCGAGCCTCGACGGGCGCGCACCTACGGGCCAGCAATGGGTGCCGAACCTCGCTCGAATCCATTTTTCGTCCATTTGCTGTATTTGAACATCGATGCTCGCGGGCTGCGTTATTGCCTTTTCGCGAATCATGCCATCGCCGGACACGGCCGAGGTCGACAGCGTCGAAGAGGCATTGAACTTGCGAAGGGCGCCTTCGAAAGGAGCATACATGACTTTTCGAAGGGTGCGCGGCACGCGCATTTTCATGCACGGCGTGGAGGTCACCTCGAGCGCGGCCGTTGCAGCGCTCGTCGTTTCGTGTTGGGGGAAGGAGCCGTACCCGGCGGAGCTCACACAAGGGCCCTCGGATCCTTACGGATGGAGCCACGAAATCGTCGAAGGCAACACGAGCCTCGACGTAAGCCAGCGGCTAGGTCGCGCCACCAGCATGATCGCAGGCCACTCCGTGCGCGATATCGTCACCAATCCTTCGGTGCGCGTTCGCGGCGACGATAAATCGTGCGTCAGCTGCCATGCATGGGCCACGATGGTCACGCGCACGGAGTTCTGCAATCGCTATGTACCGGTCTTTCTCGCGCTGCCGACATCGGCCGGGAAGCCCAGCGATCCCGCTTCGGCAAAACCGCAGCTCCTCAAGGATTTGCTCGATGAATGGCGCGCGCGCGGCTGCCCCGACTGATCGCAGCGCGCGACGTCACATCGATGTGTTCATGAAGGTAACAAGCATGTAAATAACGAGTATTTCATAAAATGTTGCAACGGCAGCGCGCCGCGGGCGCGGATCGCATGATCCTGAGGTGGATCGCGCGCCCATCAACGAGCGTGCAAAGACTCTTCACACTCTTTACACTCTTCCACTCTTCACACACGGGGAGCTCGAGGGTGCTCAGCGTATGAGAGCGTCTAGATTCTTGGCGCGCTGGCTGGGCAAAAACTCGGTGACTCGAAAATCGGCCAAGCCGTGCGCGATAAACGGATCCTCGCGCATGATGGTCTCGATCTCGTCCTTGCCGTCGCCCGCGGCCACGATGATCCCACCGTCGCGGGGCACCTTGCGGCCCGAGACCAAGAAATGCCCCGACGCATAATACTTTCGAAGAAAGACCATATGGTCCTTCATGCGTGCGTCGATTTCTTCCAGCGGTACCTTGTAGACGAGCTCGATGACGAACATGAGCCGTACCTTACATCAACCGCGCGGCTCCTTCGCACACGCGCATCAAGGGCACAATCGCCGATTCGGACTGCCACTTCCCGAGGACGCCACCGACTCTTCGCAACCGGGCACACCCTGGGCGGTACCCGGGGTTCCCGTCACCGTGATCGGCGGATTGACCGCGAGCGGCGGTGAGCTCGGCGTCGGCTGGTAAATACTCGACGGATCGTGACCCGCATAAGCCGAGGTGCCACGCGATTGGCCCGCGCACGCCATCAAACCAAGAGCCATCGCGATGACCACGGATACGCTTCGAACGGACATCCACAACCTCCATGCCTTGCGATGGCTGAAAAGAGGGTGGCGTTTCTTGCGCATTCCGGGAGCGTGGGTACAGAGCTCACCTTCTCCGCGAGCTCCTGGAACACGGGCCCAAGTCGCATAAGCACCCACACAATCCCGTTTGCGCCGCAGGTGCAAGCGTGCGCCTTTTAATGTTACCCATCATCAATACGGACCACGCCTGCGCGGGTCGAGGGTCGAGGACCAACGTCTACCCCGGAAGGAGATTGGATGATGAGCATTCGTCGATGGGTAACCCACACTGGAGGCATCTCGTTGCTCGCCGCGTTCGTCGCGGCGCTCGGCTGCGCCGATGGCACCCGCGGCGACGCGCCCGGAGAGCCGCCTGCTCGGGCTCCCCTGGCCGGACCGCCGCGGTTCGACGCGGGCAGCACCCTTCGAGCCGCGGCGTTCACGAGCAAATCGAACCCGAATCCGCACCTCGAGAACAACGACACCACCCTGGGGTTCTTCGACGTGGGCACGTGGTTTTGCTTCGATGGCGTGGAGATGAGCGGGGTGGGCAGCCTTGGCCTGCGCATGGCGGCCGCGAACACGGGCGGGGTCTTCTCCGTTCGAATCGATGGCAACGCGGGCACCGAGATCGGGCGCTACACGGTGGCGACGTCCACGGGGGGATGGGGCACGTGGGAGACGCGCACCATGACATTGACACCGGTATCCGGCGTGCATTCGCTCTGTCTGCGCGGTGAGTCGGGCTACGGCATTCTCAACCTCGCCTGGCTCGAGCTCGGGCAAACCACGGCGGCCGTTGGGGCCACCACCCCCTTCGTCAGCTACGAGGCGGAGGCCGGGAGGCTCGGGGGCGGGGCCGCGATCGTGGCCCTCACGTCGCCGCCGACCACGCCGTATTCGAGTCCGGAGCTGGAGTCTTCGGGTCACGCGTACGTTCGGCTGAATGCAACGCATCAGTACGTGGAGTGGGTGAACGACACCGAAAAGAACATCACGTTCATCGATGTTCGCGCGTCGATCCCGGATAGCGCCGATGGCAAAGGGCTCACGGCCACCTTGGATCTGTATGTCGATGGCGCGTTCCGCCAGACGCTCACCCTCACCTCCAAACAGACTTGGGGCTACGAGGGCAACGACCACTACAACAACGAAAGCCAAAATCCCTCGGACGGCCGCCCGCGCACGTTCTTCGATGACGTGCACACCTTCATCACGGGCGCCGCCGTGGCCCCCGGCAGCACCCTCCGGCTCCAGAAGAGCGCCGCGAACACGGCGGCCTTCTACGACATCGACGTGGTGGACGTGGAAGCTCCTCCCGCACCGCTCGCCCAAACGCCAAACTCCCTATCCATCGCGGCCGACTGCGGCGCGGTGGCCAACGACCGCAACGTGGACAACTCGGGCGCGATTCAGACTTGCATCGATAGGGCTGCGTCGCAAGGAAAGAGCCTCTGGATTCCCCCGGGCGCCTTTTACGTGAGGACCGTTGGCGGACTCCATGCCAATGGCATCACCATCGAGGGCGCGGGCATGTGGTACAGCACGATTTACCGCAACATGCCGCTGCCCAATGTGAACGGGTCGGGGCAGCCGCAGCCGCTGGGCGCCATCTTCAATCTCACATCGTGCACGGTGCGCAACTTTGCGCTCGATGCCAACGCAACGAGCCGGGCCCAAATCGACGGCGCCGGCGGCGCCATGGATACCACGGGCACCCATTGGGTGGCCGACGGCATTTGGACCCAGCACACGATGTCTGGGTTCTGGGCATCGGGGACTGGAGGAACGGTCAAGAACTGCCGATTGACGAGCATCTGGGCCGACGGATGCAATATCAACAACGTGAGCAACGGAGGAAAGGTCGGAAACGATCTCACCGTTCAAAACAACTTCGTACGTGGCACGGGGGATGATGCCATTGCCATCAACTCCGTCGATTACAATGACTTTGGCCCCACCCGCGTCTATTACACCCCCATGGCGAGGGCCAAGGTCATCAACAATACATCCATCGCCCCTTGGGGCGGCAAAGGAGTGGCGGTTTACGGTGGCGGCGGCCACGAGGTGCGCAACAATGCCATGAGCGACACGGCGCGCTATATCGGTCTTGGCGTGGGCAAGTTCGGGGCGAATGGCTCGAACCTCACCTCGGCAACGGTGACCGGCAACCTGGTCGTGCGCTGCGGCGGCAATGCCTATGTGCAGCAACAACCCGCTTTGCACATCGGCAACGGCGGCGATGGCCATGAAACGGGCACGGTCGCGAACGCCACCGTGTCGGAGAACACCATCGTGGATGCGCTCTACAACGGAGTGGGGTTCTCCGCGAGCACCGACACGCTTCTGCGAAACAATACCATTCGCCACCCTGGACTCGACGGTATCGTCATCTCGCCGCCCTTTTACCCTGCACCCACCGGCTCGGCGGCCATCCGCGACAACATGGTAACGGGGCTGAACTCTGGAAAGTCGGCCTTCCGCAATCTGTCGAGCGGCTTCACCGCGACCCTCAGCGGGAATAATTGGTAAAGATGGACAACTCGCGCCTCGCGCGGTCGAAACACCCGCGCGAGGCGCTTATGCCGGTGTGCATCCGGGATCGCCGCCCGCCGCCGGCTGTCCCATGAGGGAGGGTCGAGAATTTTTTCAGCAGGGAGAAGACGTTCTTCCCAGCGTAGATGAAGATTGCCGACGTAGCCTATGGCCTCTCTTTTTCTTCCCATCTTCGCGACGAACGCACAGTATCCGTAGTCTCAGGGCCGTTGGTCCCGCCCGAGCTGCTCTCGCTCCGCGGCCGCTTTGGCTCCGAAGCGCGATTTCATGGCCCGATCACCGAGTCGATGCGCGCGGAGGTGAAGCTCGGCCTCGACGCCATCGCGGAGGCGTGCGTCGTCCAGAATGGGCGCATCGTCGACGCGCACGTCAACAATCCGCATTGAGCCGCGGTCATCCGCGCGGGATCCGTCCACGTCACGGCTCGAAGCTGACGTGGACGTGGTCGAAGTGATTCTGGGTGATGCTCCCGCGGTCCTCCATTTGCGACCAGCCATCGCCTTGGTGGATGCGCTGGCGGTAAATGACATAGGCGATGCGGTACTTGCTCATGTTCGAGACGGCAAACTCCGCCAGGCGATTGCCGAACTCGTGATTGTCGCTGGGGACTTGGCCGTAGGCCTCGGAGGTCAGCATATCGAGCGCCAGATCGGCGCTGGGCTGGTGACCATTGTAGGTACCGGCGCGGCACGCCTCCACGAAGCAGCAGGCCTCGTTCGCGAAGGTTTGGGCTTGCGAGCGAACGGGCGGACCTTCGATGTCGACCTGTTTGTCGCAGGTGGACGAGTCGCACGAGGAGCACTGGCCCTGCGTCTGCTCCTGCGCCTGCGACGCCTTGCTGACTTGGGAGGAACAGTTGCTCGTGGCCCCCGTCGACGTCTGGCACGCCGAAACGGCGTTGGCGCCTGCCGATGCCGACGCGGTGAGCGCCGAATTGCAGCCGGTGGTCAAGCACCCGACGGGCTCCACGAGCTTGGTCTGCGGGCGGAGGCCGGAGGCTTGGAGCTCCCGGCTCGATCGCCCGGTGAGCTTGCCCCCGGCGCGCGCGGACTGCGTCTCGAGATCGGCGATGATGCGGTCGACGATCTTTCGTGCGCGCGCGTCGTTCGCGAAGGTGTTCTCGAGCACATTGAACCGCGCCCCGCCCGCGCCGGCCTCGATCGTCATGCGCGCGTGGCTCTCTTTGGTCGAGAGGGTCGCCTCGAAGGTGCCCTGCTTCGCGCTCGTTTTGTGCGCGAACTGAACGATCGGCGTGTGCGATCCGTCGTAGCCGCGCACGGTGGTGACCTCGGATTGGCCGCTGTCGAGCCCCCACGTCTCCACACCGAGCTCGGAGCGCGTCTGGTCCGACGCCTCCATGACGACGAGATCCCCCGTCGCCCCCTCGCTGACCGGTGCTTGCTCCGAAGGACTCGAACACGCCAGCCCCACGGCCACGAGAACGGTCGCCACGACGGGCACGATTCGATTCATATTTTTCGCATCAGCAACCGCAATGCCACTCGCATTGCCGCGCAAATGCAGCGATGAATGCGCGGATCTTCGCCGGCATCCCGCGGATCTTCGCCGCAGCGCCGAGGAACTCGGACTTCCGAAGATGGAAATGCGATTGCCACTTTCGCCATCGTGGGAGACACTACATGTACGACATCGAGGGGCATGCGCGGGCGCCTGCGGTGCGCTCCCAACGTGCCCGGGCGCGCCCGTCCATCGGTTGCGGCACCCAAGCTCACTGTGCCATTTTTGCAGAGCGCGTGCCGTTCTCGAGGGGCCGCAAATTCGCGATGATGCGAGGTGGCATAGCGGCTGATGAGGAGGGTCGCACCATGAATGAGGCAACCCCAAGTCCCCTTGCATCGCTCCTCGTGACGGCACGCGATGCGCTCCTCGAACGATGGGCGCAACGGCTCCTCCATGATCCCGAGGTGCCCAGCGCACAACGACTCTCGAGGCCCGCGCTCGAAGACAACTTCCCCGTGCTCATCGAGCGCATCGTTCAGCGACTCGAGCGAATGGCCGCGAACCAGGACGGTGGCAAGCCGGAGCACAGCCAATCCGAGGACGTCGGCGTCGCCCATGCTCGCCATCGCTTCGCCGCGCAATACACCATCGCGGAAGCGCTCCGGGAGCTCCGCCACTTCCGCGGGGCGGTCCTGGATATTTGTGACGAGCATCGGAGCGCGCTGACGATCGGGGAAGCGCGCGTGCTGCACGCGACCATCGACGAGTCCATGGAGATCGCGGCGAGCGAAATCGAAGGGATGGCGGTGCGCCGATTCGAACACGTGATGGCCATCGTCGCCCACGATTTGAGGGCCCCTCTTCAAGTGATCACCGGACATGCGACGCTCTTGAAGGAGGGCCTGGCGCTCGGCGCCTCGGATTGTGCGATCGTGGGGGCCGCGCTCGAGCGGAGCTCCAAGCAAATGGTGCGGCTCATCGAAGATTTGGGCCTCGCCTCCGAGCTGGAGCTCGGACATCTCTCCATCCAGCGCCGGAGCGTGGACGCGCGATCCATCGTCCAGAACGTCATCGAGCAACTGCGCTACATCGCCAATCGCAAATCGATTACCCTCGCGACCACGATGCCCGAGCAACCGGTGCTCGCGGTGTGCGATCCCGAGCGCATCGAGCAAGCGTTGGGCAACATCGTATCGAATGCCATTCATTTCACGCCGCGCGCGGGGCAAATCCGCATCGATCTCAAGGCGTCGCTGAAACAAGCCATGTTCCGTGTGCTCGACAGCGGACCGGGTATTGCGCCGGAGCACCGGGAGCACGTCTTTCATCCTTTCTGGAAAGGGTCGAGCACCCGTCGAACGGGCATGGGGCTCGGTCTCGCCATCGCGCGCGGTATCGTCGAGGCCCACGGCGGGACCATCTTCGTCACCAGCCCGCCGGGCTCCGGTGCCGTTTTCTGCTTCACCATTTCCCTCGAGGCCGACGAAGCGCCCAGCGAGAGCATCGAGATTGGTTCGCGCTGAGACGTGCTGAGGTGCGCGCGCGTCCGCGCGGCACGGCCTGTCGAAGCTCTTGCGTTTGCAGGGAGTGTGCGGAAAGAGGTGGCGCGATCGAGAGCTTTTGACTCATCCGTGATGCGCCCATGGTGGCGCAATTCCTGCGATGCGTTCGGGCGAACGAGCTCCGAGTGCTCACGGTGCTCGTTCATCCGGGGGGCCAGCACTTCATGCAGGAGGGCTCGCCAATGAGGAGGCTACTGGGGATCCGGGAGAAGTCGTGTATCGCGCCGCGTCCGAGGAGGTCGGCGATGAGGTGCACGCTCCGGAACCTTCCATCGTCGGGTACGAGGAGAGTGGCCGGATCGTGGCAAATTGCCCGCTTCTACCGGACTGCCACTGCCGCTGCGCGGCGCGCACACTGGCCTCGCAGCAGGATCGGGATCCAACAGCTCAACCGTTTTCATGGAGATCCGAGCGGCTCTTGCGAACGTGGTGAACGCGCTCGCGGAGCTGTTCGAACTCGCTCTGCAAGTGCTTCAGATCGTCATCGCTCATGTCCTCCAGCGCTAGGAGGCCATTGCGCGCGCGGGCGTTGCTGCGAATGAGCTCATCGAGCTTCAAATGGATCGCCTTCGCGTCACGATTTTGGGTGTTCTGAATGAGGAAGACCATCAAGAACGTCACGATGGTCGTTCCCGTATTGATCACCAGCTGCCAGGTGTCCGAGAAGTGGAACATTGGTCCGCTCACCGCCCAGATGGCGATGACGGCGACGGCGATGAAGAAGGCCGCCGACGTCCCTGCTTTTTCGGCGGTCGCGTGAGCGAATTTTCGAAAGCGGTCTTCCATGAAACGTCGAAACAGTGCAAAAAATGGGCACATGTCCTTGAACGAGAACGACACCGAGAACGAGACGGAGCCAACCGTAACTGGCAACCTTACCGATCGTGCCGGGTCGCTCGAGTCGACCATCGGGGAACAGCCAGTCCCCGCGACGTTCGCCGTCCTCATCGAGAGCGTCAAAGACTACGCGATCTTCATGCTGGACGCGCGTGGGATGGTCGCGACCTGGAACGCGGGCGCAAAGCGGATCAAGGGTTATGAGCCGCACGAGATCATCGGCCAGTACTTCGCGAAATTTTATCCTCCCGAGGTGGCCGCGAGCGGCAAGTGCGAAATGGAGCTCGAGGTGGCGGCGCGCGATGGGCGCTTCGAGGACGAGGGGTGGCGCGTCCGCAAGGACGGCAGCCGGTTCTGGGCCAACGTGATCATCACCGCGCTGCGCGACGAGCACGATCACCTCGTGGGGTTCGCAAAAGTGACACGCGACTTGACCGAGCGACGAAAGGCCGAGGACGAACGGATCGAGTACGCCAAGCTCCAAGAGGCGAGCAACATCAAGGACCAGTTCCTCGCCACCATCTCCCACGAGCTGCGGACACCGTTGAACGCGATCCTGGGGTGGGCCTCGCTCCTCAAGACCTCGGAGGATCTGCAGGAGATCGCCAAAGGTCTGGAGACCATCGAGCGCAATGGGGAGGCGCAAGCCGTCATCATCGACGACATGCTCGACATGTCGCGCATCGTCACGGGCAAGATGCGCATCGATCCGCGGGCCGTCGATCTCGCGGCCATCGTCCGCGATGCGATCGAGGTGGTGCGCCCCGCCGCGGACGCAAGAGAGATTCGACTCTATCCCACGGGGGTGGAGGAGCCGATACGGCTGGTTGGCGATCCGGTACGCCTTCAGCAAGTGGCTTGGAACTTTCTTTCGAACGCGGTGAAGTTCTGCGGAAAGGGAGGCTCCGTATCCATCGCATTGACGCGCGAGGACTCGAGCGTCCTGCTCCGCGTGGCCGACACCGGACAAGGTATCGCGGCGGAGTTTCTCCCCTACGTCTTCGAGCCCTTTCGCCAGGCGGAGAGCGGCCCCGCGCGCCGAGTGGGCGGCGTCGGCCTCGGTTTGGCCATCGTCAAGCACATCGTGGCGTTGCACGGGGGCGTCGTATCGGCCGAGAGCGCGGGGCCGGGTCAGGGAGCGTCGTTCACGGCCAAGCTCCCGGTCCGCGCCGTTGCCCCGGTGGAGCCGGAGATTCCCAAAGCCACGCCGGCCAAGCCTGGACCCGCCCCTGGGCAGAGCGCGCTGCGGCTCGACGGAATCCGCGTGCTCGCCATCGACGACGAGGCGGATGCGCGCGAGATCCTGAAGACGCTCTTTCGAATGCGCGGCGCGACGGCATATCTGGCGGGGTCCGCCGAAGAGGGCCGCCAAGCGCTCGCGTCGTTCAAGCCGCATATCATCGTGAGCGACGTCGGTATGCCGGGCGAAGACGGATATCAATTCATGCGGAGCGTCCGCGCGCTCCCCAAGGAGAACGGCGGGGTGACCCCCGCGATCGCGCTCACGGCCTATGCGTATGCCGTGGACCGGCAACGTGCGCTCGACGCGGGGTTCAACTACCATTTCGCCAAACCCGTCGACTATGCCGACCTCATTCGCGCGATGCACAACCTCGTCAGCGTGGTCGATACACCTTGGCGGAGAGGTGCGGAGTGAGTTGCGGGCGGCGCGATGCGGGGCGCCGTGCGGGCGGGAATGGGGAAACGCCTCCCGCGCGAGCCTGGTAGAGCAGCGCTGAAACAACATCGCATTATCCGGTCCCCTCGCCATAGCGCTGCGCGTTGGCGGCGATGGCGTCGGCGATGAACTGTGTCAGCCCGGCGGCGTGCTTCTCGTAGTAGGCTGCGAATCGTTCGTCGGAGACGTACAATCGTGACAATCCGACGTGTGCCGAATAGGAGCACGCGTAGAACCATCGATCGATGTGTTGGCGGTGCTCCTCGGCCAGGTCCATTGCGCGGGGATCGCGGGCGGGCACCCTCGATTGAAAGAGCGCTGCGAACGCGCGCACATTGGCGTCGACCTGCGACTGGATCGTCTGCCAATCTTCTTCGCGGTAGCCCTTTGCGCGCCTCTGGCTTTCGGCGTACGCCTCGGTGTGACCCCAGCGGGCCTCGGCTTCTTCGGCGTACTTGGACGGGTCGAATCCTTCGAGCTCTTCTTCCGGTTTCATGTTGGCACCTCGTTTCGGAGTGATGCACCCTCACGTCGCGAGAGGGTCAAGGGGACGACGTCGCTTTCGTTCGAGCACCTCGCTTCTGCTCTACCAAGTAGATGGATCGAGCAGGCTCGAGCGCATGCGTGTTGTCGCGTCAATCGCGTACATCGAGCAGCTGCTCGACCCATGCCTCATCGCCCTTCGTGCTGCGTGGAGGTGAGGGCAGAGTCCTCTTCGTCGCCGTGGGAGTTCGGGGGGAGCCATCGCCCAGGTGCAATGGCGACCGCCAGCGCGGCGACCGTCGCAAAGCGCTCCTCGGGCTTTTTGCGCAAGCAACGGGAGATGGCCTCCGCGAGCTTGGCCGACCAGCACGACCCCCACTGGAAGCGTACCTGCGATGTACCAGCGTGTACCGGAAGGCGATAATCGGTTGGTACACGGGTGAATAGCGATTTCGAACTTTCTCGACATCGCGACCCCGGCGAGCCACCACGGTGCACAGGCACGGATTTTGGAATTCGTCGGGCCGCTTTCGCGGTGATGCTCACATGAAGTCGAGACCACATCACTTGGAGCTTGAAACCGCAAGGCACTTACAAGATTCGCTCATGCAGTGACTCGGAGTACCTGCAGGTCCGCTCGTGTGACGTATCCCGCCCTTTCTTACAATCCACCCTCGCTACGGAGGCTCCCCATGACGTCCAGCGTTCTCGGATCATCCATCGCTACGTTTGCCCTCGTCGTCCTCGGAGCTGCGTCGACCAGCGCGTGCGACCGAATTTCGGGGACCGACGAGCAGCCATCTCCTCTGGTGAACGATGGGGGACAGGATCGTCGATGCCGGCCGCCATCCGCGCAAAACGCCTCGGGCCCGAACCGTGCGCCCGCTCTCAAGGTTCGATCGGTGTTGACGCTCACGGGTCCCGCTTCGGAAATGGCAATCCCATACAGTTTTGCGATTCATGACTACTTTCGCGAGTTGAATGAGAGCGGCGGGATCCGAGGCTGCCCGATCGATTACGATCTGCGGGATGACGCCTACGATGTCACCAAGGCACAAGCCATTTGGGACCTCTGGAAGGCGGCGCCCGATTGGGACGAAGTGGTTCAGGTCATGACCTGGGGTGACGATGCGACGCTCAACCTTTCCCCGCAAGCCACTCAGGAAGGAAAGCCGCTCGTCAGCGGCTCGCATGCAGGGCTCCTTGCCTCACCGCGCCCCATCGACGTGATCGTCGACGTCCCAGACGTCGGAGCGAATTTTCAGGAAGCGCTATTGCCGCAGCAGTTCAAGAGCCCGGGCTTCCCGAACAACTTCTTCGCCAGCACGGACGACTCGACGAGCGCTCGGGGTGCGGTGTTTCACGTAAGGCAGAACCAGGCCAAACGCCTGGGGTTCTTTTACTGCAACACCGCGGCTTTCTGTAGGAGGCCGTCGCCCGCCGCGCACGCGTACGCGAGAGAGATAGGTCTGCCGATCGGGCGCGATCTCTTCCTCGAGCCAAACGAGGACGAGGCAAGCTACCGCGAAAAGATCCGCTATTATTTTCGCGGCGAGATCGATTATAAAAAATCCCACCCCGACTACGATATGGTCGATTGGGTCTGGGTCGGGAGCTCACCACGCGCCATGGCGCTCATCGCGAAAGCCGTAGCTTCCGTCCAGCAGGAGCTGCGCGCGTCCATGCCGAACCCCATCCAACTGATCGCCAACGAGCGGGCCTTCGACGAGGGCCTCTATGCTCGCTGCGGCGCGGCTTGCGTCGGCAACGTGCATGGCGCTCTACCTTCCCTCGCCTTCGGCGATATGTCTTACCCCTCGCGGGAAATGCCAAAGGTCGTTGCGCTTTACGACAAGTGGCGCACCATCGACGGGTCGGGCAGCAGGGCGGTGTTCGCCGACGGGGTAAGCCTCGATGCGCGCACCGTCAATTACGTCAAAGGCTATGTCAGCGCGCTCGTGTTTCGCATGGCGGTCGAGCGCGTCCTCGATGCGGGCAAAACGGTGACGGCGCAAAATGTGAAGGAGGCCTACGAGTCCTTCGCGAGCGTAGGCACGGGTGGTCTGACCGAGAACTTGGCCTTCAGGCCCGAAGATCATCGTCCCCAAGGCACCGTCTACGTCTACAAATTCAGCCCCGCAGGCGAGCTGCTGAGCGAACCTCCTCCCCGCCTCACGAAGCTCGACCGATCATGGCTCGGATGGTGACCACGTCGCCCCACCGCGCCATCGCGACACGTCGATGATGGCGCCCCCCCATCCGCCCGCGCCGCCCGCCGGACGGTGTAGGGCTGGGTCGCGGGCGGCATCCGGCTCGCGTGCTTCGCCCTCGTCATGGTCCCGTGATCGCCGTCAGCTTGCTCGCCGCCTCGACGGAGACGAATGGGCGACACGCGAGCCCGCGCCACGACGTCAGAGACCGAAGGTGAAGAACGGCTGACACTTCAGCGGCGCGGCGTTCTCGGGATCCAGCGCCCGCAGCACCAACTGCGTGACATTGGGATCGATGGCCAAGCCCAAGTGGCCGCTGAAATCCTGCGAACAGGCGTCCTGCAGCACGATGTTGGTCACATTCGCCGCCTGGAGCACCCCGCTGGTATACGGGGTTACCACTTGGTCGTGGCGTGAGACGATGTTCGTGTAAATAGGCCCGGCCACCGCGACCCCGCCCGCGTTGAGCTTTTGCATGAACGGCGAGTCGGGCATGAACTCCAGACAAGACGCGCACGCATGACGGCTGAACAGATCGGCCAGACCGGGTGCGGCGCTCGTCAGCAAGCGAATCAAGGTCGAAAGCCCGCCGAGGGTGGTGCCCTGGTAGTTGGCGCCGAAGCCCACGAACCGTTTGACCTTGGATGCACCACCAAGGAATTTGACGTAGTAGGCCGGAACGGTGGTGCCCTCCGAGTGCCCGACGATGTCGACTTGCGAAGCGCCGGTGGCTGCAAGGACTTTGTCGACGAAGGCATCGAGCTCGGCGGCGCTCTCGGCCATCGAACCGATGCCGCCGACCCAAGGCCCGAGCACGCCGGTGCCATAGGTCGGAGAGAATACGCAATAGCCTTTGCTCGCCAGCTGGGGCCCGTGGAAGAACCAATTGCCAGCACCGGTCGCGCCGAGGCCGTGCATGAGCACGACGGGCTCGGGATGTTCCGCGGTCGGCTTGCAGTTCCAGTCGTTCGTTTGGGCGCTGGCCAGCTCGAGGGCGGCGGGCTCGGTGCCGTCGAGGACCACGATCGGCGCGGGGCCGGCGGCGTTTTGAACGGGATCCTCGGCCCCCCCAGCACTACAGCCGCCGAGCAGGAGCGCGAGCACCATGTATCCACCGGTACGTGTAACGTTCGCCATGATCGAGCACCTCCAGGGGATAATCTACGAAACCGAGCCGAGCACCGGCTTGTACGAGGAGGCTGTTCTATTTGTATGAACCGGCTATTTTGAATGCTCAATGCGGGAACCACTGCGATTCACTGCTTATTACGGTATGCGCCGATTCCTGCTGCTGGCGCCCACGTTCATCCTGGAGCCTCCCCGTCCCTATCGGCGCCTCACACCGACCTTGCTCGTGGCGTGCAGGGAACCATTTTGGCTCGAGTGCGGCGATGACTCGTCCCTGTCGGCCCGTGTCGCACTGATAGCCCCGAAAGTACCGCGACGGCGCTTGGTGGCCGTCAACAGCGATTTGGCGATCTTCGACCTGCCGATACATTCACGGTTCGGCGAAGAGCCCGTGCAATCCCTCGACTTCGAGCGATTCACCTCGCTGTTGCCGGCGCTGGCGGAGGCGTTCGCGGGCAAGCTGTCCTGCGCCGGGGTCGATCGGCTGTTCGAATCGGCCGTGCAGATCATCTCGGGCCAGGCGCCAACCCCGCCGACCCTCGATCCGCGGATCGAGCGCGCGCTGGAGCTCATCGACGAGCTGCCCTTCGACGAGGTGACCTTGACCGCGCTGGCGCGCCGTTTGTCGTTGTCCTCCTCGCGCTTGCGGCATCTGTTCAAGGAGGTCACCGGCAATAGCGTGAGCCACTACACGCGTTGGGCCGCGGTGTGGCGGGCCGTCTCGCTATGGTCGCAAGGACGAAAGCTCACGGAAATCGCGCACCAGGTCGGCTTTCACGATCTCGCGCACCTCGATCATGCGTTCATCGACGTCTTTGGCCTCAATCCATCGACGGTCATCAATCCGGAGAATGTCACGCTAATCCGCTGTCCGTGAACCACGTGGGGGAGCTTTCGACCTCGGGGGGTGAACACCAGCCGGTCGATCGACGTGTCCAGGCGGGGCCGGGCGACTTTAATCGGGAACCTCACGAGCCCGTCGTGACTCCCTTTGGCTGTTCCCCGTCCTACGTCCACCCGCACGGATGAAAGTGGAGATGCAAGCCATGGCCCGACCCCTTCTATTATCGTCGTACGTCTTTCTTTGCTCCGCAGCTCTTTTCCTGCTCATGAACGGATGTGGAGACTCGAACTCACAAGATTCGGGAGCTCCGCCGACGAGCAACACCGATGACGGTGAAACGCAGGCCGCGCGAGGCGCGCAGCTGTACGGTGCGCACTGCGCCTCATGCCATGGGCCGAGCGGCGAAGGCTCGGGGGAAGCTCCTCCGCTCGTGGGCAAGGAGGCGCTTCCGTTGCATCCGCGGTCCACACAAAGGGTGCGAACGAACCAATTCCACACCGCCCTCGACGTCGCGCAGTTCGCGGTGAGGACCATGCCGCCCAAAAGTCCCGGATCGCTCAAGGAAACCGAATATTGGGACATCATCGCCTTCGATTTGAAAGCCAACGGGGTCTCGGTGGCTGGCGTGCACATCGACGCGACGAGCACCGCCAACATCAAGTTGCGTTGATTTCGCTCCAGCGCGACGTATTGCCACGTGAAGGAGCTCACGCGAGCGCGTCCCGAGATGGAACGCGCGAGCATTGCCATGGCACATCCAATGCGTTGCCGATGGCATGACCACGCACCTGGATCGCCGTGCCCTACTCGGTTCGTTTGCGGCTTCGCTCGTTGCCGGCGTCGTCGGTGCTTGCAAGAAGGAATCGCCCCCAGCCGAGGGCGCCACCGCGTTGCCGCCGGCCAAGGTGACCCGCGACACCATGCCCATGCGCCAATTGGGCAAGACGGGTGTCGCGGTATCCATCGTTGGGCTGGGAGGGTTTCACATCGGTGTGCCCGAGGAGAAAGAGGGTATTCGCATCGTGCGAACCGCGCTCGACCGCGGCATCAACTTTCTAGACAATTGCTGGGACTACAACGACGGCGAGAGCGAGCTACGCATGGGAAAGGCGCTCCGGGACGGCTACCGTCAAAAGGCCTTTTTGATGACGAAGCTCGATGGCCGTACCAAGCGCGCCGCCGCCGAGCAGCTCGATCAGTCGCTGCGCCGCCTCGGCACCGACCGGATCGATCTGGTGCAGATCCATGAGGTGATCCGCGACACCGATCCCGCGCGCTGCTTCGGCGAAGGCGGCTGCGTGGAGGCGCTCACCGAGGCCAAAAAGGCCGGCAAACTTCGCTTCATCGGGTTTACGGGGCACAAGCACCCCGACATTCATCTGGCCATGCTGCGCGCGGCCGACGCCCACGGCTTCGCGTTCGACGCCGTGCAGATGCCGCTCAATGTCATGGACGCTCATTTCCGCAGCTTCGAGCGCAATGTGCTGCCCGTGCTGATCGACAAAGGCATCGGGGTGCTGGGGATGAAGTCGATGGGCTCCGGGATTTTGCTCGAGAGCAAGGTGGTGACGGCCGTCGAGTGCCTGCACTACGCCATGAACCTGCCCACCTCGGTGGTGATCACCGGGTGCGATTCGATGGGCGTCTTGGAGCAGGCCATCTCGGCCGCCATCGCCTTCAAGCCGATGGATCGAGCCTCGGTCGAGGTGCTCCTCGCAAAGACGCGCGACGCCGCCAAAGACGGCGTCTACGAGAAGTTCAAGACCAGCGAGAAGTTCGACGGCACCGTGCAGCACCCGAAGTGGCTCGAGGGCGCTCAGATTTAGCGCACGGCGCTGCGAGGTGCGGCGACGCGCGACTAAATGCTTTTGCTGCTGTCGCGCGCCGGCCCTTTGACCTTTCCTCGTCGAGCGCGCCGCTTTTCATGAGCCGATGTCGATTTCGATTCCTTGGGCGGGCTCGGAGGCGGCGTCGCCGACGCGGGTGTGGTCGTCTCCCGCGGGAGGCTCAGGGACACGGGCGGAGGAAGAACGGGCATGGGCGAGCTCGTTGCGGGGACGCTTGCCTTGTCTGCAGCCGCAGGAGCAGGAGCAGGAACAGAAGGAGAAGCAGGAACAGAAGCTCCCGTCTTGGCTGCGCTGGTTGCAACGTGCCCCGAACGCGGCACGGAGGGCTTGGCCTTCCAATAGCGTCCGTGGGGCGCGGGTGATCGAACGGGCTGATGACCGGCAGGGCGCTCCGCAGCACGCGCAGCTCGCGCCGGCCTCGGGGTAGGCTCGGCGTAGGCCGAACCGGCGACGAGGCTGCTAAGTACAAGGGCACAGGAGAGAGCGAGAACGCGCATGTGCACACGATAGTGGGCCATGCGGAGCGGGCAAGTTTTAGGCGGTGGTCGTGCGACCCATCATCCACACGGGGGTTCCGGCGCGGCACCATCCGGCACTCCGGCGTCCGGCGTTTGGGCATCCGGCGCCTGAGCATCCGGCGGAGGGGCGTTCGGAAGATTGAGCACCGAGCACTCGGACGAAGTCGATATCGCCGGCGGCGGTGGACAGCAACGGCTGTTCGCGGCGCATCTGTCGCGCGCGAGGTGAACGCACTGCAAGCCGGATTGGCAATCGGCGTGGCCATTGCGGGTATCGCAGCGCTCACCTTCGCCCTGATTCGGCTCGGTGCAGGCGGCCAACGAAGAAGAAACAGCGAGGAGGAGGGCTCCGAACACGGAGATGACAAGGAAGTAGCCGCGCATGGTGCTCGCTATCTGGGACGGTCCCGCGCGCACCAACCTATCGGCGCTCGCCCCTATTCCGCCGTGGGTCGATCATTCCGCGCCAAGCGGGAGACGTCGTTCGCACACCCTCGAAATTGGACGAAATTGGCCAGCACCGCTCCCGCGCCGGCTCGGGCAGCCCGGCGTTCCATGGAACCAATCCTTCCGCGCGGAATACGAAGTTCCCGCAGGCGGAATACCGCGTTCCGCGCGCGGCCTTCGCATTTCATCGTGCAATGGGAAAAGTACGCGATACATATCACGAATAACGATATGGAGGGATTTTTGCAATTACAGGCGTAACCCCTACGGAGGAGGGAGGGTACAAATGAAGACCATGTTATGGAAAGACATCGTCGGGCGTGCGGCCGTGGCGCTTGGCGCGCTCGCCGTCATGCCGATGATCCAGGCCGGATGCCGTGCGGACGACACGAATGACGAGCCCCCGGGGGCGACCGCGCGCGGTGTTTATGCGCTCGACGCGAGCGAAGGCGAGATAGCGCTCATCTCGTTCATCGACGGTACGCGCTATTGGGTTTGGAAGAACACGCCCGCGTGCCCCGCGTCCGGCGATACGAACACCTGCGGCGAGTGGGGAACGTATGCCGTGACGGGCGACCAGCTCACCCTGACCGACGATCGAACGAAGGCTTCGCGATCGCTCCCCTTCCAACAAAGCACGGCGGTGAAATTACCGGCGCTCACGCCCGCGAACATGTCGGTGGGGATCCTCGATGGTCTGGTGGGTGGTGGCGGCTCCCTCGTCGAGACGCAAAAGTCCATTTCGGGAGAGGTCAGCATCGGGGGACGATCCATGCGCCTCCTGACCAACCCCGTCGAGCTCCTGACGAGGTGCGAGGCGCGCGAGGCAGGGAGCGGGGCGATCCCGGGGGCGCCGTCCCCGCAAGAGAACTTCGAGCGCGGCGTCTTCCGCTCCGGCCAATTCGCACCGGGCGGCACATACGATCCGCGCACGGCGGCGCAGGGCAACCTCTATCGCTCGGCCACCGCGACCTCGCACCACTATGCGCTCATCAGCGATCGGCTCCCCGCCGGAACGACCTGGGAAGAGGCCAACGCGGCGCTCCAACGTTTCAATGGGCCGACCGGGCCCGCCGTGCGCGGCGAGGGGGACGATCCCAATTCGACCAAGGGCTGGGTGGTGGACCCCGTTTTCAACTTGCCCATCGGGTGCGTCACATTCGAGCGTGGAAACGGCTGGGCGCGGAACACCACCCAATGGAATCACCCGTTCATCGGCACCATTACACGTTACGTGGTGGACGGCGGCAATTGCACGTTTCGCATCCTCACGGTGGGCGAAGGCCAGGGCGGCGGCATCGTCAATCCGCCCACGACCACGGGGCAGGGTGTCACCGCGGGCCGCCACATCGCCAACGCGATGGGCGGACCGTCCATCTTCCGCGATCTCGACCAGAAGCTCATTCAGTCGGTCCGACCGGCCCGTGCCGGCGGCGGCTGCTGAGAGCCGCTCGCGCAGCTCAAATGTTCACGTTGGCTCACGCCGGCTCACGCCGGTTCACTTCGGGGCGGCAAGCAGCCGCGCGGCCAGTCCCGTAAAGACGGTGCCGCTAAAGATGTTGAGCGCCCGGGCCATACGACGGCTTCGGCGCAGCGCGGATGCCACGCGCCCCGAGAGCAGGCCGACCGTCGCATCGACCGCGAGGCCCAAAAGAACGAGCGTGACCCCGAGGATGAGAAACTGCATCGTCACGGCGCCGCGGCCGGGATTCACGAACTGCGGCAAAAACGCGACGTTGAACAAAATGACCTTGGGGTTGAGGAGGTTGGTGGCCGCCCCCTGCCAGAATGCCCGCGTACGGGTCGGCCCCGCGCGTCCCGCGACCGCGTCATCACCTTGCCCCAGGTCCAGCGCGCCACGGTCGCGAAATGATTTGACCGCAAGGTAAATGAGGTAGGCCGCGCCCGCCCAACGCAGCACCTCGTAGAGCGCTGGCAACCTCGTGAACAGCGCCGAAAGCCCGAGCACGGCAGCCATCGCATGCAAAAACGCGCCAAACGCTACACCGAGCGCGGCCATCAAGCCCGTCATGGGCCCACCGCGGCCGCCCATGGCCACGATAAACATCATGTCCGGGCCCGGGGTCACGCACAGGCCGAAGGCGGCAACGATGAAAGCGGCATAGGACGATGCGTCGGGCATCCCGGGCAGATAGTGGCGCATGGCCGCCGTGGCCAGGGGTGATTCACATGCCAGGTTGCGCGCGGAGGGAATGATGAGCTCCGCAATGGCGTTGGATGGCGATGGCTAGCATCGGTCATATCGCCGTGGGATGCCTCGCCGCGCGGCTGGAATCATCGGCCGCGATCTCCACGCGCACCCTGGCCGCGAGGATGGTCGCCTATTCGACCTTGTCCTTGCTGCCCGATCTCGACGTCTGGGCCTTCGAGGCGGGGATCCCTTACGAAGTGTCAACGGCCACCGAAAACTGACCCATCTCGGCCATCAAAAACTGACCCACCCCGCCGCGATGGGGGGCACTCACCGCGTGAGCGCCGGCACCTCCTGGGTCGCTTTGGGTTTGCTCTCGTCAGATCTTGAATCTGTCTTTTTGGTGGCCGCGGCCGGGACACGGTCTCCCGGACCGCGAGTGACGAGGACCTCCGCATGCTGGGCCAGACGGTCCAGGAGTGCGGCCGTCAGCTTGTCGTCGACGAAGACCCGGTTCCATTCACTAAAAGCCAGATTCGATGTGATCACCGTTGCGCACCGTTCGTGCCGGGTGGACAAGACGTCGAAGAGCAGCTCTCCGCCGGCTTTTTCAAACGGTACAAAGCCAAGTTCGTCCACCACCAAGAGTGAAACCCTTCGCAGTCGCTCTTGCAGGCGAGAAAGAGCGCGTGCATCCCGGGCCTCGGTCAGTGCCCGGACCAAGTCGGAGGCGCGGTAAAAGAGCACGTGGTGGCCGCGCTTGATGGCCTCGATGGCGAGCGCGATGGCCAAGTGCGTTTTTCCGGTGCCCACGGGGCCCAAGATCACGATGTTGCGCGCCGTCGGAATCCAGGCACCACGAGCCAAGTCTTCGACGCGGGCGCGTTCGAGACCGTGTGGCCTCCGCCAATCGAATTGCGACATCGTTTTGTGCACGGGCAGACGAGCCGCTCGCATGCGGCGCCCAATCGCGTGCTCGGCGCGGACTGCGAGCTCGGCGTCGAGCAACGCCCGCAAGTACTGCAACGGTGACCAGCCTTCGGCCAGCGATTGACGTCCCAGCGTTTCGCACTCTCGTGCGACGGTCGGCAGCTTGAGTACGCGCGTATGGGCGCGTACGGCGGCCAAGAGCACGTCGTCGGTGCTCATGCCGATGCCCTCTCGAGAAGCACGTCGTAGCGCGATAGGTCGGGCGTCTCGACCGCGTATTCCGATAATGCCAGCGGGACAGCGGCGAGGGTTTCGGTGCGCCTTGTGCGTTGCAGAAAGGGCACCAGCGTACCGCACGCAAGGGCGGTGATGATGGCTTGCTTGACCCGACCGACTCCCTCGCGGTCAGCGCGCTCCAACCACGGAGCCAGTCTTCGTGCAGCTTCGATCAGGTCGGGCGAATACCGATTGCAAAGCGTCTCCCAGAGCTCGGGCCATGGTGAGCCGAATTGTACCACCAACTCGTGAGCGACCTGGCGCAGAGCTTGTGGCTTGCGCGATAGTGGCAGTAGCAAATGCCGATAGTCGATACTTCGGCCACCGAAGGCCACGCGAGGATGGCAGATGGTCTCGTCGCCTTTGGCGAAGGTGACGGTGTCGATGCCTAGGAATAGGTCGACCATCTGACCGCACCACCGACTGGGCACCGAGCGCCCGCGACGAGGTAGCTGGCGTGGTGGCGAAGCTGCACGGTGCGCACCTGGCGGCCGTCAAAAGGCGCTGGGAGAGGCCGCAGCGCGCTGCGCTCGCGGGCCCAGGCCTCGACGTACATCGGATTGCGCGAATGCTGAGCATCGAGGCGTGCTTGCAAAGCCGTGGTCATGGCGGCAAGTGATTCACCGCGCGGAATGGGCACCAAATGCTGGCGACGTACGTGTCCTCCGCGGCGCTCGACTCCTCCCTTGTCGTGGCCTTCGCCGGGGCGGCAAAAACGTGGCTCGAAGGCGTAGTGGGCGCAAAGCGCGGCAAATCGGGGCCGAAGCAGCCGTGGCGCCCCGACGAGGATCTTGGCCACGGCCGCGCTCAAGTTGTCATAGGCCACGGCGGCCACCACCCCCGCGAAGTAGGTAAACGCCGCAACGTGAGCCGCTAAGAACCAAGTGGCGTCTTGTTGCGCGCAGAGCATGGCGAAGTCGCGCCCTGAGTGCATCAAGCGCATCACGAACATCCACGCCTTCTGGCGAATCCCCGAGGGCTCGACCCACACTTCGAAAAAATCCACCTGTGCGAGCTCGCCGGGCGTGTACACCAGAGGAACAGTCACCTCACGCTCACCGCTACGAAATTCGGCCACCAATCGCCGCACGGTGCGCTCGCTCGCCGTGTGCCCGTTTTCACGCAATAGCTCCCACAGCCGCTTGGCCGTCAGCCGCTGTTTGCCCGCCGTAAAGGATCGGCGCGCTCGCCAGATAGCCGCGGCCGCCGTGGCCACCTCGTCGCGCACCGGGCTTGGTCGGACCTGTTTTTCTGGCCTTGGAACCGGAATCTTGTTGGCCCTCACGTATCGCCGAATCGTGTTTCGCGACAATCCGAGCTCCCGCGCCACTTCTCGAATCGGAACCCCTTCGCTCGCCACCTTGTGTCGAATCACTGCCACCACGTCCATCGGCACCATCCCCGGACGACGACTCCCCGCGCTTCGCTCCGCCGGGTGGGTCAATTTCTGGTGGCCGTCGTGGGTCAATTTAACGTGGCCGCGTACACACCGCAAAGGCGCCACGCCTGCATTCGGGCCCTCGGGCGCCGATCATCACGGAAAGCCGGTGATCATCCCGGGCTCGATGGGCGCGGCGAGCTACCTGCTCGCCGGCATGGGCCGCGAAGACGCGCTCGCGAGCGCCTGCCACGGCGCCGGCCGTGCGCTCTCCCGCGCCAAGGCCACCCACGTTCCCAAGGAGGTTTTCGCCGGCGCGGTTGCAAAGCTGCGCGTGGTCGGTCCCATCGATCCCCGTGCGCCGCAGCTCGCGCGCCGTCGCGATATCCTCGACAAGTACGAAAAGCGGGTCATGGAGGAGGCTCCGTATGCGTACAAGCCCGTGGAGCCGGTCATCGATTCCGTCGAACACGCGAACATCGCGCGAAAGGTGGCGCGCCTGATGCCCCTTTGCACCGTAAAGGGGTAGCTCGAACGTCGCCTCGTGCTTTCGCCGCGGCCGTCGGCACTCGCGGCGAGCGGCGCGCGCATCGAGCTACCCGGTAGGGGGCCGCAACAGTAAGAGGTCGGCCGCGCCGCAATACGTTCCGCTGGGGGCGATGGCGCTTCGCGGTCCGGTCGGCCCTGCGGTGGGGCGCATTTCGTCGAATACGGAGATGATACCAAAGTTGTTTCGTGCGATCATGCCATCGGGTGTGACCCACGTGGCGTTTTCGCCACCATCGTTGATGGCCAGCATCACGAGCATCTCGTTTGGCGCGCGGCTCTCGATTCCGGGCGATGTATAGATCCTGGTCATGCCGAAGGAGGTCCGCTGGGCCACACCGTCGAGGGGCGCGAGCTTGTGCACACCGCGGTAGGCGACGAGCACGAGCGCTTCGAGGGACGAGGCCACGGTGGCCGCGAAGTGATAAACGCGTTCGTCCGTCGGTAAGATGACTCGATATGCCCACACGGCGGCGGAGCCGCAAAGCGGAAAATAGTCCTGCACCTGCCACCCCGCCGGAAACGTAATTTTGCTCTCCGCCTTATCGACGTAGATCACCGCGATGAGCAAATCGTCCGCTTGCGCGCCGACAGGCGCATCGATATCGAAATTCACGGCGTTGACGGGCATCGCCGTCGATATGTTGACGAAAACGGGGCCGGCCGACCCGGAGTCACTCGAACGATCGGAATCACTTGAATCACCGTCTTTGGGCGGGCCCATCGCATCGCCCGCGCCGCCTCCACCTCCGCCCCCGGTCAAGGTATCGACATCCACCAGAAAGGAGCATCCTGCCGCCACGGCGATGCCCACAAGCACGCTCGCGCGCAAGGTGTATCGATGCAAACCACGCCGATGCGAGGCGGACCTTGTCATGGGAGCACCCGCGAACGATACGCCGCGTTAGCCCCTCGAGCATCGCTGTTTACGTTCCATTTGAGGATGAGGTTCTCGCGCAACCGAGTGCGGTCCTTTTATTGACGTCATTGGAACGGAACTGCGAGCGCGAACCAATCGAAATTAGGACGAGATCCTTCCCAGCGTGACGCCAATGTCCCATTCACACGCGCGCCGACGATTCGACGAGGTCGATCGCGAACGTTCGTCCGCTGCACATCGAACGGCGCGTTGCATGCGGAAGGTTCGTCCTGCTCCGGCTATCGGGAGCGACGAGCCTCCGGGTGCACCGTGTCTCCTCTCCTCTTCTTCTTCTTCTCTTTCCGATCCCGATCCTGGCCGATCCTGGCGGCCTCTCCGGACGAAGGCGGGCGCAGCGCGGCAGGGTGGTGTATGACAATGTACACGCAGCGCACTTGGCCGCGACGCCGTACCGGGCTCGCCAATAGCCGATTTCGGAGTGGATTCGCCTAGGTTCGGTCGGGAGGCCGCAGGTGGGAGCTTGACGCGGCCGCCTACATCTCTATCTTGCCGACGTGACCTTCGGGTCACAGACGCACCTCATAACGGGGGCGATCGGCTTCGACGGAGATGACAACGGCATTGCTGCGTACCGTGGCCCGCTGATCCACGTAAAAATCCGCGGAACGTATAGTTGCGAACGATAACGCACTCGCTCTCGCTGCCTAAAAAACAGTAGAAGCCGTCCGACCGAAGGGCCCGCCAACGCCCTCGGAAGGGCGTCAACGAGTTGGCTAGCAAAGTGTCGGGTTACCGGGCACGGCGCGAAATCAAACAGGTGACTAGCTCCGAGAGCAGCCTGCCGATGGGCGACTTCCGGAGCAAATTAAAATGTCGGCTATGTACGTAGATGCGTGTCGCGTGTGATTTTCGGACCCGGGTTCGATTCCCGGCGCCTCCACTGATGCGATAAATTCGATCCCTCCTCCGAAAGGAGGAGGGTGAGAGTGTCCAGCTTGCAGGGTGGCCTGATAGTATGGGCGACCAAACCTCGAGCTTTGGCGTGAGGGCAATGGCCCCGGTCAGGCGGCGGAGGGCGAGAGCGGATCGCGCCCATTTTGCCTGTCCCTCGGAACTCGACCTACTGCGGCGCTGATTCTGGCGCAGCATTGGGGCGGCAAGCGAATGGATCTCTGGACGAAATTGGGACGTCGGCCGATACCTTTCGGGACGTGCGCGCCGATAACGATCCCGGCGCGCTCTCTTTCTGCGCATGGCCCAGGCGCAAGCAACGTCGCGACGACGATCGCGGTCATGAACGCAAAGGCAAGTCGGGGGCAATTCGAGCGTGAGCGTGCAGGGGCTTTGCATGACGGACCTCCCATGCAGTGGTTCGGTGGAATCGATTTGGAGCGCGCCGCCTACCGGCAGGTTCGGGAAAGCAGGCCGTTGGCGGCCCGGCACGGCGCAGAGAGCCACTGCCGTCCGATGTCGCCTTTGCTGCAAGGAGGTGAACGTCCGGTGAGCCGTGGTCGCTCTTCGAGGAGCCGTTCGAATCTTTCAATCGAGGCACTGCTGGGCAGGACAGCCGTATGGAACAAGTCGGCCGTATGGAAGGAGAGCAGGCGCGCACGCCGAGGATGTCGGTCCGCACACTAGTGCGCTTCCTGTCGTCCATTGGGGCGCCCGTGCGCTCTACGCGTCTGCGGATCGGAGCGCTGAAGCCGACCAGGTAAAGGCGATTCTCGTGCTCGAGCATGTAAAACGCGAGCTCGTCGAGGAGCGATCCCGAGCCCGGCGAGTGCATGGTGCACGTCGTCGAGATGAGGAGGCCGGATACTTCGGCCACCACCCGGTGGCGGCCGCGGATGTGCCCTTGGCAATGACTCCGTATCGAGAACGCCATGCGAGCTATTTCGGTTTAGGCTCATCATTCCCTTCGCGACATCATCAGAAGTGTCAACGCGGCTCTGCGTCTATCCACGATTGGGCAGATTGATTGCGTGTTTCTTGAATAAGGCAAAATACCCTTTCGCGCCGCGGATCGGGCTCACCCGAACCGTGAATGGACGGATCCTTCATCGGCAGTTACGGAACGTGGTGTGCGGTGTCTGATGGTTAAAGGAGCGGCGAGTCGTTTTGCATGTTGGGACATGCAAAAAAAATCTCCGACGAGGCAACGATGTGACCGCCACAACGTCGGGTACGTCGGCAGCGGCTTGCGCTCTGCCGTTGAAGTAGCGGAACGTCGACTTGCAACTGTGTTGTCGCCGCAATGTTTAGAAGAAGCGGGCCGAATTTGCGCGAGTCGAAATGGCCGTTGCTTCGGCTCAGAATTGCGAATCGTAAGGCAATCGAGGTACGACGGGGAATTTCACCAATCGATCGAAATTGGACTTGCGGTCATCAAAGAAGGAATCCACCATGCAGCCGTCTGAAACCGTGGCGGGGAGGGTCTGGCGCCTTTGGCAGCAAGATCGCGAATCGACGGCCCCGTGAGCCGGGGAATGAAAGGCTGGCTATTACTCGGAGCACGGTTCTGCCCTGAGCTACGGCTCTTCCGTCTTTTGACGGTGAGGGCTTCCGGAGGCGCTCCGTGAGCACGGTCACCCCCGTGACGGTGGCGCAGAGGGACGACCTCATCGCCGATACGGCAACGAATACGGCAGCGGGCGCACCGAAAGTTGGAAGTCGCATCCGTGAACACATTCGACTGGATCGACTCCTTGAGCGCGGTGAGGGTTGGATGCTCTATCTCGCCGACGATGAGGCGTGCGCCCACCTCATTCTTGTAGTCATCGCCACATCTACGGCCGCCCTTGAAGCATGCTTGTCCGGTCGGGGAACAGGAACCGTTCTGAATCGGTCGACATTGGGGCTGCTGCACATCGCCGAAGTCATGCTTGAGGAAGCTCACTATCTCCGCTTTTGTGAGCGCCTCCTCGAGCCGCAGCATGCCGCGAGCAAAGAGCTGACGCTCGAATCTCCAAGTTCACCAAACGAAGCGCGCCTCGCGGTGGGTAGTACCTTCGCCGAGCGGTACCGCATCGACGGCGTGCTCGGTCGTGGCGGCATGGGCGAGGTGTATCGCGCATACGACAGCGTTTTTCAACGCACGGTCGCGCTCAAGGTCGTTCTGGACCACGCCTCCGAGAACACACCCGAGCAGCGCGATGACGCGCAACGACGGTTACTGAACGAAGCTCGTCTGGTGTCCGTGTTGAAGCATCCCCACATCGTCGAGATCTTCGACGCGGGCGAGAGCGCGGGGCTGCCGTACTTGGTCCTCGAGCTGTGTGACGGGGGTAATCTTCGGAAGGCCATGCAAGGAGATGCGGGGCAGACCGAGCGTTTGCAATGGCTCACGGAGATCGCGGAGGCGCTCGCCCATGCGCACGACCGCGGAATCGTGCATCGCGACGTGAAACCGGAGAACGTTCTCCTTACTCACGAGCGAAGGGCAAAGGTCACCGATTTCGGCATCGCGAAAGCGTTGAAGCGCGAAGGTCACGAAAGCAACACGTTGTTCAGCATTGTCGGCACGCCACGCTACATGGCGCCGGAGCAGCTCTCGGGCAAAGCCATCGATGCACGCGCCGACCAATACGCCTGGGGGCTTGTCGCCCACGAGCTGCTCACGAAGTCCCACCCACGTTTGCGGGAGGTGAACGCGCTTCGCGTAGACCACGGTGCCACGGTGACGCCGACGGTACCGCCCCACCTGCGTCGCGTCCTGACGCGTGCAATGGCGCCAGAGCCAGAGGCTCGCTATGCCAATTTCCATGCGCTCTTTCTGGATTTGCAGCCTGCGCGGCGCTGGCGCGGGTGGCCTGTGGTCCTCGGAGCGATAGCAGCCCTCGCTGTAGCTGGTGTGACGGTGGGCCGGTCGATTGTCCGTCCCCAGGCCCCCGCCCAGGCAACTTCGGCGACCCCTCCGATCGCAACATTCGACACCGAGAAGGTCGATGCGGAAACGGTCAACCGTTGCGCCCCCTCGGCGCGTCCGCACCTCGCCGCGGGCCTTCAACTTTGGCGCGACGCTTCGGAATGGGAGGCACTTCCAAAACTCGAAGAAGCCACCACGCTGGATGCAGAATGCGCCTCCGCGAGTCTCTATTACATCATCGCCGCGAGCTACACCTTCCCGAAGCGGCGCGATCATTTCCGGCATGCACGCGAGCATCGTGCACGACTGACGGAGCGCGAGCGGCGGATCCTCGACGTCCTCGAGCCTTGGGTGGCCGATCCGCCCGATTTTGCGGAAGTCCATCGCCGGGCTGCCGCCAACTCCGCGCAGATGCCACGCGATCCCGATTTTCGCACGCTCCACGCTCGCGCGTTGGCTCGCATGGGGCGTTTGGATGAGGCTCTTACCGTTCTCGATGCGAGTGCGGCCCTCCAGCTCAATCCCGTGGCGGGCCACGAATACGAGGCGGCACGAATACTCATTCGAAAGCGCGATATCGTCGCGGCGCTCGATCGGTTCGACCGATGCCTCAACGTATCGCCGGACTCCGGGGATTGTCTCCGGTGGAAGGGACTGTTTCTCGCCTCGCGGGGGGACTGCACAAAAGCGGAGGCTGCCTTTCGCCGGCTCATCTCGGTCAAGTCGGACAGTCAGTTTGCGCACTACGCTCTCGCGAACGTGCTGCTCGTCTCGACGCACGATGCGACAGTTGCTCGGAACGCCTACGAACAACGTTGGCGCCACCTCTCGGCCAAGGACTTCCTCTCGACCCCGGCACCGGACGTCTCCCGCCTAACCCCAGAGATCACCTGAGTGGAGCCCGATAACCGGCGTGAACGAACCAGTTGCTCGCGTGCGTCTCGGTGACTCGAAAGCGCGCTCGTCTGGCGATGAGCCGAAGCGCTTTGGGGTGGCGGGGAGCGTGGCGTCGCACGTATTGCTTTTGGAGGGCCCAGCCGGATTCAATTGGATTGAGGTCGGGCGAGTATGGGGGCAAGTAGACGACACGAACGCCGCGCGCCTTGCAGGCGGCTACGACACGCGGGTCGCGGTGGGCGGGGAGGTTGTCCATCACCAGGACGTCTCCGGGGTACAGTCGAGGGAGCAGCTTGCGTTTCAGCCAAGCCAGGAAGCGGGGACGGTTGGCCGTTTTGAACATCGTGCTGAGGACGACCCATCCCGATAGGCGCATCGCCCCAAGAAGTGTGAGGTTCGTGCCCCAGTTCATAGGAATGCGATCGATGAATTCGCGACCTCGCTTCACCCAGGCGTGGCTCCGACTCATGGCCAGGTTTAGGCCCGATTCGTCGAGAAAAACCAGCTTTTCCACGGGAATCCGGAGGATCCTCCGTCGGAAGGAGCGGCGCTTGGCTATGACGTCGGGTCGCTGACACTCCAACGGCCGTCGGCGTTTTTTTTGATGACGTACCCATACCGATGCAGCGCGCGCTTCATGCTGGACACATGAACTCGCGCGCCCCGCGGGCGAAGCCGATTGAACTCCGCCGTAATCTCGTTAGCGGTCGCATCGCGCAGCTTCGCAACAAGCGCATCAACGTCGCCCTGGCCGATCGGGGACGGCGTTCCGCCTCGCTTCGGGTCGGCGCCGAGCGGCACGCCACGACGCCCTCGACGAACCCACCGCTTGACGCTCGCCTCACCGATACGAAATCGAGCGGCAATTACCGCATAGCTTCCGTCGCCAGCTTCGTACGCCTCGACGACCCTGGCTCTCAATTCAAGAGGGTGCGCTTCCGCCATGCCGCGACCAGATCATGCCTCGAGCCAAAGAGCAAGACGCTTGATCGACCCAGGTGAGCACTGGGGTTAACACTACTCAGTCAATTTATGGTGGAGCGAACAGGCGCACCGGAGCGCTGCATCGCGGGCAAGGCGTAGTGAGGCACTGCAGGAGACGCTTCCGAATCGAAGGGAGCGTCGCCGGCCGGTGCGGGTCCTCGCTACGCCGAAGCTTTATTTTCGCGGAGGCGTTCCTGTTGAAGAAACGCGAAGCTCACGAGAGTGAGAAGTGCGTGGTGATGAAGGCCACGCCAGGAGCGACCCTCGAAGTGGTCGAGCCCGAGCTCCTCTTTTAGCTGCTGGTGGCCTTGCTCGATCACCTTGACGCAAACCACCAAATCGTCCTGACAGAGGGATAGCGTGCTCGATCGTGAGCTTGTCGCCGGTAACGACGACGCGCTCAAGAAGAAGACGGACGATCCTTTGGCGCTCGGTGAAGTCGAGCTTGTCGAATCCCTTGCGGAGTGTCGAGGCGAAGGCCGCGAGGTCATCGGCGATGCGTGTAACGCGGGTGGAGTCCATCTGCTGACCAATCAAGTCCTCGCCTCGGAGGCTGACGGAGTCCATGGCACTGTCGAGTCTCTCGCGTCGGGACTTCAGTTGCTCGACGCTGATCGCTCCTCGTTGGTATGCGTCGATCAATCGCTCGACTTGGAGTTCGAGTTGTCGTCTCGCTCCTTCCAGGCGCGCGAGCTCCTTGGCAACGCTCGACGCGGCTTGACGACTTGTTCGCCATAGTTCGAGTTCGCGTTGGAGCATTGCGGGGCTCTGCACCCAAGATCGAATCGCGTCCCACACAACACCGTCGAGTTCCTCTGCGCGCACGCGCTTGGCGGTGCACTTGCTCATTCGCCCGGTGTCGACAGGATCGCGGCGAGCACATTCATAGTAAAAATACTCGTAGCGCTTGCACACGCTCGACTGGTGCCCACACGCCATCTTCCAACCGCACTCACCGCACGTGACGAGAGCCCGCAGCAAGTAGTCATGCTGCACGTTGCGTGGCGCCCAGATTTTGTTCTTCGCCAGCCGTGTCCGCACGCACTCTTGATCCTTTTCGGTAACGAGCGAAGGAATCGAAACGTGTAGCCATTGCGCCCGCGGGCGGATGACGTGCGAGCTCTTCGCGTTCTTACGATATCCACCAGGACGACGCGGACGCTTTGGCTCTGCGGGTTCGCGTTTGCCGTACGTCGCCATGCCCGTGTACGCAGCGTTGGTCAGGATGACGTGCACGCTGCCTGCGACCCAGATCTTGGCGCGGCGCGGCTTGATGCCGAGCGCGTTCAATCGTTTGGCGACTTGCCGTGCACTCAGCCCTTCGTCGAGCACCCATCGATACATCGCACGGACATTCTGCGCCTCGACCTCGTCGATCACAATGCTTCCACCGGGCACGGCCTTCGTCCTGACGATCGCGTATCCGTACGGCGGTATTCCAAAAGGAAGCATTCGACCTTCGCGCACTTTGTGCATTCGTCCTCGCCGCGTACGTTCCAGGATCTTGGCACGCTCGTACTCGGCGATCACTCCTTGCATCTGGACAAGCAGTCGATCCTCCGCACGCTCGCCGACAGGATGTTCAACGAAGTGTACGCGCACCCCACGCTTGGTGAGCTCTTCGAGGATGACCTGCTGATGGACGTAACTTCGCGCGAGCCGATCAGGACAATATATGTAAATTACATCTATCAATCCATCTGCCGCGGCGTCGCGAAGTGCATCGAACGCGGGGCGGTCCAAACGCGACCCGCTGAATCCTTCATCGACATAGCGCCGATCCGGCGCGATGCTCACGCCACCAGCGGCGCACGCGCGTTCGATCGCTTCGACTTGCGAGCCGATCGTTTTCTCTTGCTCCTGGCGCGCCGTTGAAACGCGCGCGTACAGCGCCGCTCGGTTCTTCATGCATCACGCTCCTCGAGAACGCCGACGCTCGTGGGGATGAGGAGCCTCGACCTCTCGTTGTTGTCCGTTTGCATTGCGCGGGCGGCGGCCTCTCGGACGATCACGAGCTTCACCACCTGCCCGAGTCGTTCCAAACCGTCGGATTGCGGTCTCGCGCGTAACTCGACCTTCCATTTTCGCTTCGCCATCGCCGATGGCCTCCCCGCGCGAGGGAGCCCCATCACGACTCGCGCCGCAGGGCAAGTTTTCGGCTACGCCGCGATGTCGCGATCGACGAACCAGCTTGAAAACTCGTCGCTCCAGCGCGAAGCGGACCAAGATTTTACGGTTTGCGTCTGGGCTTCCTCGCACGACCAGCGCGCTTTGATCGCGCCCACGACTTTCCGAAGCGATGCGTCGGTTGGATGGTTCGTTAGGTAGTACTTCTTTTCGCCGTTCGCTCGTTCTTCACAGACGAGCCAGGCCTCCGTGCCGGGCAAACGGCATCCGACGCCGGTTCGCTTGCCGTCTGCGATGGCGACGCGACAACGAGCGAAGCGGGCACTCATCGGTCTGCCTGTCGTCGTTGTTCGCCAGGTGACTTTCTTGAATCCTTTATCACCGAGGGCCTGAATCATCTCCGAGGCGGCATCGACGGGGTGACTCGGAATCGGATGTTTCTGATTTCCGATGCGAGCTGGCATCTTGATTTTCACGTTGGCCGGATAGACCTGTTGAGTCGACTGTACTCCGAGTGCCCAGAGCAGCCCTTCGCTCGAAAGCGCCTCGCGAAACTCTGTGCAGTGGCCGTAACCGGCGTCGGCCAGCACCGTCCCGAACCGAACGCCCGCTTTCCGAAGGCGTCTCACTTCGTCGATCGCGATCCTCCACTTCTCGCGAAAGACGACGTTGTCCGGGATGCCCACTTTCGCGCGTCGCTCCGGGTCGGCAGCCCAATCCATCGGAACGTAGAGCTGCAAGGACAGCGGAAGGGGAACGATGTCGTTGGCCAACGTCACGGACACCAAGCACTGACAGTTCGCCTGTTTTCCGAGCGCTCCGCAGTACTGATGTGCGACGCCAACCGATTCGCTTCCCTTCTTTGGGAGTGCGGTGTCGTCGATGATCAAGAACGCATCGTCCGCACCAAGTAATGCATCCGCCTTCTCCCACAGCACTTCTTCGACCGCCGCGGCGTCCCAAGCAGACTCGCTTACGAAGTGACGCAACTCCTGCTCGTGACCAGGCGCAACTCGCTCTGCCAGCGGCTCGATACTCTTCCGCTCGCCGGGCAGCAGTAGCCCTCGCAGGTAGAGCGGTGCCCAATACCTGCGTTTCTTCGTCCGCCACGCCGCGAGAAAGGGCTCGAGGAACCGATCGAAGCGCTGCTCCCAACCTGTCGAAGACACGGCCCACAATGAAGCAGAGCGGCCGCCGAATGGAAAGTAAAAAGTGACCGAGTAGTGTTAAGTGCGTATTCCGACGTGACTCGGGGATCGATTCCAACGACACCCGGGGCCTCATTCCAACGTGACCCGGGGGCCGATTCCTGGGCACCCGGGGACGCATTCCAACGACACCCGGGGGCCGATTCCTAGGCACCCGGGGACGCATTCCAAAGGGGGCGGTCCCCCCCGCAGCGGCGAGCAGGGTCACAGCTTCATCGCGTAGACAGGCGCGATGTCGGAGCGAGTGTCCATGCGGAAGGTCCGAGAAGTTCTCAGATTGAAGTTCGAGTGCGGGCGCAGCCACGCCGAGATCGCGGCGTCGGTGGCAATCGGTGAGACGACCGTCGGCGATTACCTGGCGCGCGCACGTGCCGCGGGGCTCGCGTGGGCGGAGGCCCGGTTGCTGAGCGACGCCGAGGTGGAGGGGCGGTTGTTCCACGATGGTGGCCGTAACGAGCCGCCGTCGCGCGTGCCGATCGATTTCGCGTGGGTGCATCGAGAGCTGTCGCGTCCGGCGGTCACGTTGCAAACGTTGTGGGTCGAGTACCGCGATGGGGCGATGGGTCAGGCACCGCTCAAAGCCTACGAATACAGCCGCTTTTGCGCCTTGTATGCCCAGTGGAAGAAGAAGCTGAGCGTCGTCATGCGCCAGGTGCATCGTGCCGGCGAAAAGATGTTCATCGATTACTCAGGGAGAAAGCCACACGTCGTCCATCCATCGACCGGAGAGGTTTACGAAGTCGAGCTGTTCGTCGCGGTGCTCGGCGCGAGCAACTATACGTACGCCGAGGCGACGCGCACGCAGAAGGTCGCCGACTTCGTCGGCTCGACGATCCGCGCCTTCGAGTACTTCGGCTGCGTCCCCGAGGTCGTCGTGCCCGATCAACTTCGCAGCGCCGTTTCGGGGCCGGATCGGTACGAGCCGGACATCAACCCGACCTACCTCGAGATGGCGCAGCACTACGGCGTAACGGTGATTCCGGCGCGGCCGAGAAAGCCGAGGGACAAAGCGAAGGTCGAGGGAGGCGTTTTGATCGCGCAGCGGTGGATCCTCGCGGCGCTCCGGAATCGGACTTTCTTCTCACCCGGTGAGCTCAATGTGGCGGTCCGCGAGCTGCTCGAGCAGCTCAACAAGCGCCCGTTTCAAAAGCTCGAAGGATGCCGGCACTCGGCCTTCGAGACGATCGACAAGCCCGCCATGCGCCCTCTGCCCGCTCACCGCTACCAGATCGCGAAGTGGCGAAAGGTGAAGGTCAATATTGATTACTGCGTCGACTACGAGCACCGACTGTACAGCGTGCCGTACACGATGGTGGGGGCCGAGGTGGAGATTCGTGCAACCGCGACGAGTGTCGAGATCCTGCACCAGAGCGAGCGCGTGGCGTCCCACGTGCGCAGTTATGGTCCGAAGGGCACGGCGGTGATCTGCGACGAACACCGGCCACGCGAGCACCGCGACTATGGCAAGTGGCCGCCCGAGCGCGTGGTCGCGTGGGCCGAGAGCATTGGCGATCAGGTCGGTGAATTCGCGCGTCGGGCTCTCGGGCAGCGTACGCACCCAGAGACCGGATACCGTACCTGCCTCGGGGTGATTCGGCTCGCCGACCGATACGGCAAGGCTCGCGTGAATGCGGCGTGTGCTCGTGCGCTGAGCATCGGCAGCCCCACGTGCAAGAGCGTGACGGCGATTCTCAAAAATGGCCTCGACCGCGCGCCGCGGGTCGAGCCCCCAACTCGAGCGCCCATCGCGCACGAGCACATTCGCGGCGCAAGCTACTTCGATACGGAGGATGAACGTGATCCTGGAAGAAACGATTCAGAAGCTCGTCGAGATGAAGCTGCACGTGATGGCACAGACGGTGCGCGAGATGCACGCGTCTCCCCCGACGGAACCCCTCTCCACTGACGAGGTGATCGGGATGATGATCGACCGCGAATGGGTGGCACGGGAAAACAAGCGACTCGAACGTTTGCTCAAAGACGCCCGAATACCCAATGGCGTGAGCCTCGAAGAGCTATCGTGCGAAGCAGGCCGCGGTGTCGACCGCTCCTTCGCGCGTACGCTCGGGGCTTGCCACTGGGTCCGAGCGAAACAGAACGTGATCGTGGTCGGAGCAACGGGAGGCGGAAAGAGCTTTCTCGGTGCAGCCCTCGCCCAAGCGGCGTGCCGGCAAGGCTTTCGGGCGCTCTGCATTCGCACGTCGCGCCTGCTGGAGCAGCTCGCCGTCGCGCGTGCCGCGGGCACCTACGCCCAGGCGCTCGCGCGCATCGCGAAGATGTCGGTCCTCGTGCTCGACGATTTTCTGTTGTCGCCGATGACGGAGATCGAGCGGCGCGATCTGCTCGAAGTGCTGGAGGATCGGTACGACCAATCGTCGACGGTGATCACGTCGCAACTTCCGACGAAAACTTGGCATCAAGCCATCGGCGAAGCGACAATGGCGGACGCCATCTGCGACCGCCTCGTGCACAACGCCCACGTGGTGACCCTTCGGGGCGGCTCGATGCGGAAGAAGAAGGCGATTGCCCCCGAGGTGACCGAAACGAAAACCTGACCACGCTCGTCGCTACGCTCCGGGCCCCGCGTCATGTCGGATTGAGCCCCCGCGTCGGCTTGGAACAGCTCCCCGGGTCCTTCGGAATATGCAGTTAAGCGACGAATATGCGATGGCCCTTGTCAGTGGAGACTTCGACAATGCTCTCCACCTCGTCCGACAATGGAACGAGGCTGTTCGAACCAGCAATAATGGCCGTTTCCGCGGCATACCTCTCTTGCAGCTCATCGAGCTGCTGCGGGAGCTCGGCCATGCGGAAGAAGCCCGCTCGATCGCTGGAACGGCACTACGAGAACATCGCGCCTGGACGGCCGACGAGACGTTCGACGGCGATATCGAATTTGCGCGATTAGCTTATATCACGGGCTCGATTGACACGAAGAAGTACCGCGAACTTAGGGACGCTTGGATTCGGGTGAGCGATCGGTCCCCCGTGGAGACCTGGCTAAGCGGATTTGCGGGCCTTTCCGGCGTGGGCGCCGAGATGGCACCACCTATCGCACCAGGTGAGTATGCTCAAGACTGGATTGAAATGTCCGCTGAGACATTTTCGCGGGCGTCGGCCGAACTGATCCGCGTCGGCCGCACCCAAGACGCGGTCCAGCATGCAGACGCGGCGGCACAGTGCTGTCTCGCATTTGATCCCATGGAGTACGTGCATGGCCAGGTTGCGGCAGCACTGGCCCACGATGCGGCGGGCGACACAGCAGCCGCGTGCACACGATATACGTCATTGCGAGAACTCTTTGCGAAGTTCCCGAAGAGCGCCAGTTTTCGCTTGGCAACGAGGCGCTTGAAAGATCTCTCGTGCATGCCATCGGCAAGATGACAGAAGGCCACTACCTCCGGTTCTTCTTTTTGGGCTCACTGTATAACACGAAAATACTAGGAGAACGATTATGCCAACCGACGAAAATATGGATCACACAGAAGATGTCGCCGCAACAGAACCCGTCGAGTCTCCACTTGCTTGAGCGAGTGCAGCTCCCAGGAAGCTTTTCCCGCCCCCGCGGCGCCCAGGACGATCACATTCGGCTTGGCTCGGACCCATTGGCACGCTCCCAGCGTCCGCGCGAAGGAGCGATCGCCACCGCGCCCTGCCTCGCACGATAGCTCCTCCAAGCTCACGCCATCGGGGACTCGCGCGTCTTTGAGCAGCCGATCGAGCCGCTTACTTTCTCGCGCGGCCCACTCCATCTGGCGAGCGCGCCGAACCTTTACGGCGGGCAAACAGCGGCTGACGGCCAAGCGGCTGGGGGAGCTATTGCGTGAAAACAGGCACACGGCGAGCGAGCGCACCGTGCGGCGATCGGTGGCCGAATTTCGTAGCGATGAGCGTGATGTGACTGTTCCCCTGGTGTACACGCTCGGCGAGCTCGCACAGGTGGATTTTTCCGAGGTGTGGGTCGAGCCCTCGGCGATTGGTTCGGGTGCCCAGGAGCGTGTTCGGTTTTGGTGTTCGGCGGTTTCTCGATGGGCCGAGCCGGAGGCGGGCGGCGGGGCGATGCGCTGGAGCTCGCGCCGGATGGCGTCGCGAAGAAACGCGTCGCCCTTGAAGTCGAGGCGAAAGCGAATGCGCCGGGCACGAACGCCTTCACCGAGATCCGCGCGAGCAGCTCGTCGAGTGATGCGGCACCGAGCAAGGTGGCGGCGCGCGACATGGCACCAGGGGAGCAACGGACACGAAGCGGGTCAATAGGACGGATCCCAGCGCGGCCGTCGCGCAGACCATGCGACTGAGCGGTGCAGCCCCATACGCTCGGCGCGCCTCGCGCCGATGCGTTCGCACGATCGCCACACGCGCGACAGCGATCCGCCCGTCCGAGAGGTCCCGATCGCGCGCCGCCCGTCATGAGCCCGCAACCCGGCGATACGACATTTAGAATGAATCGAAACGTGATGTCGCACCAAAACTATTTATCACTTTCACTCCACCCACCACACAATTCAATCGAATGATTTGACTCGACATTCCAGCCGTACACGAGCGTCACGCGTGCCCGTCGCGATTTTCATCTTAGATGTCTTTTGGACCATATTTCGATTAAACACGCCTCATCGATTGATGCGATCCTAAATCGACATTAATCACTAAACGCTTCCGAGTGGCGTCCTGCGCTCCACCCCGATGCGAGCCGAGCAATGACGACGGCTCAACACGCTCGCAGGCGTCGCGCGAAAGTCGCAATTGGAGGTAGTTGCCATGGACACCATCTCGAATCGACTGATGGATACTTGGGTTTCGCTCACGTCTCTGCCCATCCTCGCTTGCGCCCTCGCCGGTTGCTCCGCGGATACCGGCGCTGCCGACGCGACGAACGTGACCGACGAAGCGACCACCGCCGCGATCGAGGACGATGCGACACCGAACCCGGAATCCGACCTCCGGCCCGGGGTCGTCGGCGATCCCGCCGTGAGCCGCGACGCCTTGGGCAGATTGACGGTCTTCGTTCGAGGCGGCGACGACGCGCTCTGGTACAACGTGCAGGCCAGGTTCGGCGATCGCTGGGGTCGTTGGCGGCGGCTCGGTGGACGCATCGACGCGAACCCGGCGGTGGCCCCGAACGCCGACGGCCGCCTCTCGGTGTTCGTGCGCGCCGCGGGCTCCGGCGCCTTGCTCTCCATCACCCAAGTCGCGCCCAACGCCGCGTTCGGTGCATGGGTCAACCACCGCGGCATCCTCACCTCCCAACCCACGGTCGGCCAGAACCTCGACGGTTCCCTCGAGGTGTTCGTGCGCGGCACCGATAATGCCGTGTGGGTCCTCCGGCAGAGGGAACCCAACGGAAGAAGGTTCACCCCATGGTCCTCGCTGGGCGGACAATCCGCGGGCGAGATCACCGTCGCGCCCAACGCCGACGGCAGGCTGTCCCTCTTCATTCGCAGCACCACCACCGCCAAGACCAACTTGCAGTACAGCCACCAAGTCACCTCCAAAGGCCCCTACAGCGCGTGGGAGCCGCTCCTCGGCGAGCTCGGCTCGCTGCCCGCCGCGCAGCGCGGGGCCGATGGCCGGGTGGATGCGTTCTACATTGGTTTCAACGAGAATGCCCTTTGGGTCGTCCCGCAGATCGCCCCCAACGACGGTTTCCGCGACCACTTCTATCAGGGCGGTTTCTTCGTGATCGACTCGAAGATAGCCACGAGCCAGCAAGCCGACGGGAGGATCTTCGTCGTCGCCCGCATCCCCGATAACGGCCTCGCCTATCGCCGCCAGGGCGCGCCGGGCGGCGTGCTCCCCGGCGCCTATGTCAGCAACCCCGCCATCGGCAATCGAGCCGACGGCCGCCTCGCGATCTTCGGCGCCGGCCCCGATGGGCAGCTCTGGGTCACGACCCAGATCGCCCCCAACGGCACCTTCGGCCCGCCCACCGTCGTCGAGTAATCGTCCCCACCTGGCCCCTCCCGCACCTCGGCTGCTGGAGGGGCCATCTTTGCTCGTTTGCGCTGGTGCGCGCGGCGAGGCCCTCGGCCGGCCACAAGCTCCAAGCGCGATCTACGCCCGTTCGCATCTCACCCTGGTATCGCCTCGCCGGCGCACCGCATTCGTCTGCCCAAAACACCAACGCTCGCCGCCCCGATGGCAGTCCGTAGCCCTCGAAACGGCGGCTGAATCTTTCTAGGTCCACCCCGCCTCGCCTTTGGAGCGCCAGCAGACAAGAGATTTTGCGCGCCGAGAGAACTTTCGCCGAACACGAACGTCCGGATGCAGGTGCTGAGTCGCCTTCGTGCAACGACCTCCCGAGTTCTCTTCCTGTCCGTGATGGCACTCGGTGCAGCGTTCATCACTGCGTCGAGCCTCGTGTACTTCGAGCAGGATGAGCTTGCGCCGTTCGTCATCGAGAGGCTCCCCTTGCGGTTCGAGGCGCTCTGGCTCGTGTCCTTGCGCGTTCACGTCGTTGCGGCGATGGTCGCGTTCCCGCTCTGCATCTTGCTGATGACGCGGACCCTGCAACGGCGCGCTGTGCTGCATCGATGGCTGGGCCGGATCGCGGGCACGGTCATTCTGTTTGCGCTGGTTCCATCGGGTGCCGTCCTTTCGCTCGAAGCAAAGGGCGGCCCGCTCGTCAGCGCTGGTTTTCTTCTCAGTGGTGCGCTCGTCGCTTGGTTCGTGGTGAAGGGCGTTCGCGCAGCGCGGCGCAAGGAGATGGCTGCCCATCGCCGCGCCATGATGCATGTCTTCGCCCAGATGAGCGTCGCGGTGACGTCGCGCGCGCTGCTCTTCGCCTTCGACGCTGCGGGAATGAGTCCCGATGTCGCGTATGTCGTTGCGCTGTGGTGCCCGGTCCTTGCAAGCGCCGCAGTCGCAGAATCATTGGCCGGATCTCTCAAGAGGATGGTGCAGGTTCATGGTCTCAAGATGGCAACGTTTCTGCGTGCTCGGGTTGTTGCTCGTCCCATCGCTCGCGTCGGCCGCTGACTCCCTCCCGGCTGCCGTGCAGCGCCGCGTCGAGGAAGCGCTTCTAAAGCCCCTGACCGAGAAAGAGAAGGTGCGAAGCCGCTTCTCCCGCGCGCGACTCCCTCCGCACGAACGCCGTGTGCGCGTGCTCCAAGCAACGGCGATCATCGACGCGAGCGGTCGCGAGTACGTCCCGTTTGCAGTCGACGTGCGCTACGGCGACGAATGGCAAGAGGACGATATCGTCGGCTGCGCATACCCGCAGAGCGGTGCGCTCTTTGTAAAGCACGGCGACGCATACCGCCCTGCGGGCATCCTGCTCGGCAAGCGCGCCGACCCCGCTCCTGCGGTGTGCGTTCCGGGTAAGCCGCCGAGCTGAATCTTCGGTATCGGATCGACTCTCCCCCCGCCGCGGGATGCCCCACGGCGAGGGAGGTGATCAACGGTAGGCGATATCTCAGGGAATGCTGTCGGGTGTCCGTTCGGCCAGCGGGACCAGCTGCGCGAAAACGTCCGCAGCGCTTTCGGGTTTGCCCGGGGCGAGGTTCGCCTGCAGGGATGGCGCGTTCGAGAGCGTTGGTGACAAGTCCTCCACGGGCGTCAAGAGAAGCTCGCCATTCTCCTCGTGCGCCAGGAAGCGAAGCTGCTGCAGGGCTGGGATTTCTGCGAGCACCACGCTCTTGGCGCTTCGCGACTTGGCCAGCTGATTGCGCGTATCGTGCGCCGCCTTGGCCAGGTTTGCTTGGCCAAAAACGGATGGAACCCACTTCCCCTTTCGCCGGCGCACCACCATGCCGGTGCGAACCTCACCCCCCGCGATGACCGGATAAAAGAAGGTCCCCATGTCGACGAGCAGCCCCTGAGGGGAGTCACCCGCGCGATACCCGCGCAACGTGTCCAACCGCACCATGCGCATGGGAATGGCCTCGCCGAGAGTAGCCCCATCGAGATCGAGCGATGTCAGGGCTACCGTGCCTGGTTCTCGAGCGAGCTTTCGCAAGGTGGGGAGCGCCGCCAAGGCGGCCCGATCCCGCTCCGGCGAATTCGCAGAGAGGTCCATTGCAGAAGCGGAGAGCGTCTGTGCCTTCGAATTGGCTTCCGCGTCTACCGCGGTCGATGACGGTGCGCAGCCCGCGAACGCGAACAGCGCCAGTCCAATGAAGTAGTTTTTCATTGTCGCTCCCCGTGGACATAACGGTCGGATTGGTGTTCGTGGTCGAATTCGACGCCGCCCATGTATTCGTCGTAGCTTATCGTTTTGACGTCTCCTGCCCCGACGGGGAGCGGATTGTTCAACGTGATCCAGAACTGCACGTCATAGTGAAACGCCTTGCCCACCATGATGTGGCTACCGCCGCCGTGCCAATCCCAGGCAATGATGAATGGACGATGGGCGGTCTCCAGTTCATACTGGATGTTGCGGGCCGTGAGATAAGGCATCCACTCGCTATCGATTCCGTAGATGTCGAGATCCACGGTCGATGGTCGGTTGCACGCCCCCGGCACGGGAACCTTGCAACAGTCGTTGCGGCCAAAGTGCGCATTGGCGAGATCGCACTGCATGAGGGGAACGCCCGCGTCGGGCCCCAAAAATGTCCTCTTCACCATTCGCGAGCTGGCTGCCCAGCACCACTCGCTCTCCCGTTGCCCTTCGAGAGGGACGTCCACGCCGTGGGCATTGGCGCAGACACCGTTCATACAGGAGTATCCCGGGTTGCACTGCGTGCACGCGCTAGCATTGCTTTCGATGCTCGGAGCTTGCGCGTCTCGAAGCTCGCCCGCGAGCTCCATCGCGATGTCGTCTCCCTCCGTACTTTCGCCACTTTCACCAGACGCGCCACAACTGGCAAGTGCCGGGACTACCAGCAGGCTCGTGCCGGCCAGCCACCGCCATCTGAATGTGTTTGTCATGAAGGCTCCTCGAGAGCAGGTGTTTGCCACGCCGCCATCAAGTTTCGAGCCAGCTATTCGTGGTGATTTGATTTCGACGAACCCGCGAACAAAGCGGCCGCCGAGGCGATTGCGCGTACCAAGTGTACCGCCCTACGAGCGGTACACTCCCACGCGCGAGCGCCTTCTTGGTACACTCCAGTACCGAACACCGTGGCGCTCATTGTGCCGGACCGCGCGAGCGCGCGCCTGGCTCTCGAGACGGGTGGACTAGAATCAAGCAAGGGCGCCGGCTGGAACGTCATTGCCAAGGCCTATCCTCACTCAGCGGCTCGAGGCGACGGGGGTTGGCGTTTTTTTGTACGTGGCGGCCGTCAAGGCGCCGCGGGGGTGGTCGATGGCGTGAATTCCATGGCGATCTCCAAGTGCGAGACGATCTCGTCCAATCGCAAGAGGACGGCGCGCGCAGCGGGGGCGATCACCGCCCGCGTAAGATCCTCCTTGTCCGCAAAAGCCGCGATGGCGTCCATCGACGCCCACTGGGTTTCGACGACGATCTGCACGGGCTCTGCGCCGTCCGAAACCAGAACGCGCGCACCGGCAAAACCCGCGATGGGGCGCAGCTCGGGCAACACGTGTTCGCGAAAATGTGCCAGGTAAAGATGGCTTCCTTCCCGTGTAGCCTCGGCGCGCCATACGCGCATGACCGATCGATGGCTCATGGTCGCACCTGGGTGCTCGCGCCTTCTCCGACCACGGTGGTCCACTCGCGCACGCGCCACGATGTGACGCACCCGTTGCGCACGTAAGGATCGTCGGCAGCAAAACGGCGCACCACGTCCGCGCTCTCGGCGCGAAAGAGAAGAACGGCGCCATCGATGGGATCCGCGAACGCGCCACCCAGCAAAAGCTCGCCGCGCTCTTGCGATGCCCATGCCTTTTCGAGATGGGCGCTTCGGTATTGGACGCGGCGCTCGGGATAATCGGCGGTGACGTCATAGAAGAGCAGATAATGCTTCATGTCATTTCTCCTTCGGTCGATGGTACCACCCACCCGTGCGGATCGGGCCCGCGGCCCGGGGTCGAGGCGATGATTTGCTCTTTGACGACCTGCGCGATCCGGCGCTCGTTCACCGAAGGGAAACGCGTATCGGGCGCACGCCAGGCTCGTGACCTTCGTCGAGCAGCTCGCTGCGGAACGCGCTCGCCGATTCACGTGGCCGTTCGTTGGCGGCATATGCCGGATCGGGGTGGCGGTGGTGCAAAAATATCGTACTTTGCCGTTCCGCTCGAATAGGTACAATCGCCCCCAATGAAATGGGTTGGCTGGATTGCTCCGGTTCTTCTGCTCGTGCCGGTGTCCTGCTCGACGGGGAACGCGTCGGGCTCGAGCGACGGGGGGTATTCGGAGAGGAACGATGGTGGCTCGAACACCGATGCGAGCGCGGACGGACCGTCGCCTGCGGGCTGGGAGTTGACCACGTCGAACACCGGCCTGGCGCGGATTGGACTCGAGTGCGCGCGCCTCCCACTTTATGCGGGGCCGAGCAAACCACCCGCCGGCACGATCATCACCGAGAAGCGCATCGCGACGGGCTTGGATCTGTCGGCGGGGAACATCGTGGTCGAGCGTAGCTGTATCCGCCCGACCACCATCGCCAAGGGGTTGCCGGTGGTGACTACGACAGACAACGACGCATGCCGCGGCGACGACTGCCCTGCGGCGCCGACGATGGTCGTCATCCGTGATTCGGAGATCGATGGCACGGCGGTCGCCAGCGCGACTATCGCGTATTCATGTGCGTTCCTGGGGATCGGGACGCTCGAGCGCAATGACATTCACGATGTCGGCAGCGGCATTTGCTTCTTCAACACGGGCGATCATCTCGACGCCGTCGCGCGAGGCAACTACGTTCATCACCTGCGCGCCACGGGTGATCCTGCGTCAACGGGCTCGCACAACGAGGGCATCACCATTCGGGATTTCGAAACCCGCCTCCACCCGGAGCGGCGCGCGATAATCCGCAACAATCGATTCGATTCGTCCTCGGGCAACGATACCGCCGCTTTCTTCATTCAGACCTACGGGGGTGACATCGACCAAGTCCTGCTCCAGGGCAATCTCTTGGAGGGGCAAGGGTATCAACTGGTCTTGGAGGCTGGATTCAACCATGTCTACGGCCGCGCGCTGAATGCCATCGATAATCGCTTCAGCGGAACGGGATATGGTATCGGATACGTCGAGCGCAAGGGGTTGCCCTACGGGTGGGCACTTTGGCAAGACAATGCCATGCACGATCCGGCGAAGCCCGCCCACAGAGGGCAACTGGTCGCGAGCCCTTAGTCTCCCGCGGCAGGGCCCCGCGCCACGTTCGGGCGATCTCCGCGACGCCCGATCCTCGCGGCGCCACTCGGAGACGGTCACACGTGGCGTGTCGCTGCCCAAAACAACAACGCGATCGCACAAATGGTCGCGCCGAGGGCGCACACACCGGACCAACCCGCCCAGGCATAGACCGTGGTCGAGGCGATCGACCCCGTCGCGCTGCCGATCGAGTAGAAGATCATGTAACCGCCGACGAGCCGGCTGCGAGCCTCCGGCTTCACGGCGAAGATCATGCTCTGGTTGGTGACGTGCACGGCTTGAATGGCAAAGTCGAGGAGGAGCACGCCGATGATGAGCGCCCACAACGACGTGCCCAGCATGGCAATGGGAATCCACGATACCAGCATGAGCGCGAGCGAGAGCCCCGTCGTCCACTGTCCGAGACCGCGATCTGCCAATCGGCCTGCACGGCCCGCGCCGAACGTCCCCGCGGCGCCCGCGAGGCCGAAAAGGCCGACCTCCGTATGCGACAGCGAGAATGGCGGCGCCGAGAGCGGAAGCACCATGGGGGCCCAAAGCACATTGAAGGCGGCAAAAATGAGCAACGCGAGGACGGCTCGGACGCGGAGCAGCGGCAGATCCCGAAACAGCCCCACCACCGACTTCAACAATTCCAAATAGGATCGCCCTGCGTCGCCGTTTTCGTAATGCGGAAGGACGCGGTACAAGAGCCCCGCCATCGCCAAGGTCAAGGCGGCCGAGGTGAGGTAAACCGAGCGCCACCCGCCAAGATCGGCCAGCACGCCGGCGACGAAGCGAGCCAACAGAATTCCGAGCACGACGCCGCTGGTCACCGATCCGACGACGGCGCCGCGTTCCTCCGGTGCCGCAAAGGTCGCGGCGAACGCGACCAGCACTTGCACGACGACGGCGAGCAGCCCCACGACGAAGATGCCCCCCAAGAGGACCGCCCCCGTCGGCGCGAAACCCACGACCACGAGCGCCGCGGTCGATGCGATGCCCTGTCCGACGATGAGCCGCCGCCGATCGATCCGATCGCCCAGGGGCACGATGAAGAAGAGCCCCAACCCGTATCCGATCTGGGTCGCGGTCACGACGATGCCAATGGAGGCCGGGCTGATGCCGAAGTCGTGCGCCATCGCGTCGAGCAGCGGATGCGCAAAATAGATGTTGGCGACGCTCAGCCCGCACGCGAGTGCAAACAGCAAAATCACGCCCCGCGATAGCCCGGCCGCCGGTTTGGCGGCCTCCATGCCGGTCGCGGACCGCGCTCGCGCCGGCGCGCTGGGATCGTACCCGGTCGACTCTGCTTCCCGTCCGAAATTCATCGTGAAGCTCCTTCGAAAGTGGTTCTAATATAGAACCTGTTGTCCGACAAGCCATCCGGTTCTATATTCGAACCACGTCGTGGGCACCCTGCCAGCGGCCGGAAGGAGAAACGTGATGAAGCGCATCAGCCTAGAGCAAGCCGAGTGCCCCGTAGCGCGAGCACTGGATGCCATCGGCGATTGGTGGTCGCTCCTCATCGTGCGCGATGCGTTCGCGGGCGCGCGCCGGTTCGGCGAGTTTCAGAAGGGCCTGGGTGTCTCGAAGGGGATTTTGGCGACGAGGCTGCGCGATCTGGTGGCTCTCGGTATCCTCGACACCGCGCCGGCCTCCGACGGCACGGCGTATCAGGAATACGTTCTGACGAAGAGAGGGCGCGATCTCTTTCCCATCGTGGTCGGCCTGCGGCAATGGGGCGAGGATCACTGTTTCGAGGCCGGCGAGGCGCACTCGATCCTGGTGGACAACGAGACGGGCAAACGCATCGAGCGCATGCAGCTGCGAGCGAAAGACGGTCGCGTCCTCACGTCGAACGATACGACCGTAAAGAAGCTTCCGAGTCCGCGCGCGAGCAAAAGGACCGCGCGCGCGTCACGCACGCCGAGGTCTTCACGGAATCCCTAGTCCGGCTGGGCCGGATTTCAAGATCGGTCGAGCGCCCTGGACATGCTCGCGCCGCAGGCACGACGGCGGCGGGAGACCTGCGGCGCGTCGTGCGACGGTGGCGGGAGATCCGCGGCGCGTCGTGCGACGGTGGCGGGAGATCCGCGGCGCGTCGTGCGACGGCGGCGGGAGATCCGCGGCGCGTCGTGCGACGGTGGCGGGAGATCCGCACCTTGGCGGCGGAGAGGTTCCCCTTCGCATATCCCGACGGGCCGCACAATGCCGAGTCGTTGATGGTGCATCCCACCACCGGCGTCGTTTACATCATCAGCAAGACGACCACTGGAAAGAGCCGCGTCTACAAATTTCCGGAGCCGCTCAAGGCGAATACGAAGGTGACGCTCATCCAAGTCGCGGAGTTGAATTTGCCCTCGGGCAACAGCGGCACCGCGACCGGCGCCGATATTCATCCGTGCGCACCGCGCTTTCTGCTCCGCACCTATTCGCGCGTGTACGAGTTCCGCGCGGCGGCGGGAGAGTCATTCGAACAGGCGTTCACGAAGGCGCCGATCCGGGTCACCGCGCCGTCCGAGCCGCAGGGCGAGGCGATCACCTATGCCATCGACGGCTCGGGGTACTACACGGTGAGCGAAGGGACGAGGCAGCCGCTTTACCGCATTCCCGCGAACTGAGGGCGCAAGGAAGCGCCTCGAATGCCCGGGGCACGAGCACGTTCGCGGGTATGCTCACCGCCGAAAACCTAAAAGACAATCGCACGAAGAGTAAAGCTCGACGCCGTCGCACGTCCCCGGGAACGTCAGGGAACGGGTGTATAAACCTGGTCGCGACCACCTGGCGACGGCGTATGGGCAGCATCCGCACCGGCCGCGACGTGGCACCCAACGCAAACGTCTTTCGCGCTACCGCTGCTGCCCAGACCGTCGGCCGCGATCCGACCTCCCGGAAGCCGCTCGTACCAATACCAATTGGCGCCGCCCGCACCGTCTGCATTCGTCTTCAAATAAACGGCATATCCGCTCGGGGTCGTGCTGGTGGCGCTGTCGTACAGCTCCTTCACGGCCGCGGCGCCTTCGGGCCAGTCGGCCGTTCCCGTGGCATTCGCAGATATGGCATCGTTCGAGCAAATGCGGTTGTATCCATGGGGTGAAGGGGCTCGGGCCTCGTGAACCGCGCGCTCGCAGTGCCACGATTTGTAGGCTCCGGACTGCAGCCACGTATCCACGCTGGAACCGCCCGTGGCGGGTCGCTGCGCCGTGCCTTGGGAGGAGAAGGGGGAACCTTTGTCGTCGTCCGAGCACGCGACGCCCAGAGCGGCCGCAGCCAGGACCATGAAATGGACGATCACTCTCATGGAGCACGATACGCCGCCTCCCCCCGTCGGTTTCACGAAGCCGATGGCGAATTTTCTTCCTCCCCATCCGAACGGGTACGGGTCGGCCGTCGACTCCGTGCGTCGACGCTGCCGCGCTGAAAGGCTCCGGGATGAGCTGAACGTGGATCTGAGAACGGCCCATGCTGCGCGGGCGTAACCGCCGATGGGCGTCGCTGTTCGCACGGCTATGCAGCGCGACGTCCGAGGGTCGATGGCTACCTCTTACGCGGAAAGCGCCTGGCGAAATCGTCGGCCATCTCGTTCATCGTCACGAACCGCACCCCGGCGTGATGGCAGATGTGGGCGTGCAGGCGCGCCAGCATCGACAGAACTTGCGGCCTCCCCGACACGTCCGGATGAATGGTCATCGGAAATACCGCATAGTCCATCTCGCGATAAACCCAGTCGAACTGATCGCGCCACATTTGCTCGATGTCGCGGGGGTTCACGAACCCATGGCTGTTGGGGGAGCTCTTGATGAACATCATCGGAGGTAGATCGTCGAGGTACCATGATGCGGGAATCTCGATGAGATCGGTCTCCTCACCGCGCTTCAACGGCACCATCCAATCCACCGCCTTCTTCGAATAGTCGACCTTCGTCCAGCTATCCCCGGCGCGCATGTAATAGGGCCTGAAGTCGTCGTGCATCAAGGAATGGTCGTATTTGATACCCCGCTCCAAAAGCAGCTCGTTCGTGACCTTCGAGAACTCCCACCAAGGCGCGACATAACCCGTCGGCCGCTTGCCCGAGAGCTTCGTGACCAGCTCGATGCTCTTGTCCAGGACGTCCGTTTCCTGCTCGCGCGTCATCGCGATGGGGTTTTCGTGGCTATATCCGTGTAGACCAATCTCGTGGCCCGCGTCGACCACCGCCTTCATCTGCTCGGGGAACGTCTCGATCGAGTGGCCCGGAATGAACCACGTGGTCCGGATGCCGAGCCGCTCGAACAGCTGGAGGAGCCGGGGCGCCCCCACTTCACCCGCAAACAACCCACGCGAAATGTCGTCCGGCGAATCCTCCCCGCCATAGGATCCCAACCACCCCGAAACCGCGTCGACATCGACACCGAATCCGCAGAGTATTTCCTTGGCCATCGTCGCCGCTCCCTTCCTCATGGTGCCGGACAATCAAATTCATCCTGCACGGACCATAAGACGGCCATAGGCGCGCAACAACCGACAAAAACTCGCCGTTCACATGAGATAATATCAGCTATCGCCAATCTTCGAAGTCACACGAGCGGCTCGGCGTATGGCGACTTGCGCTCGCGAGGGGGCGGCGCGCGACGAGGGCGATCCGGCAGCTGCGGCCCGATCGCCCTCGCACACGCTGGCCTTCCACTCGGCAAATCTCACGTATCCGTATCGAATCGATCGTGAGCTTCACTGCGGAAGAGGCGCCCTCTCAGCCGTGAACTTCGTCCGCCGAGTCGTTGAGATTGCCGTCCAGATTCTCTTGGATGATCGTACCGCCGAGCTGCCGCTGCCAGCCTCCACCACCGGGATCCCCCCCGTCCCTGAGCTGGGCTGCATCGAACCCATTTTGCGCATTCTTCCACGACGATGCGGTGTTGCGGAAGCTGTAGGCGCCCAAGTCGTGCCAGTACTCGTCATTGAAGATCAGCCGGCGGCCCACACCGTCTCGATGCTCGTAGAGGCACACCCAGCCGTACGCGCATTCCCACGCGGCCGCCCCCAAATAAGCCTCCGTCTCGCTGGCGGTAAAACAACGCACATCGTTCGGAGAATAGACGGCACACGCCTGTGCATCACCCCAACCATCTTTCGTCAGGTTGATCGAGGCTCCGCGATACGATGCGATCACGTCGACGCCGGGAGCTTCGATGGTCTGCGGTTTCTGTCCGCGACTCGCGCCATCGTTGCCGTCATGAGCAGACGCCGAGGGCGTTGCACCGAAAAGACCGATCATCGCGGCGGCCGCGCTCACGGACGACAGCACCTTCTTCGAAATGGTCATTCATTGACTCCTTGTGTTTGTCGATTCATGCGATCGAATAAAGTATGGTGTACGTGCTCGCGCTGGGCACACGTCACCGGCCATCCATGTCGAAGATAGTGCGCAAAGCAATCCGCCGATGTCGACGCGACTCGAGCTCACTTCGTCGAAGTGAACAAATATGGCACTATCAATCGTCAGTGGCGGGCGCACTGCAATGAATGGTTCCTATTCGATAGATGAGCGTTATCGCGCTGGCCAGGGCAACGGGCGCCAATGTGGTGAACATTTTGCGCCATGCGCGCGTGGCAAATGCTCCGCCACGCCTGTCATCGCGCAGTCGTACGTCACGGCGAAAGCCGCCAGCTACGGGACGCGAGACTTCGACGTTTGACGGAACTTGCTCGGCGTGAGCCCGTACCATTTCAGGAACGCTCGCGCGAAGCTGCGCACATCGTCGAACCCTAGGAGGCGCGCGACGTTCGACATCGTGCGCCTCGGATCGCGCACGTAAAAGAGCGCGAGCTCGCGCCGGACGGTATCGAGCTCGGCCTGATACGTGGTGCCCGCCTCGCCCAGTCGCCGTTGCAAGGTGCGCGTGCTGAGGGCCATTCTTCGCGCGACATCGGGCAATGTCATCGACTGCGATCGAGAGTCCAGTCCGAGACGAATCTGGTCTCGCAGTCCGGGGACGGGATCCGCCGCCGGCACCTGCGGAGGGAGAAGTATGTGCGCGAGATGATCAAGCCAGGGCAAAACGACGGGATCGCTCGATACGAACGAAAGTGGCGCAATTCGCTCTTCGAAGGCGATCGCGTTGTGGTTGGCATCGAAACGAATGCTCTTCGTTCCAAAGTAGCGCTCGAGATACGTCGGGTCGGAAGGAGCACCGTGGGCAAATTCGATGCGAGTTGGTCGGATGAGTTCCCCGGTCGACTCTCTCACCAAGCGCAAAATGGCAGCCAAAATGAACTCGTTGGCGTGTCTTCGTTCGTGCATCATGTCGCCCGGGCTGCTCTGCACGAGGGTCAGGCTGCCGTGGCCCTCGTGAAGGGTCAGGCGAGCCCGCCTCGACACCAGACGCGCGTACTGCGCGGCCCGCCGCAACGCCGCGCCGACGTCGGGGGAATGGCGCGCCGCGAGCTCCGCCAATCCGAAGGAGCCCCGCGGAACGTCTTGCGCAACATGTATACCTAGGAAATCATCGTTGGCGCGCGTCGCAGCCTGTTCGACCGCGGCGGAGAAGTTCTGCACAGATATCGTGTACTCCTTCAGCCGCTCACCGCTCGGTTCGGGGAGGGCGAACGTACACTGGACTTCGTCCGCCGCGGCCCGCGCGCCATTCCTCTTCATCCACTCCAAAGCAAGTGGAAGAAACTGCGAGCGAATCATGGGATGGCGCGATGAGGACACAGGACATCGTCTCGTGGGCGCGTCGCGCCTGATGCCTGGCTATCGGATCCGAGAATGCCGGGCAAGGGCATTCGTGGTTGGCGCAGTTTGATCCATGACGCATTCAGCAGATGTTCAGATGTCGATATGTCATATATCTCGGCCGAAATTGCCTGGCGCCTCGATACGTCATTACGGGACGCGGCGGTCGGTCTCTACGGCTAAATGCGCCAGCGCCCGCCCAGTGTCAGCGCAGCGTGGAGGCGTCGTCGTCGCGGACGATGGGCACACCGTAATGCTGTTTCGGGCCTTGAAATAATTGAATATCGCCGCTCTCTCGATCGACGCGGAGCCATACGCGCCGATCGGCCGTCGTGTACTCGAAGGTGTCGTATACGCCTGGCTGCGCGGTCATGGGCGCGGCCTCGGTTTCCCCATCCAGCTTCACCTTCCACGGTTCGGCGAGGCGGTCGAGAACGAAACCGCTGCGGCCGTCGCGGGACGAGTAATGGCCGAGCAGGCGAGCCTTCTGGAATGGGGTCAGCGCCGTCGCGGCTCCCGGGCTCGCCGCGCACGAGAGCACGAGCATCAACGCCCCCAGGCCGAGCGCGCCACGGACGGTCACGGCTTCAACTCCCCTTTGGCTTTGAGCACCGAGCACACGTTGTCTTTGAGGTAGCCGTTCGCATTGTCCTTGAATTCCTGGAGGACCGGCGCACGCAGCTCGGTCCAGCACGCGTTGGCGCTCACATCGCGCGCACCGGAAGCATTTTCGTAGTTGGTCGGGAGGGCGAGGCCCGCCACCACCGCGAGCCGTAGATCTTCGTCGGCGCAGGCCGCGTTGTTCTTCGTCCCGGCGACCGCCGCCTGGAAGAACGGAACGGCCACGTACGGGAACTGATTTTGGCGAACGATCTTGCCGATGGCGAGGGCGACGTCACGCTCGGTGCCGTCCACATTGACGAAGTCCTTTGCACGCTGGATACATTCTTTGCCGGAGTAGCTTTGCTGCAAGCATTCCGTGAACACCTTCTTGCCGACATCGGCCCGCTTGGCCATGAACTCTTTCGACTTGGGGAGCGCCGGATAACGTTTGACCATTCCTTCGGCGATCCAAAAGCCCTCGTAGGCGTCGCTCTTGGACGACAGCGAACCGACGTATTCCGTCGCGGCCTTCACCAAAAGACGTTCCCACGTGGCCTTGCGCTCGAGGGGTGGAATGTCTTCGACGTGCGCGAGGAGCTCGGCCCATTGTGCGCGGTTGGCGAGCGCATCGAGGTCCGCCATCGTATAGGTCTTGCCCTTCGCCTTACGCGGCGAAGGAAAGGATGGTTCTTTGCTATCCTTGCCGTCGAGCGAGTCGGGCTCGATATCCGCGACCTTCACATCGACGGTCGTGGCTCCTGCGCAGAGGTCGATGAGGGCGGCGCGGCTCGGCGGGGTCGAAGCGGAGGCGGGCCCTGGATTTTCCACCGGGGCAGCGCCGGAGGTGTTCACCGGCTTCGGCGAGCCGCCGCAGCCGGTCGCAATAAGCACCGTGGGCAAAATAAATGGCACGAAAGAGTACGCGATGGATCGTGGCTTCATGTCGGCACACCGAGCAATGGCCACGCCATGGAATGGGTGCGTTGAAATCCCACGAGAATAGTGCAGTACGCAGCGGAACGCTTCGTTCCATCTCGGAAGCGATGATTCCGTACCTGGAAGAAACCATTCCGACCCTAGGTTCGCTCCAATGACGACCTGGATCCGCGAAGTCTGCGAAACGAACGGCATCCGCATCCACTACCTCCGCACCGGAGGTGCCCGACCTCCCGTCGTTCTGCTCCATGGATTGATGGGGAGCGGCGCCTGCTGGACTCCGCTGGCGCGCGCGCTCGAAGGCGAGTTCGACGTTGTCATGCCCGATGCACGAGGGCACGGAGGGTCGAGCGCGCCGCCGCATGGGTACCGGTACGACGACCTCGCGAGCGACGTCGTGGGTCTCATCCGCCGCCTGGAGCTCCCTCGTCCAGTTCTACTTGGCCACTCGATGGGCGGTATGACCGCCGCGGTGGCGGCGAGTCGGGGTGCGGGGCACATGCGCGGTGTCATCCTGGTCGACCCGACGTTCTTGAGCCCCGAGCGCCAACGCGAGGTGCACGAGAGCGACGTCGCCGATCAACACCGCCGCGTTCTCCGTCTACGGAGGTCGGATCTCGTCGCGCAGGCCCGAGCCCGGCACCCGCACCGAGCGCCGGAGATCGTCGAGCTTCAGGCCGAGGCCAGGCTGAAGACCCGCATGGAGGCCTTCGACGTGCTCACGCCGCCCAATCCCGACTATCGCGACGTGATGAGCGCGATTGAGGTGCCGACCCTGCTCGTGATCGGCGACAGCCCCGTCGTCACGCTCGAGATGGCAACGGAGCTGCGCGGCCTCCATCCGCGCTTGCGCGTCGAGCAAATCGAGAACGCCGGTCACGGACTTCCGTTCGAACGACCCGAGCGCCTGGGAGAGGTGGTCCTGTCGTTCCTCCGTGAGCTGCCTTAGCTTCACGCTCCGACCTGCCTTGGCTCGAAGCGGCGCGGGGTGGCGCCGGTCACGAGCATCGACGTGCTCACGGGGCTCTACGACTTCCTGAGCCAGCCGTTCGGCGAACAAGTCACGTTCATGCCGAAGGCGTCGGTGTATTTCGTGTCCACGAGAAAACCGAGGCCCTCGGCGAGTAACACGGCTTGGTTGATGATCTCGAAATTGGCAAGTAGAAAAATGTCTTCGAGCACGTAGTAGTCGCCCGGCGCCATGTACCCGTTCACGAACGTGGCCAGCCCGGCGACGTTCACGTGAGCATCGTCGACCACCAGCCAGGGGTGTGGCAGCGCGGCAAACAGCTCTTTGTCGAGCTGGTTCACATCCCGCAAGTCCGCATGATGGAAGCGCAGCCGCGGATGGGACGCGCTCGGATGGATGCACGCGTCGAACATTTCGAACGAGTGGACCTCTCCATCGATATCCGAGGCGGTCAGCTGGTCGGCGAACCACAGGCCGCTCCCACCTTGAAACGCCCCGAACTCGATGATCGTTCTCGGCTGGAGCTCCCAAATCAAATTGGAATAGAGCACCAGGTCGAACGGAGACTTCAAGTTCAGGAGCCCCTTGTATGCTCGCGACGCCGAGAGCCGGTGCAGCCAAGGGGCTCCGCCCTGCACGGCGCGCGAGGCGAGCCACGCGTGCTGCTGCATCGAGAAGGGGCGCTCGGTCAGCCGCTGAAATCGATTCGGCGGATCGACGCCGAACTCGGAGGAGCGCATCCATTCGGTGAGCACCGCGTCGCTCAAGCGGTCGCCGACGACTTCGGCAGGATAGTGTTCTTTCATACGCTCGAAGTAATTGCGACCGTGAAACACGTTGTTTGACATCCGAAAATGGCCTTCCTATCGAGGGTACCGTTTATCGCGTTTCAAGAAAGTTCGACATCGCACAGGGGTGCGAAATGCGCTCGCGGCTCGTCGATACGGCGATTCGGATGCGACGGCCCGCGAAGCGTGAATATGGCGCGCAATTCAGCGAAGGCGACTTCGCCTTCCTTCGCCGCCTGGCGAGCGAGCTCACCCTTCCGCTCGGACTCGGCTTTGCTCGAGGCGGCGCAGGGTGACGCGGTAGAGCGCGAGCGTTCCGAGCTGGAAGGACTGCGCGAGCAGCTCCAAGTAATGCTCGAAGCGCAAAGCCCTGGCCTCGCCCACCAAGGCGACGGCCCGAGCGCGACGGGCGCGGAATCGATCGAGCCATGCGCGGAATGTCCGCGCGTGGTGCAGCCGATCGTTGCGCAATGTCTCGATTTCGAAGAGGCCATCCGAGGCCTCCGCGATCTCCGCCAGAACGGGCAGCCTGGATACGGGAAATGCATCGACGAAGCGATCGCCCGGCGTGGGCTCGCGTTGCCCCCGGGTGTACGCGATGGTCTGCAGCGACAAGGTCTTGCCCGGCGCGAGCCACCCGCGGCACTTTTCGAAGAAGCGCCGGTAGCTGGCGATCCTCGCGGGCCGCGGATCGCCCAACCGGGCAAAGAGCTCGAAGGCGCCCACCGAGACGATTCCGTCGAAGGGCTCCTCCGGTGCGTAGTCGGCCCAGTCCGCGAGGTGAACCTCGATGCGGGCGTCGCCCAACGAGGCGACGTAGTCGGCCTGAGACGGGCTCCGGGTGAGGCCCACGGTGTGAGGCACACCGTGGTGTTCGACCAAGCGTCGTACGAGAGATCCCCATCCGCATCCAATGTCCAGGATCCTTCGGGCCTCCGCCGCGCGCACCTGCTCGGCGTGGTAGTCGAGCTTCTTGAGCTGAGCGGCGTGGAGGTCGTCCTCGCCGTCGTCCCACCATGCGCACGAGTAGGTGAGGGTCGGGTCCAACCATAGCGCGTAAAACGCAGTCTCCGCGTCGTGGTCCCGCGGGATGGCGTTGGCCACGTGATGGGCCCGTTCGTCCGTATGGTTCATGACCTCGACCACGCCGAATCTTCGCCGTATGCGTGTGCAATCGAGATGTTCGGTGTCAGAGCCCAGACGCAGTGATACCAGCCCACGGGCAGCACCAAAATGTCGCCCGGCTCGATGATGCACTCCGTTCGAAATGCTCTCGCGAGAAGCGGGTATCGATCGCGATCGAAATGATCGGGATCGATCAGCTCGCTGTTGCGGACAATCGCTGCGCTATACATGTACGGTGTTTGGTCGGGGCAGAACAGCACCACCCGCTTGCGGCCATAAACTTGTCCGAGAAAGACGGGGGCTCCGTCTCGGTGCAGGTAGGTGCTGGGCCTGTCGCCCGCGGGAGCGCCCATCCAGAGCTGCGGGGGCCGGATCTCGTGGTGGGGAAACCAAGGCGGCGGCTGAACGTCGGGATACATGCTCTCGGGGAGAGGACATCCATTGACATAGGCTGGCTTCTCGCCGCCCGAAGGGGTCTCGTTCATTCGCGCGATGAACTCACGCATCGGGATCGTGACTTGCTGCTCCACGACGACGCTCGTATCCCCATATTCATCGGCGATGCGCTCGGGTGTCCATGCCAGGGCGCGCCAATCGCGCATCATTCCAGTAGCGATCAGCGGTGTGTTGCGCGCGAGGGTGTCCAAAATCTGTTCTCGCGTCGGCCGCTGCACGCGAGGCACTTCTTGCAGGGGTGCGCCGCGCGCCATGGTGTCGACCGCGCGGAACTGTTCGGCGGCCTCCTCGTTCGACTTCAAGAGCAGCGAATAGATCCCATACGCGAACAGCAGATCACCCTCGATCGCCAGCTTTCCGCTTTGGATCAGCGTTCGAAACTCGACCCGATCGGAGACGAGCTCCAGAAATGCATCGGACGAACAGTTCACGGTCGCGCGCGCGGATCCCTCGCCGCCGAGAACGACACGCGCAATTCCGCGCTGGACGAGGATTTGGCACGGCTCGCGCCCGTCGAAGCGGAGATGGAGCGCCCCGTCCGTCATTCCCTCCCGAGCCGACTGCGGGAACCGCGCCAGGACATCGTCGATGTTCGTGTATAGTTTGTTGCTGGGGTTGCGCGAAGCGTACATGGGCTGGCCTCACTCCATCGAATTCATGGCGCGTGCGACCGCCGTCCAGAAATTGCCGTAGAGTCGAAGGTGCTCGTGAAACCCGCTTTCGATTCGGAGCTTCGATTCGCCGTCGACGTGGAATTGCTGCGCGCCCGCCAGCGATTCCAGCTTGTGTTCCTTCTCGGCCGCCCCGATGTGCGCATAGAAATATTCGCAGGCCTCGTGGAACTCGTCTTCCAGCTCCCACAGCCCCTTGTATTGCGTCGCGCCATCGTACAGCTTGCGCAGCATGGTGTAGGCCTGCCATTCTTGGGCCAATTGTGCGCCGGAGCCCGTGGCGTTGTCGGCGCTGTACAGGCGCCTTTGCCCTTCGATGAAGCCGGTCGTCTCGGGGAGGACGGCCACGTTCGCGGCCATATTCTCCCATACGAGGGTCTCGGGTTCGCCCAGCTTGTTTCCCAGCTGCTCGAACCAAGCGTCCAAAAGGACGGAGTGCACCTTGTCCACCCGACCATACCCCATCTCGGAGTAGAGCGTTTTTGCGTATTCGGTGCGGGCTTCCACGTTTCGGGTGTTGCTGATCATCACCGATAGAATCTCGGGAAAAGCTCGAACGACCTCCCCGTAGTTCCTCGCGAAGACCGCGATCTGTTTTGGGGCGCAGCGCCCTCGCGTCCACTTGTCGTAAAAATCGTTGTTGAGCGCCGTGCTGGTGTAGACCGTTCGTGCGAGGGCCTCGATCGGGTCTTCGGTCTGTTGGGCGCGCGCGGCCGCGACGGCGGGTGTTCCGGATGATTGGGTGGCGATGGTCTGATTCATGGTGCTCACTATCGTGTGGGTGTCGGGGTTCAATTCGATCGATCGAGCCTGCGTAGGGCACGGCTCAATGTCGCGGCGAGTGCGGTGACGTTTGGGGGACGAACGATGCTGTAGTGATCTCCGGCTACGGAGTGGACTTCGATGGGCAGCTCCGACCACTCTGCCCACCCGCAGGTCGGATCCTCGGCCAGCCGCCGCGCGGATTCGGCCGTGGGGGCCTCTTCGGCGCGGATCAAGGTGATGGGCCCTGGATAGATCCGAGGCACGTAGCCGCGCAGCGCCTCGATGTGGGCCTCGAGGACATGGAGCAGCCGCGTGATGAACGACTCGGCGGCCCCCGCGGAGCAGAGACCGTGAAGGGCCGCCTGCTCACCGACATGGGCGAGATGATCGCTGGGGTGCAGCGCCTTCAGTCGTTCGGGATCGACCTCGAGCCCGAGCTCGTTCGCCAGCCCGAGGAGGAGCGTCTGCTTACTTTGCGGGTCGGAGCGGCCAGCGAAGGTCGGGGCCCAGGTGTCGACCAGCACCAGAGCGTCCACCTGTTCGCCGCGCTCGATGAGTCGATGCGCCATCTCTCGGGCGACCACGCCACCGAAGGACCACCCCCCGAGACGATACGGTCCTTTCGGCTGGATGTTCCGTATGGCCTCGAGGTACCGCTGAACCATGTCCTCCACGGTGGTGCAGGGGCGCTCGCCGCCATCGATGCCCGCAGCTTGCAGACCGTAAAAGGGCTGCTCGTCGCCGAGCGCGCGGGCGAGGCTTTGGTATCCCAGCGCCGAGCCGCCGATGGCGTGGACGAAGAAGAGGGGCGGCAGGGCGCCTGTCGTACGCAACGGGAGGATGGTGCTGGGCGGGGCGGCGGAGCCTTCCTCCATCGCGGCGGACAGCCCCGCGACGGTCGGCGTGTGAATGACCTGGGACAAAGACACGGAACGACCCAACGTCTTTTCGATGCGTATCGCGAGGCGCACCGCCAGCAGCGAGTGGCCGCCCAGCGCGAAGAAATCATCGTGCAGGCCCACACGAGGCAACTGGAGCACGTCCGCAAATACGTCCATGAGCGCTCGCTCGAGCGACGAGCGCGGAGCGTCCGCGGCGCTCGCCTCGTATACGGGTTTCGGCAATGCACGCCGATCCAACTTGCCATTTGGCGTGAGCGGCCATCGGTCGAGCATTACGTAGGCCGCCGGCACCATGTATCCGGGCAGCGCCCGCGACGCATGCTCGCGCAAGGTCGGAGAGGGCGGAGGCTCGCCCGTGGGGAGCCAATACGCGATCAGCCGGGCGTCTCCATCGCCGCCGCGACCGTCCGCCTGCACCACCACCGCCTCGCGGACGTGGGGGTGGGCGACGAGCACGGCCTCGATTTCGCCGAGCTCGATACGGTTGCCACGGATCTTGACCTGTCCGTCCTCGCGACCGACGTAACGAAGGACAGAATCGCTATCGCGCCGCACGATATCGCCGGTTCGATACATCCGGCTCCCCGGTCGGCCGAATGGATTCGGGACGAAGCGCGCGGCCGTTTGCGCGGGGTCGTTCAGGTAGCCGCGCGCCAGCGCTTCGCCGGCGATGTACAGCTCTCCGGCCACCCCCAGCGGTACGATGTCGTGTCCGCGATCGAGCACATACAGTTGCGTGTTGTCGACCGGCTCCCCGAGGGACGGGCGCTCCGAGGTGGCCTCCTCCGATGTTGCACGCTCCGAGGTCGCCTCCTCGGACGGTGCGCCGGATGAAATAACGCAAATCGTGGTGTCGACCGTGCACTCCGTGGGACCGTACTCGTTGACGGCGACCATCTTCGGGATGGCGCGAAGACGTGACCAGAGCTCCTCGTCGATGGCCTCGCCGCCCACCTCCAAAAGCCGGATGTCGGCGAGCCCGACGTCGAGCCAGGTGCGCAGCTGCGATGGGGTCACGTCCACGGCGTCCAGTCGCTCCGCCTTCACCCACGCCATCATTTGCCGGGGGTCGAGCCGGGCGGCCTCGGGCACGATGACGATCGTATGTCCGCTCAACAGATGAGCCCACTGCTGGATCGACGCGTCGAACGTGAGGGGCGCATTCAAGCTTACGCGAAGCGGGCCCCGCCCCACCTCGGAGACGATTCGTACGTAGGACTGCCATAGATTGACGACCGAGCGATGCTCGACCACGACCCCTTTGGGCGCCCCGGTCGATCCCGAGGTGTAGATGACATAGGCCGCATGGTCTGCGCGCACGCGCTTCTCGACTGGGTCGAGCGGCTGGAGCCCTTCCGCAGGGGGAAGCTCGTCGATGCCGAGCGTCTCCACCGAGCAGTCCGCGAGCTTTTCGCGCAGCCGCGAATGCACCACCACGATGCCAGCGCGGCTCATCTGAAGAATCCGGGCGAGCCGCGCCCGAGGATGGTTCGGGTCGAGCGGCAGGTACGCGCCTCCCGCCTTCAGAATACCCATTACGGCCACCAGCCACTCCGCCGATCGCTCCAGCAGCAACCCAACGACGATCTCCGGCCCCACACCGCGCACGCGGAGGTGGTGAGCGAGCTGATTCGCGCGTTCGTTCAGCGCGCGATAGGAGAGCCGCTGCCCCTCGAATACGACGGCGTCCGCCTCCGGCGTTCGTGCGACCTGCGCCTCGAAGCATTCATGGATGCAGCGCGGTCCAGAATGGGCGCGCTCCGTGTCGTTGATGCGCGCGAGGATGGCTTGCTCTCCAGAGGTCAAAAGAGGGAGCCTGGACACACGGACTTCTGGATCGCGCACCACCGACTCCAGCACCGAGAGGAAACGTTCACGCAGGCGTTCGATCGTGATCCGATCGAAGAGCGCAGGTGCGTAACGGAACGATCCTCGAAGGAGGCTCCCCTCCTCGCGGAGATCGAGGCTCAAATCGAACATGGCAGGCCCGGGCGCGAGCTCGAAGCCCCTGGCCGTCAGCCCGGCGAGCCGCAACGTCTCGGCGGGGGCGTTTTGCAAGGTGAGCATGACCTGAAAGAGCGGGGTGCGGCCGAGATCGCGCGGCGGCGAGAGCGCTTCGACCAATCTCTCGAAGGGGATCGCCTGGTGCGCATACGCCCCCAAGGTCGTCTCCTTGACCTGCGCGACGAGCTCCGCGAACGTGGGATCGCCGCCGAGGTCCGAACGCAAGACCAATGTATTGACGAAGAACCCGATTAGCTCTTCGAGCTCCTCATGCGGCCGCTCCGCGATAGGCGTCCCCACCGCGATATCGGTCTGCCCGCACCACCGGCCGAGCAAGGATTGGAGCGCGGCGAGCAGCACCATGAAGATCGTCGCCTCCTCGCGCTGCGCGAGACCGCGCAACCCGTCGGCGAGCGCGCCCGGAATCGCGATGGAGACCTCGGCCCCCGCGCGATCCGATGAGCCGGATCGCGGGCGATCCGTCGGCAGCTCGAGCGGGGTCACACCGGCGAGCCGGTGCTTCCAATAGCCCAATTGCTCCTCGAGGATCCGCCCCTCGAGCCAATCGCGCTGCCAGATCGCATGATCGACGACCTGCACGGGCAGCTCCGGCAGCTGCGCGACGCGGCCATCCCGCCGCGCTTCGTAGTGCGCCGTGAGCTCGCGGATCAGGACGGCGATCGACCATCCGTCGCTCACGATATGGTGCATCGCGCCGATGAGGACATGGTCGGCCTCGCCGAGCCGGCACAAGCTCGTCCGAAGGAGCGGACCTCGCGCCAATTCGAAGGGCTCGCGCGCCAGCGAGTCCGCGTACCTCTGGACGGCTCCCTCCTGCACCGCAGGCGAGAGCGCCGCCAGGTCGATCACGGGCAGGGCCCACGGCGAAGGCGCGTGGATCCGCTGAACGGGGGCGCCATCATGCAGGGGAAATGTGGTCCGCAGCACCTCGTGCCGCCGCACGATGTCCTCGATGGCGAGCCGCAAGGCATCGACTCGAAGATCGCCATGAAGGCGCAGGGCAAACGGGATCGTATAGGCGGTGCTCGAGGGCTCGAGCCGGTCGAGAAACCAAAGCCGCTGCTGCGCGAACGAGAGCGGCGGGTGCTCCCGTCGCTCGGCGCGGGCGCGCGTAAGGGGCGGCGCCGAGACCTTCCACCCTCGCTCCGACGCGCCGAGCCGCTCGCTCAGCGCGCGCACCGTGGGCGCCTCGAAGATCGCGCGAATCGGCACTTGCAGCTCCAAGAGGCTTCGGAGCCGCAAAATCAATTGGGTCGCGAGCAGCGAGTGGCCGCCGAGCAGGAAGAAGTTGTCGTTCAATCCCACGTGCTGCAATCCGAGCACCGCCGCGAACGCATCGGCGACCGCTCGCTCCATCGGCGTGCGCGCGGCGTCGTCCGTCCGGGATACGCGCAGGGCGGCATCGTCGGGCGGCGGCAGCCCCTTCCGATGCAATTTCCCGCTCGGCGTCAGCGGCCACGACTCCATCTTCACGTAGAGCGAGGGCACCATGTACTCGGGGAGATCGCGCGCGAGGGCATCGTGCAACGTGGTCGCCGCCGGCGCGTCGCCGTCCGCCTGGATATAGGCCACGAGCCGCTTCTCGCCCGGCGTATCTTCGCGCGCGAGCACCACCGCCTCGCGCACGCCGGCCTGACGCCTCAACGCGGCCTCGACCTCCCCCAGCTCGATGCGATACCCGCGGAGCTTGACCTGCCCATCCTTCCGCCCGAGGAAGCGCAGCTCACCGTCCTGCAAGCGCGCATGATCACCCGTTCGGTACATGCGACTGCCGGGTGGACCATAGGGATCGGGGATGAATCGCTCGGCCGTGAGCGCGGGATCGCGGTAGTAGCCTCGCGCGACCTGAACGCCGCCGTGGAAGACCTCTCCGGGCACGCCGAGCGGCACGCGCTGCAAGCTCGGATCGAGAACGTGGGCCGACACGTGGGTCAGCGGCCGCCCGATCGGGGGAAGATCCGGGATGTGGTCGGCCAGCTCCGGGCCCTTCCAGGACGTCGTCACGTGGGTCTCCGTTGGACCGTAGTGATTGAACAGCCTGCAGCCGGGGATGCTCCGCAGAAACGCGCGCACGTCGTCGTTCACCCGCAGCACCTCGCCGCCGATGGTGATCTCGCGGAGCGAGAGCCGCGCGCACATTTGGGGCGTCGCGCGCCGCGCGAGCTGATGCAGCATGACCACGGGGATGAACAATCGTTCGATGTGCTCGGCCGCGAGCAGCTCGAGCAGCTGGGAAGCATCCATCCGCTGCTCATCGGACGAGAGCACCAAGGTGCCCCCGGTGTTCAGGGTCGAGAAGGTATCTTGAAACGACACGTCGAACGAAAACGACGGAAACTGCAAGGTGCGCGTCCCCTCGCGCGCGACCGAGTTCGCGATTTGCCACGCGACCAAGTTGCACAGCGCGCCCGTTCGCATGGCGACGCCCTTGGGCCGGCCCGTCGAGCCCGACGTGTACATCACATAACCCAAGAGCTCCGGGTGGGAGAAATGCTCCGGATTGTGCTCGTCGGCAGGCGGCGCTTCCTCGTCGAGATAAATGGAATGAGCGCCGTGCTCCGGCAGCTTCTCGACCAGGTGACGTTCCGTCAGCAGCACCGAAACGCCGCTATGGCTCAACATATGCGCGACGCGTGTCTTCGGGTAATTGGGGTCGATTGGCAAATAGGCGCCGCCCGCCTTCAGGATCCCGAGGATTCCGACGATCAGGCGCGGCGATCGCTCGGCGCTGATCCCGACCACCACGTCGGGTCCGATCCCCAAGGCCCGAAGTCGATGCGCGAGGCGATTCGCGCGGCGATTCAGCTCGTCGTAACGGAGCCTCTCATGTCCGTGGACGAGGGCGATCGCGTCGGGCGTGGCCTGCACCTGCCGTTCGAAGGGCGCGGGGATGCACGCCGGCACATCGATCGGCGGCGGGCCGTTCCACGCGTCGAACCATTGCGCCTCCTCCGCCGTGAGGAGCGGCAGCGATCCGATGCGGGTGCCCGGATCCTGCACGGCTCCCTCGAGCAGCACCCGGAAGTTCCGAGCCATCCGTTCGATGCTCGCCGCATCGAACAAATCGGAGTCGTATTCGAAGGAGCATTGAAATCCGTGCTTCGTCTCGTCGGCATACAAGGTCAGATCGAACTTCGATGTAGCCGTTTCGATGTCCTCGAAATCGAGCTTCAGCTCGTCTCCGAGATCGAGCTGCACCTTCGGCGCGTTCTGAAGCACGAACACGGCCTGCACGAGCGGCGAACGACCGAGATCCCGGGCGGCGCCGAGCTTTCCGATCAGCAGCTCGAACGGCAACTCCTGGTGCGCGTACGCCCCCAGCGCCATCTCTTTCACGCGCTGCAGGAGCTCGCGAAATGGCGGGTCCCCGTTCAACTTCGTCCGCAACGGAAGCATGTTGATGAAGAAGCCAATCAGGCCATCGAGCTCGGCCTGGCTTCGATTGGCCACCGGGCTGCCCACCACGATGTCGTCCTGGCCAGCATAGCGACCGAGGAGGACTTGAAAGGCGGCGAGCATGGTCATGAACAGGGTCACGCCCTCGCGCCGGGCCAGCTCGCGCAATCCGCCCACGAGATCGGGCGGCAGCTCGAGGTGATGCAACGCTCCGCGGTAGGTCTGGGCCGGCGGTCGCGGGCGATCCGTCGGGAGCTCGAGGGCCGCGGGTGCTCCGTCGAGGAGATCCGTCCAAAACGCCATAGGGCGCTCCAGCGCCTTTTCCGTGAGCCGCTGGTGCTGCCAGAGAGCGTAATCGGCATATTGAATGGGCAGCTCGTCGATGGCGCTCGGACGCCCGAGGTGCGCGGCTCGATAGTGGGTCGCGAGCTCTCGAACGAAGATGCCCATCGACCACCCGTCGGTCACGATATGGTGCATGGTCGCGAGGAGCTCGTGCTCGTGCTCACCGAAGCGGAGGAGCGTGCATCGAAGCAGCGGTCCCTTCTCGAGATCGAAGGGCTTCCTCGCCTCTTCGTGCGCCATGCGCGAGGCTTCGGCCGCGCGCTCCGGCGCGGCGAGCGCCGACAGATCCACCCGCGGCAGTGACCTCGGGCTAGGCGCATGGATCCGCTGGAGCGGCTCGCCGCCTTCGGCCTCGAAGGTGGTGCGTAGGATTTCGTGCCGGCGGAGCAGGGCGTTGAATGCATATTCGAGCGCGTCGAGATCCAACCGCCCCACGAGCCTCACCCTGCGCGCCATGTTGAACGCGGGGCTGCCCGGCTCGAGCTGGTCGAAGAACCACAGTCGCCGCTGCGCGTGCGACGCGGGGATCCGCTCCACGTCGCTCCCACGTCGCGGGATGGTGGAGAGCGGCGGCTCCGGATTCGGACGTTGGCTCTTGCGCAAGAGCTCGAACAGGGCGCGCTGCTTTGGGGTCAGCTTGCTGCGATCGACGGGCGCGTCGCTCATTTCGAAGTCTCCTCGATGCGGTGCTTCTCCAGCTCGAGATCGATCTCCTCATCGGACAGCGCCACGATCTCTCGGAGGAGCCGTTGTTCGGCCTCTTGGTGCGCGTCGGCGTCCGCGCGCGCCTCGGCGACCACGCGGGCGAGCCCTGCGGCCGTGGGGGACTCGAACAGCTTGACCAGCGGTATCTCGATATCGAACGCGGCGCGCATGCGGCTCAGCACCTGCGTGGCGAGGAGCGAGTGTCCGCCGAGATCGAAGAAATCGTCGTGCCGGCCGACCGGAGCGCCGCCCAAGGTTTCCTGCCATATCGCCGCAATGGTCTGCTCCGTTTCTCCTTCGGGGGCCACGAAGGTCGTGCGCGCTCGGCGCGAATGCTGCGGGGTAGGAGCGTTTCGGCCGCCGGACGTGCCCTGGCGGATCCAGAGCGCGAGCCGCGCATCGAGGTCCCCCGTGATCGCGACGACTTGACCATCGACCCCCGCCGTGACGAGGCGGCGGAACGCTTCCGTGCTCTCGTCGCGTGTCATGGCATATCGATCCATGGTGGTGCGGACGGCGTAGTGCTTCGTCTCCGAGGACCACGAGTCCCAGTTCACGCTCACCCATCGCGCATCGCCGCGCCGGCTCGCGCGCGCAGCGAAGGCGTCGAGGAACGAGTTCGAGGCGCTGTAGGCCACATAGCCGAGGCCGCCCAAAATCGCGGAGCTGGACGAGAAGAGAAGCACGAAGTCCACGGGGCGACCGCCGAGGGCGCTCTCCAGCGCGTAGGTGCCGTGCACCTTCGGCCGAAACTGCGCTTCCGATTCGATGTCGCCGATCTCGGTCAGCGGCCGATAGACCGATTCACCTTGGGTGAGACCTGCGGCGTGGAGCACCCCGTTCAGCGGACCAAAGCGGCTTTCGGCGCGGTCGATCGCCTCGCGCAAGCTCGGAGCGTCCGCTACGTCGACGCTCGCGACCGAGACCTCGGCGCCCTTCTCCTCCATGGCCAAGAGACGGCGAAGGATCCGGCTCTGGCGATCCTCCTCGCCCTTGGTGGCGAGCCAGCTGCTCCACCCATCGCGCGGGGGAAGCGGCGTGCGTCCGAGGAGGATCAGCCGCGCTTGGAAGGTCTCTGCGAGGTATTCGGCCAAGAGAAGACCGACGCCGCCGAGGCCGCCCGTAATGAGATAAACACCGCCTTTGCGGAGCGGGCGTCGCGGCGGGACATCCCCTTCGAGCGGCAGCGAGGTAAAGGACTGCACGAAGCGACGAGCCCCTCGATGCGCCACCACCAGATCCGAAAACGGCAAATGGATCTCGGCGACGAGCTGCTCGGCCAGAGCATTGGCATCTTCGTGGCCGGCGGGTAATGCGATATCGATGCAACGAACGGTGGTATGCGGCCGCTCCTGGGGCAGGACCTTGCACACCCCGAGCAGCGGCGCTTTTTCGGGCCGCGGCCCGCCTTCCCCTTCGAAATCGTGAAGCTCGTTCGATACGACCTCGAGCTGCACGCGCTCGCCCTGGCCGGACGCGGCAAGTGCTTGCCCGAGGCGCAAAAGGCTATAATAGCCGCGCGCTTGGAGCGCCGCGAACGAGTCGGGATCGGACGGACCGTCGCCGGAGGGCGTAAGGCTCCAAAGATGGACGAACACCTCCGGGCGAGGCGCGCTGGCCCTCCCCCGAAGCGCGGCAAGGAGGCGGGTGTAGTGCTCGGGCTCCGCCGGCGCGATGGTGAAATGCCGATCGTCGCGGACCGAAAACGACGTACCTGCGGCCACCGTCACCACCTCGTGGCCGGCCCGTTCCAAGCGCCCGATCAGCGACGCACCCAGCGCTCCCCCGTCGGTGAACACGACCCATCCCCTCGGGCTGGAGAGCGCGCCGGGTTCGAGCGGTGGCATCGGGGTGCGGCGCCACGAGGCAACGTGGAACCATTTGGCCAGATTGGAGAGCTTGCCCGAAGATAACGTGCTCTCGCCGCCGCCCAACTCGCCCGGCGGAACCCAAAAGTGCTCGCGCTCGAAGGGATACGTCGGCAAGGGCACCCGGCGCCGCTCTCGACCGTGCACGGCGCTCCAATCCACGTCGATCCCGGCCAGCCATGCCTTGGCCAGGGTCGTGCGTAGAAAGAAGGCGTCGTCGTGTTTATCCTTGGGGTGTCGGGTGGACGCGAGCGCGACACCTTGGCGCGCATCCCCGCTTTGCAATCGGGAGAGCGCCGTCAGCGTTTGTCCGGGCCCTATTTCGAGCAGGACGCGCGCAGGCTCGGCGAGAAGCTCCCGCATGGCGTCCGCAAATCGGACGGTCTGCCTCAAGTGCTGGACCCAGAACTCCGGTGTCGCGACCTCCGCGCCCGCGAGGTGGCCGGTCACGCTCGAAATGTAACGGCGCTTCGGGGCTTGGAAGCGCACGCGCGCGGCGCCATCGCGAAATCGTTCGAGGATCGGATCGAGCATGTGCGAGTGCAGCGCGCGGTCCACCTGCAGAAGCCTGTGCTCGATGCCCCGCGATCCGAGCTGCGTTCGGAGCGCTTCGACCTCCGCCCGCGGGCCCGACACCACGCATTGCGCTGGCGCATTCACCGCGGCGAGCGCGAGGGGGCCGAGCAGGGCCGCGAGCTCGCGTTCGGGGAGCGCCACCGAGAGCATCGCGCCCTCGGGCAGGGTCTCGACGCACTCGGCGCGCAAAGCGACGAGCCGCACGGCGTCCTCGAGCGACAGGACCTCGGCGAGGCAAGCCGCCGTGTACTCGCCCAAGCTGTGGCCGAGCATGACATCGGGCTCGATACCCCAGGACAACATAAGGCGCGCAAGCGCGTATTCGACGGCAAAGATGGCGGGTTGAATCGCCATACCCTCCACGTCGCGCGCCTGCACCTGCGGCCCGGGATAGAGGAGCGCGCGCAGGTCGAGCGGGAGGTGCCGCTGGAAGAGGGCGGAGACGCGTTGGAGCTCCTCGCGAAACACGGGCTCCGTCTCGTAGAGGCCGGCCGCCATGCCCGCGTATTGCGCGCCGGTGCCTGGAAACAGAAATGCCGTCGGACGATTTCGCGCCTCTTCGAAGGCCGTGTGCACCCGCTCCGGCTCTTCTCCGCGCAAGAGCCGCAGGGCGTGGGCTCGGTCGCGGCCTACGAGCGCGCGCCGGTGGCTCCAGATCTCGCGGCCGACCTGCAGCGTATGGGCGATGTCTTCGAGCGAGACATCGGGGCGAGCTTCGATGGCATTGGCGAGCGAGCCCGTCGCGGCCTCCAACGCGGTCTCGGTCTTGGCGGAGAGCACGAGCACCTGCGGACGTGGGTCGGCGTCGCTCGGGGCCGTCGGGGGCTCCGGCGGCGCTTCTTCCAAGATGACGTGCACGTTGGTGCCGCCGATGCCGAACGAGCTCACGCCCGCGCGCCGCGGGTGTGGCCCCGATTCCCAATCGCGAAGCACGTCGTTGACGAAGAACGGACTCTCCTCGAGATCGAGTTGCGGATTGGGTGTCTCGAAATGGAGGGTCGCGGGGATCTGCCGGTGCCGAAGCGCGAAGACGGCTTTGATGAGGCCCGCGATGCCCGCCGCCGCGTCGAGGTGGCCGACATTGGTCTTCACCGAGCCCAGCGCGCAAAAGCGCTTGTCGTTCGTGGTCGCTCGGAACGCGCGGGTCAACGCTCTCACCTCGATGGGATCGCCCAGCGGGGTCCCGGAGCCGTGCGCCTCGACATAGGTGATGCTCCGCGCATCGACCTCGGAGACCGCGAGCGCGTCGCGAATGACCCGCGTCTGACCTGGAACGCCCGGGGCGGTGAAGCTCGCCTTTTGGTCGCCGTCATTGTTCATGGCGGAGCCCTTGACGACAGCGTGGATGGTGTCGCCGTCGGCGAGCGCATCGTCCAACCGCTTGAGGACCACCAGACCGACACCGCTGCCGAAGATGGTCCCTCCAGCCTTGGCATCGAAGGCGCGGCAGTGGCCGTCCGGGGACATGATGCTGCCGGCCTCGTGCAAATAGCCGGTACGCTGAGGCACGCTGATGGCCACCGCCCCCGCGAGCGCGATATCGCATTCGCCTGCGAGCAGAGCTTGACTCGCTACATGGACGGTGACGAGCCCCGTCGAGCAGGCGGTCTGGAGGGAATACGAGGGACCGCGCAAATTGAGGCGGTGCGACACCCGCGTCGACAGGAACGCGAGATCATTGCCGAGCGCTACCTCGAACGCGCCGAGTGATCCGACCGCGCGCGGATTGGAAAAGAGATTGAAAACATACGTATTGGTGCGCGAGCCCCCATAGACGCCGATGCGGCCTCGAAAACGTCCGGGCGCATAACCTGCTTGCTCGAGGGCCTCCCATGCGCACTCGAGAAAAATGCGCTGCTGCGGATCCATGAGCTCCGCCTCTTTGGGGGTCACTCCAAAAAAGGACGCGTCGAACCGCTCGACACCGTCGAGGATGGGCGCGGCCCTCACGTACTTCGGATCGCGCCGGACCTCCGGTCCTTCGAGGAGATTGGGCTCGAGATCGTCGCCGAGAAAATCAATCGATTCGACACCATCACGGAGATTGCGCCAGAACGTATCGACGTCCGGTGCCCCCGGAAATCGGCCGGCCATGCCGATGATTGCGAGCTCCAATCCATTTCGCGCAGCTGTCGTGGACATCCGGTCGGTCTCCTCGATTCCAACGTCATTCGTCATGGTCTGAACCTCGAAGCGCGCGCTGGCGCGCGAACCCGTCGCGCCGCCGATGCTGCGCCGTCGTCGTGTCGGCGCGAGGCTCGTGCGCGGGGGCCTGCTCGGGCGCTTCGAGCAGGCGCGCCAGCGATCGCACGGTGAGCCCCTCGTAGAAGGTCACCGCAGGGACCTCGCGGCCCATGGCTCTCTCGAGCCGCGCGCTCAATTGAACCGCGATCAGCGAATCGCCACCGAGATCGAAGAAGTTGTCCAACACCCCGATGGGCGCAATGCCCAATGCGTGCTCCCATTGCTCGGTGAGCAGCCGCTCGAGCGCGGTGGCGGGGGCCGCGAACGGGCTTCGCAACGACGCAGGCCGTGGATGCTTCGGCGCCGCCGGAACGGGTGCCGGCTCGGCCGCGGATTCGAGGGATGGCGTCGGGTGCGGCCGGGGTCGTTCGATCCAAAAGCGCTTGCGCTCGAACGGGTATGTCGGCAAGGGCACGCGCTGGCGACGCTCATCGCGGTAATAGGCGGCCCAATCGACTCGGACACCGGCCTGCCAAAGCTGCGCCAGCGCGGAAGGAAGCTCCGCGTCCTCGGGAGTGGCGGTGTGCATGGGCCCCGCCCCCCGCGATGGCAAAACGTCGCCCGGCAACGAGGGCACGATGGTTTGCTGGGCTGCGCTGGGATGACGTTGCGAAAGGCGGCTCAGCGAACGACCGGGGCCGACCTCGAGCAGCGCGAGGCGCTCGCCGGCGAGGAGGGCATCGAGCCCCTCGGCGAAGCGCACGGGTTTGCAGAGCTGATCGCTCCAATAGTCCGGACTGGTGGCCTCCGCGGAGGTGATCCACGTCCCGGTCACGTTGGACAGGAAGGGCCGTTTCGGAACGCGCGGTCTGGCCGCGCGGATCGCGGCGGCGAATTCCTTCGCGGCAGCCGCCATCATGGGCGAATGAAACGCACGCTGCGCAGGCAAGCGGCGCGTCTGGATCCCGTCCGCCGCGAGCGCTTGCTCCACGTCGTCGATGCCGTGCGGCGGACCGGCGAGCACGCATCGTGCGGGTGCGTCGACGGCCGCCAGGGTCACCTCGCGCCGGAGGTACGGCTCGACTTCGTCTTCCGCGAGCGGCACCACCAACATGCGGCCCGGCGGCATGCTTTGCGTCAGCCGCCCGCGCGCGGCCGCGAGCGAGAGGGCCGCTGGGAGATCGAACACGCCGGCCAAGCAGGCGCAGACGAGCTCCCCGACGCCATATCCCAACATCGCACGCGGCTCGAGGCCCCAGGCCATCCACAGGCGGGCCAGCGCATACTCGATCACGAACAACGCCGTATGGGCCACCGCAGGTTCCAAGAGCTGCGAAGAGGCTTCGCCGGCGCGCTCCGCCGGGGGATAAAGCACGGCGCGGATATCGAGGTTCGCGCGAGCTCGAAGGAGCTCCGCGCACGAATCCACATCGACGCGAAATGGCGATTCGTGCCAGTAGGCCGCGGCGGCCATTCCAATGTGCGCCGCGTCCAGATCCGGAAATAGAAACGCCACCGCGCGATCGGAGCGGTCGTCCGCGGCGGAGGTCCGCACGCGCGGACGGCCCGGTTCGCGGAGGGCTCGAACGGCGTCCGCCGTATCGCGGCATAGGACGAACCTTCGATGGGCAAAGCGCTGCCGGCCGACCTGGAGCGTGTACGCGATATCCGATAAATCGGTGTCCGGGTGGGCCTCCAAGTTGGCCAGGAGCCCTTGCGTCGCCGTCTCGAGGGCCGAGTCCGTTCGCGCCGAGACGACGAGGATTTGCCACGGGCGGCTGGCCGAGGTGGGTCTGCGCGGCGGCGCCTCCTCCAGCACGACGTGCGCGTTGCTCCCGCCGACGCCGAACGAGCTCACGCCCGCGCGCCGAGGCGCGGCGTCCGGCGCCCAGGGTTCGAGGTTCGAGCTGACATAAAAGGGGCTCGCCTCGAGGTCCATTTGCGGATTGGCCCGCGTGAAGTGCAGATTCGGGGGTAGCTCCCGGTGCCGCAGCGCGTGCACCGTCTTGATGAGCCCCGCGATCCCGGCAGCGGCATCGAGGTGGCCCAAATTCGTTTTGATCGATCCCAGCGCGCAATAGCGCACGCGTTGCGTGTGCCTACGAAAGGCGCGGGTGAGCGCCTCGACCTCGATGGGATCGCCCATCGGGGTGCCGGTGCCATGTCCCTCGACATAACCGATCGACTCCGCGTCGACCCCCGCCGCCGCGAGCGCCTCGACGATGGCCTTCGTTTGACCGTCGGCGCTCGGCGCCGTGTATCCGGCTTTTCGCGCGCCGTCGTTGTTCACGGCGGATCCTCGGATCACCGCGTGCACGAAGTCGCCGTCGGCGATGGCCGCCCGCAGGGGCTTGAGCACGGCGATCCCCCCGCCGCTCGCGAAGATGGTCCCCTGCGCGCCCGCATCGAATGCGCGACAGCGGCCATCGGGCGAAGCCATCCCGCCTTTGACGTGAACGTATCCGTGCCTCTGGCCCACGTTGATCGAGACGCCGCCGGCGAGCGCGATATCGCACTCCCCATCGAGCAGACTCCGGCAAGCCACGTGCACGGCGACGAGCGACGTCGAACATGCGCTCAGGACGGTGTGACTCGGCCCGCGCAGGTCCAGTTTGTACGACACGCGGGTCGCGAAAAAATCCGCGCCATTGGCGAGGTTCACCTGGAGGGGATCGAGCGTCGCCGACGCATGGGGATTGGCGGCGACGTGGAAGAGCAAATACGTACTGAGCGGCGCGCCGCCAAAAACGCCGATTCGTCCCGGGAAAGCTCGTGGCGAATAGCCGGCGTGCTCGAGCGCCGTCCAGGCCAGCTCGAGGAACATTCGGTGCTGGGGGTCCATCAGCTCCGCCTCGCGCGGAGGGATATCGAAGAACGCGGCGTCGAGCTCCTCGATGCCGTCGGCCTCGGAGACCGCGCGGACGAACGAAGGATCGCGCAGCTGCTCGGGTGCGGCACCGGCCGCGATACACTCCTCTTCGGTCAGCGAACGGATCGATTCGACTTTGCCGCGAACGTTCTGCCAAAGCTCGTCGACATCCTTCGCGCCTGGGAATCGTCCCGCCATTCCGATGACGGCAACGTCCAGCGCGTCTGCAGGCGCCGTCATGGTGATCCTCGGTCTTTCGGGCGGCGCTCGCGGCGCGCCGTGCCACGCGCGTGACTATCTTCGTAGGTGGCGGAGATGGGGTGAGCGCGGCCGAGCAGCACCGCCAGCGCGGCCACCGAAGGTGCTTCGAAGACGGACGTCAGCGGGACGTCGACCCCGAGCTCCTCCTTCAAATGTCCGACGACCTTGAGCCACGACAGCGAATTGCCGCCGAGGTCGAAGAAGTTGTCGTCGACGCCAATTCGCTCGACGCCGAGCACCTGCTGCCAAGCGCGCGCGATGCTTCGTTCGAGATCATTGCCGGCGGGTGCGAAGACGGTCTCGAGGTCGGGGCCGGCACTAGCTCCTTCTTCCGCAGCTGCTCCAGGTGCCGCGCACGGCGCGGATTCGGCCCTCCGCGCATCGAGATCGCCCGTCGCGATCACGATCTGACCCGGGGGCGCCGCCACGAGGACGCGCTCGAGGGCGTCCTCGGACTCCTCCGCGGTCATCGCAAAGCGATCGAGCCGCGTTTGCAGCAGCCGCTCGCCCTCCGGCGCCGGCCAGGCGTCCCAATTCGCGCTGATCCATCGCTCGTCGGGCCGCTCCGTTCGCGCCATCGCGAACGCATCGAGATAAGCATTCGCCGCGGCGTACGCGGCGAGCCCCACACCTCCGAGCACGGCGGCGTTGGACGAGACGAGCAAACGGAAGTCGAGCTCGCGGCCGGAGAGGACGCGGTCGAGCGTCTCGGTCCCCCGCACCTTGGCCTGGAATTGGGCCGCGAAATGGGCCGCCTCCAGGTCGGACGCGAGGTGAATCGCGGCTTCCCCCGCCACGCCCGCCGCGTGCACGACGCCGTGCAGCGCACCGAATCGAGCCAAGGTCCCCTCGACGATCGCGCGCATTTGCGTCGCATCACCGACGTCCGCACGCTCGACGACGACCTCGGCGCCCGCGAGCTCCAACGCGGAGACCGCGTCGCGCAGCGGCCGTCGCGCGACGAGCACCAGCTTTGCCCCGACCTTGCGCGCGAGGTAGTGCGCGACGTGCAGCCCGACCTTGCCCGTTCCGCCGGTGATCAGATAAACGCCGCCATGGCGGAGCGATCGCCCCGCGGCGGCGTCTCGAGGGAGGGGGAACGGAACGTATCCCTGCACCCAACGATGCCCCGCGCGAAGCGCCACCACGGGCTCCGATCCCGATTCGATTTCACACGCCAGCGCGTCGGCCAGCCGAGCGAGCGCCGGGCCGTCTTCGAGGAGCTCGACATCCACGTAACGGCACGCGAGGCCGGCGATCTCCTGAGGCAAGACGTTGCACACGGCCATCGCCGCCGCGCGCGCCGGCGCAATGGCATCTCCGCCCCCGACGCCCACCGCGCGGTGCCCCACCACGACGAGCTGCATCGAGGCGGGCGACCGCTCTCCGAGCAGTCGCGCGAGGCGCACGCGATCGCCCGCTTCGCGCTGCGCCGCCTCGAAGTCGTCGGATCCGACGGGCGCGACGGCTCGGAGATCCACCACGCCGGAGAGGGCCTCCGGAAGCGTTTGAATGTCGGACGCATGCTCCGCGCGCACGACCACGCACCCCGCCGCGGCGAGTCGCTCGGCCAGCCGCTCGCCGAGGCCGCGTTGGTCGAGGAGCACCATCCATTTCCGCGCAGGCGCCTCGCGCTCGGTGCGCGATGGGGGCGCGAGCCGGCGGTGCTGCCACGATGGCTGATAAAACCAATCGCTCACGTTCGGATGTTTGTCCGGCCTTCCCGTGCGGCGAAGGGCCAGCGAGGGCTCCTGCGGGGCAATCCAATGCTTTCGGCCTTCGAACGGATAGGTGGGCAGCGGCACCCGTCCCGGTGATTCGCCTTCATGAACCGCCGACCAATCGAGATCGAACCCCGCGAGCCACAGTTTGCCCGTGGCCCGTGCGAAGATCTCCTCGTCATCGGCCTGGTCCAGCGGATGCCGCATCGAGGCCAGCACCGTTCGTGCGCGCGGACCTCGCGCGGTGAGCTTGGCCAGCGCCGTCAAGGTTCGCCCGGGCCCGACCTCGAGGAGCAGACGGTGCGGGTCCTCCAAGAGCAGCTGCACTCCGTCGGCGAAGCGTACGGTGTTGCGAAGGTGCCGCACCCAATAGGCGGGATCGGTGGCCTCGGCGGGGGTGAGCCATGTCCCGGTCACGGTCGACACGCACAGCATGGCAGGCGGCGACCAGGCAACCGCCGCCGCGAGCTCGTGAAAACGTTCGAGGACGGGTTCGACGAGCCGCGAATGAAACGCGACGTTGACTTGGATATGTCGAAATTCGATTTCACGGCGTTCGAGGTCGGCCATCATGGCCTCGACGGCTTCCGTCGAGCCGGCGAGCACGGTGTGACCGGGGCCGTTGATCGCGGCCACGCACAGGCGGTCGCCCGCCATGGCGCGCGCCTCGTCCTCGGAGAGCGGTACGCCGAGCATGGAGCCCTGCGGCAGATGCTCGAACAGCTGCCCGCGACGAACGACGAGCGATACCACGTCCTCCAAAGAAACGACCCCGGAGGCCCACGCCGCAGCGTACTCCCCCACGCTGTGCCCGATCACGGCCTCGGGCCGAATTCCCCTCGCCCGCCAAAGCTCCGCGGTCGCCGACTGCACGGCGAAGAGCGCCGACTGCCCCAGCGACGGCCGCATCAATCGGCGCGCGGCGTCCTCTTCGCCCGAGGTCGAAGGATACATCAGGTCCCGAAGATCCACGCCGAGCAACCGCTCCACGATGGCCGAGCACCGATCGACGTGATGGCGGAAGGCCGGTTCGCTCGCGTAGAGGCCACGGCCCATGTTCGAATGTACGGCATCGCTGCCCGCGAACATGAACGCGAGCGACGGCGTGCGGGTCGGCCGCACCGCGGTGAGCGTGCTGCGAGCATCGGGATCGTTCAACCCACGAATGGCCTCGCTGCGGTCGCGCGCGACCACGAATCGCCGGCGCTCGAGCGCCCTGCGCCCTTGTTGAAGGGTGAACGCCACGTCCGCGAGCTCCTGCGCCGCCGGCTCGCGCAAGGGCGCCGGCGGCTCACGCAAGGGCGCCGATTGCTCGCCCAGGTGGGCACTTAGCGCAGCGGTGAGCGCATCGAGGGCCGTCTCCGTCTTGGCCGAGAGCGGCAGGATCTGCCAAGGGCGCGCGCCCCCGCGCGCTCGCACCGAAGGCGCCTGCTCCAGCACGACATGGGCGTTCGTCCCACCGATTCCAAACGAGCTGACCCCCGCACGCCGCGGGGCCGGGCCCTCGGGCCAGGGCGCGAGCGCGGTGTTCACGTAGAATGGGCTCGACGCAAAGTCGATTTGCGGATTCGGCCGCTCGAAGTGCAGACTCGGAGGCAGCTCTCGGTGCCGCAAGGCTTGAATCGTCTTGATCAGACCTGCGATTCCCGCGGCGGTGTCCAGGTGCCCGATGTTCGTTTTGGCGGATCCGAGCGCACAGAACTGCCCCCGCCGAGTCCCCGCGGCGAACGCCTGGGTCAGCGCAGCGACCTCCACCGGATCGCCGAGCTGCGTCGCCGTCCCATGGGCCTCCACATAGCCGATGGTGTCCGGCGAGACGCCCGCCATGGCGTGCGCGCGCGCGATGACCTCGGCCTGGCCCGCGACCCCCGGCGCCGTGAACCCCACTTTGACCGCGCCGTCGTTGTTGATCGCCGAGCCCTTGATCACGGCGTAGATCGTGTCGCGCTCGGCGAGCGCGTCCTCCAGCCGCTTGAGCACCACCAGCCCCACGCCGCTGCCGAAGATCGTCCCGCGCCCGCGCTCGTCGAACGCGCGGCAATGACCATCGGGCGAGGTGATCCCGCCTTCCTGGTGGAGGTATCCCGCACGTTGCGGAACGTGCACGCTGACGCCCCCCGCGAGCGCCATATCGCACTGGAATCCAAGCAGCGTCTGGCAGGCGAGGTGCACGGCCACGAGCGAGGTGGAGCACCCCGTCTGGACATCGACGCCGGGCCCTCGCAAATTCAGATGGTACGCGAGCCGCGTGGCGGCAAAATCCTTGTCATTGGCCACCATCAGCGAAAACTCGTCTCCCGAAGAGGCCATCTCCGGATACGTCATCAAATTGAAGAGCAGATACGAGCTGATGCTCGTACCGGCGAACACGCCGATCGATCCAGGGTATCGGGTGCTGTCGTATCCGGCGTGCTCCAGGGCCGCCCAACCACACTCGAGCAAAATGCGATGCTGCGGATCCAGAAGCTCCGCCTCGCGCGGCGGATAGCCGAACAACGCGGCGTCGAACCGCGCGATATCGTCGAGGACCGCGCTCGCTTTGACGAAGCCCGGCGCCGCCATCGTCGCCGGACGGACCCCACGGGCCAGGAGCTCGTCATCCGAAAAGAACGTGATCGACTCCTTCCCCTCCCGCAGATTGCGCCAAAATGCATCGACGTCCGATGCTCCCGGGAAGCGGCCGGCCATTCCCACGACGGCCACCGCGAAATCGCTCGCGCTCGGATCGTCGGCGCTCACGGCTCGGACCCTTCGCCTTTCTTCCCGCTTCGCCGTCGCTGCCGCTGGAACGCCGCGATCTGACGTTGCGCGCGGCCCTTCGCCACTTGCACGATCGGCGCCGCGTCCGCGTCCTTATTCAAGTAAGACGCCAGCGCGCCAATCGTCGGATGCTCGAGCAGCTTGACGAGCTGCAACCCAGGGTGCGCGGCCGCGAGCTCGCTGTGCACTTGGACCATGAGCAACGAGTGCCCTCCCAGGTCGAAGAAGTTGTCATTCGTTCCAACCTGCTCGATTCCGAGCAAGCGCCGCCAGATCGCCGCGATTCGAAGCTCGATGTCGCTGCGCGGCGGAACGAGGGCCACTTCGACCTCGCGCCGCAGGTCGGGAGCCGGCAGCTCCTTGCGATTGACCTTCCCGTTCGGTGTCAGCGGCAGCCGCGCCAGCGCGACGAACGCCGATGGCACCATGATCTCGGGCAGACGCTGGCGAAGGAACGCGCGCAATGCGGCACCATCCGGGCCGGGCTCCGCCTTGGCGACCACGTAGGCGGCGAGCCGCCGATCCCCCGATGAATGCACGAATGGATTGACCACCGCCTCCGACACCCCCGGATGCTGCGCGAGCACGGCCTCGATCTCCCCGGCCTCGATTCGAACGCCGCGTATCTTCACTTGATGATCCGTGCGACCCAAAAACTCCAATGCGCCGCCTTCCCGCCATCGAACGCGATCTCCGGTTCGATACATGCGCGCGCCGGGCTCGCGGCCAAAGGGATTGGGAACGAACCGCTCCGCCGTGAGCTCCGGTCGATTCACATAGCCGCGCGCCAGCCCGACCCCCGCGATATGGAGCTCCCCCGCCACCCCCACCGGGACGGGTCGATCCTGCGGATCGAGCACATAGAGCTCGATATTGTCGATCGGGCGCCCGATGGGGACGACGTGCCGATCGTCCGCCGTGCATGCCCAAGAGCTCACATCGACGGCCGCCTCGGTCGGACCATACAGGTTGTGCAGCTCCACCTCCAGGCGCGAGAGGCACCGCTGCGCCAAGGTGGCCGTGAGCACCTCGCCGCTCGAGATGATGCGCTTCAAGTGCACACACGATTCGACGCCCTCTTCCTCGAGGAAGATCTGCAGCATCGACGGGACGAAATGCGCGGTCGTGATGCGCTCCTGCGCCATGGTTCGAACCAGGTACGCGCTATCCGCGTGTCCGCCGGGCCGGGCCATGACGATGCACGCACCGGCCGACAACGGCCAGAAGAACTCCCAAACCGAGACATCGAACCCAAACGGGGTTTTCTGCAGGACGCGATCGCCGGCGTCCAAATGATATGCATCTTGCATCCAATGGATGCGATTGACGATTCCGCGGTGCGAATTGATCACCCCTTTGGGCCGGCCCGTCGAGCCCGACGTATAGATCACATAGGCGCTCTGCTCGGGGCATGTCGCTCCGGAGGGCGGCGGCACCTCCGCGCGGTCATGGCCCCACCCTGCATCCATCACGAGCTGGGCCGCCCCTTGCGACGGCAACCTCGCCATCACGTGCGACTGCGTAAGGACGACCGGCGCGCAGGCGTCCTCGAGCATGAAGGCCAATCGCTCCGCGGGCTGCTCCGGATCGAGAGGTACGTACGCGCCACCCGCCTTGAGAACACCGAGCAAGGCGACGACCATCTCGATGGAGCGGTCCATGAAGATGCCCACCCGCACGTCCGGGGCGACCCCCGACGACGTCAATTGCCAAGCCAATCGATTCGCGCGCCGATCGAGCTCGCGGTACGTGATCCGCTCACCTTCGAAGATCACGGCGACCGCATCCGGCGTCCGCATCGCCTGCGCCTCGAAGAGCGCATGAAGGGAGAGCGCTTCGCCCCTCGCACGGGCGGTATCGTTCCATGTTCGGAGGATCTGCTGCCGCTCCGGTTCCGTGAGCAGCGGCAGGTCCGCGACGCGGCGATCCGGCGAAGCGACCGCGTCCTCGAGGAGGACCTCGAGGTGCCCCGCGAGCCGCTCGATGGTGACCGCATCGAATCGATCGGCGCGGTACTCGAAGGTCCCCCATAGATCGCCCTTCGCACCTTCCGCGACCGCGAGCGAGAGCTCGAACTTCGCCGTTCCCTCCACCGCCCCGTCCGGAGCATCGAACATCGACTCCCAGCGCATCTTCGGGACCTCGATGGTGCCTACGGGAAATGTCTCGAACACCAGGCCCACCTGAAAGAGCGGATTGCCGTCCCCCGCTCGGGCCGCACCGGCCTGCGCCACCACCTCCTCGAAAGGAAGCTCCCCATGCGCGAGGGCCTCGCGCACACGCTCCCCGGTGCGCCGAACCAGCTCTCGAAACGTGGGCGCGCCCGATAGATCGCAGCGCACCACCAACGTATTGGCCAAGAGGCCGACGAGGCGGCGCGTATGCCCATTCTCACGCTGCGCCGTGACCGTGCCGACGCCAAAGTCGATTTGGTCGGTGTACCGATAGAGCAACGCCGAGAATCCAGCCAAGAGAACGGCGTAGAGCGTCGCGCCGTCGCGCCGCCCGAGCTCGCGAAGGGCGTCGGTCAGCGCAGCGCGCAATCGAAACGGTACGGTTCCACCCCGTACCGCCGCTTCGTGGGTGCGTGGCCGATCGGTGGGCAGATCGAGCCGCGGCAAACCCGCGAGCCGCTTCTTCCAAAAGTCGCGCTCCGCGCCGAGCAAAGGTATTCGCTGCACCTGCCAGCGCGCATAATCGGCATACGGCACGGCAGGCGCTGGGAGTAAAGACGCCTGCGCGCCGGGATCGGCGAGGCGGTAGAGCGCGCCGAGCTCTTCGAGCAGCACCCCGATGGACCATCCGTCCGTGATCACGTGGTGCTGCGTGACGACGAGCGCATGGTCATCCGGTCCAAGGGTGGCCAATGCGGCACGAAAATACGGCCCGCCAGCGAAGTCGAACGGTGCTCGCCCCTCGTCGCGAGCCCAGCTCCGCAGCGCTTGCTCGCGGTCATCCCCCGCGGCCGAGAGATCCACCCGAGCCAAGGTGACCGGTGCCGCGGGCAATACGACTTGTCGTGGCTTGCCGGAGGTCTCGCGAATCACGGTTCGAAGCGCCGTATGCCGCTCCATGAGCGCGTCCAGGCTCCGCGTGAGGCGCGTTACGTCGAGCGAGCCCACCATCCTGAGCGCGAACTGCACATTGTAGAGCGGCGAGCCGGGGATCAATCGTTCGAGATACCAGAGACGGGCCTGCCCCGATGACAGCGGGATCTCGCCTTCGTGCGGCGCCATGGCCGTGAGCGGGCTCCCGGACGTTGGATCGTGCGGCCGTGCGAGGGCGATCTCGGCTGCGGCATGGGCCACGGTCGGGTGCTGCAGCAACCGCGGTATCGGGATCGAAACACCAAAAGCCGCTTCCAGCTCGCCAAACAAATCCACGATGTGCAAGGAATCGAGGCCAAAGCTCGAAAGCAACGCCTCCCGCGCGACGTTCTCGGGCGCTATCCCGGTCCTCTTCGCGATGGCGGAGCGGAGAAATGCTTCGATGTGTGCGGCGCGCTCCTCGGTCGATTCGCCCGCGAGCTCGGTTCTCGAATTCGCACGTGGCGCTTCCGGCGCCGGCGCCACCGATTGCGCCACCACCGCGAGGCGCCCGGCCAAGAACAGCTCCTTGCAGCCTCGCCGTTGAATCTTGCCGCTGGACGTCTTCGAAATGCTCCGCGGCTCGAGCAACACCACCACGCCCACGCGCGCGCCGTACTCCTCGGCCATGGCCGCTCGAATCGCCGTCGCGACCTCCTCGGCGCCTCCCGCGCTCGCCCGTCCAGGTTCGATCTCCGCGGCGATCACCAGCTGCTCGTCGTCCTCACGGTCCACCGAAAACGCCGCCACGCACCCGGCCCGCACCGAGGCATGAGCCTGTTCGGCCGTGAGCTCGAGATCCTGAGGATACAGGTTGCGGCCGCGCTGGATGATCAGGTCCTTCCACCGCCCGGTGACATAGAGCTCGCCGTCTTCGACGATGCCGAGATCGCCCGTGCGGAGAAATGGCCCCTCCCCGTTCGCGAGATGGGCGCCGAAGGTGGCCTCCGTCTCCGCGGGCTGGCCCCAATATCCGCGGGCGACGCTGTCGCCGGATATCCAGATCTCACCTTCACGTCCGGGTTCGAGCAGCTGCTTCGTCTCTGGCTCGACGACGTGCACGCGCAGCCCCTCCGCGCTCCGGCCCGAGGACACGAGGCTCCTCCGCTCGCCGCCGCTCCGCACCCGCGCGCCCTCGCCCTTGCGCGCACCCGTGACGAAGAGCGTGGCCTCGGCGAGGCCGTAGCAGGGATAGAAAGCTTCGCTTCGAAAGCCGCTTCGCGCGAACTTCTCCGAGAAGCGGCGGAGCGTCTCCGCCCGGACCGGCTCCGCGCCGTCGTAGGCGAGCGTCCACGAGCTCAGATCGAGCCGCGCGGCCTCCTCGTCCGTTATTTTTCGTGCGCAGAGGTCGTAGGCGAAGTTGGGCCCTCCGCTGGTGGTCGCGCGATACGTGGATATCGCCTTCAACCACCGTATCGGCCGCTGCAGAAAGGCCAGCGGGGACATCAATGTGCAAGGAAAACCCGAATAGAGGGGCTGAAGCACATTCCCGATGAGGCCCATATCGTGAAACATGGGCAGCCACCCCACGACGCTCGAGGCGGCGTTGTGCCCGAACGCGCGCTCGATGAGGCGCTCGTTGTGGAGCAGGTTGCGATGGCTCAACATGACGCCCTTGGGCGTGCCGGTGGATCCCGAGGTGTATTGCAGGAACGCGAGCGTATCGGCCGTGATCGCGGGCCGTCGCCACGCGCGCGCCGCCTGGTCCGTTGGAGCGTCGACGGCCATCCATGGGAGCGACGCGAGCTCCGGGACCTGCGGGAGGACGGCGGGGGCCAGGGCGTGAAGATCCGAGGTGGTGAGGACGGCGCGGGCCCCGCTGTCTCGCGCGATTTGCCGCAAGCGCGGCAACGTTCGATCGAGGCGCGTGGGGTCCGGCGGGTACATGGGCACCGCCATGACATTTGCGTAGAGGCACCCGAGAAAGCCGGCGATGAAATCCAAACCTGGCGGGAACAGGAGCAGAGCGGGATGTCCGCCGAGCTCTCTCTCGTGCTCCTGCAGGACCGCGGCGATCGAGCGCGCGCGAAAATCCAGCTCCGAGTACGTCCACTCGGAGGCCGCCTGTTCGACGTCGCCGGTATCGAGAAAACGAAACACGATGTCTCGAGGCTGCTTCTCCGCGCGGAAGCGGAGGACGTCTACGAGTGTCTCGTGCGGGCTCGAAGAGGGGGCGGTCACGATTTCATGAGCCGACGAAGGCTCGCAGGCCGCATATCGGTCCAGACCTTTTCGATATGAGAGAGACATTCGGCTTTCGATCCGATCACGCCCACGTCGCGCCAACCGCCAGGCACGTCCCGATCTGCCGGCCAGATGGAATACTGTTCTTCGTCATTCGAGACCACGCGATAAGTCGAAATATCCAAATCTTCCATGATCGCCATAAATTCGATGGGTCACGCGCGGCGGCCCGCGCGGTCGATTGGAGCTCGCGCCGCGAACGACGCTCCGGCATTGCTGCCCGCACCGAGATTAGCGTTCGCTGGGCGCGCCACGCCATGGCAATTAACGCCAAAATGCATTCGATTCGCGCCATGAGCGCGGCTCGATGCCGTATTACGAATCGGACGGTTTCGAGCCAGTGAATGGATCGTCACGCGCGAACGGGCGCTCTCCGGTGCCGCCACGGCATGGTCTCTTCGATCTGGCGCGCGACCGCGAGGAGCACGCCCTCCGAGAACATGCGGCTCGAAATCTGCAATCCGAAGGGGCGCCCGTCTCGAGTGATCCCCAAAGGAAGGCTCATGGCCGGCAGTCCGGTCACATTGAAGATTGCCGTGTATCCACCCAACTCCGCCGCGGCGGCAAAACCCTCTTCCGGGGCGGTGCCGCCAAAAGCACCAATCCGCGGCGCCGGTTGCGGAACCGTGGGTGAGAGCCAGATATCGACGGACTCGAGCACGGGGAGGTAACGCGCGTCGAGCGCGGTGTGCAGCTCGAGGATGTCTCGCGGATGGAGCGCCTGGCCGGCACGCGCCAGCCAGCGCGTGATGGGTTGGGTCCTTTCCCAAAGGGTGAGCGGGCAAGTTCCGATCTGATATTGCCAAAGCGGCAGAACCTCTTCGAGCGACATTTCGGGCAACGTGCCCTCCTCGACCGCGTGCCCCAGATCGGCGAGGCGTCGCGCCGCCTCCTCCACCGCGGATGCGATCTCGGGGTGGGTCGACGCCAGCGGTGTATGCGTCAGATAGCGGATCTGGAGGCGCTTGCACGGCTCGCGGGCGAGCTCGGCGAAGGGCCGGGTCGGCGGCGGCGCCCAATGGGGACGGCCGATTGTAACACCGGCCATCACGTCCAACATGGCGGCCGCGTCGTCCACTGTGTGGGCCATAGGTCCCGACGTATGTAAAATGCGTCGATCGCTCATTCCAAGTGAGTTGGGCAAGCGGCCGCGCGACGGTTTGAGCCCCACGACGTGGCAGAACGCCGCTGGAATGCGGATGGATCCCGCGCCATCGGTGCCTTGGGCCACCGGGAGCATCCCCGCGGCGAGGGCGGCGCCCGACCCGCCGCTGGAACCTCCCGCGGAGTGGTCGGGCGACCACGGATTGCGCGTGGGCGGATGGATGTCCGGCTCGGTGACCGGCATCGCGCCCCATTCGGACGTGGACAATTTGCCCAGTAGGATGAAGCCGGCGCGGCGCAGCGACCTCACGGTCAAATCGTCGATCGGGAGCCATACCGGCATGACCGCGCGCGACCCCCAACGGGTGACCATGCCGCGAACGACGTTGAGATCCTTGATTCCGGTCGGTATGCCGTGAAATGGAGGCAGATCTCCTCTGGCGCGACGCCGCTGCACGTCTTTCCATCGCGCCGCCGCGAGCGCGCGCCGGCGCGATACCGTCACGAACGCCTGGAAACGTGGATTGAGCCTCTCGATGCGCTCCAAGTATCCACGCACCAATTCTTCGCTGGAGATCCGGCCGCTCCGCAGGAGCCGTTGCTGCTCCAGCGCGCTCGCATCGAGGACGTCGTCCATGACGCCCCTCTAGCACGAATTACCGCGCCCAGCCCGGAACGGGATAATTGCCGAGGTTCGCGGCGAGGTAGGCGCCCCGCCGGAGGAAGGTGGCATGCCGGTGCAAGCCAATGGCGATCCCGTGCGAGGGGACGCCAATGGGATCCTCGAGGCCGTTCGATTCCACGCCGACCACCGTGGGGTCGGAGTCGAACGTGTCGTTCAAAAGTACGCCAGAGCCCGAGTCGCCGGAGTCGACGGATTGGCCGAAGGCGAACTGCCCATCCACCACGTGGAAAATGGATTGCCCGCTGTTCCAGGAGAGGTCACACGGGGCATCCGCACAGATATAGGGGATGTTGCGGAGGATCCGGCGCTCCAGGTTGCCGTCGTCCGTTGGAGTGAAAAGCCCGCGGCCCACGATGGTCACTTTACCGTCGGCCGGCGGACGGGCGTGGATGTCGCGGAACAGATCGAGCTTGGGGAGCTTGACCCCGTCGATGTTCTTCTCGAGGACCAGATAGGCGATATCGTCCTTGCAGAAGTCCAGACTGGTCGGCGCGAGGAACCGGCTGGTCTCGACCCAAACGGGATGATCGTTCAGGACCGTGTGCGAGAGGGTGATTCGAGAGCCGGCCTGCGATCGAAGCGAACCGAAGTGGTATTCGCATCGCGGGTTGCCCTCGGGCGGCCCCTCGACGAGCTCGTACAAACAATGCTTCGCCGTGAGGACGAGATTCGGGGCGACCAATGTCCCCGTGCACCGGACGTTCTGCCCCGTCCTCGCGCACGAGCCGACTTCTCCCTTTGCCGGATCGGTGTTGAGCGCACCGATGCATACGCCGACGGCGAACGGGTGATCGGTGTCGATGGGAGCACGGTAGAGCGCGCTCTGGTCGCTGCCGGTAGGCTCGTTGCTCTGGCCACCTTTGTCGCTGCCGCAACCCGAGGTCACCGCCATGGTGGCCCCGAGCGCAAACATCCAAGTCGTTCGATGGGTCGGACTCATCTCCAGGTCTCTTTCTCTCGAGTGTCGATCTAAATACCGCTATTGCGTCTGCGCCGAGCGCAGGACGAAACATGCCAATGCGCAGATTAGCCTGCATTGTTCGTCGGCGGCTCTTCGGTGGTCTACCATGCGCGCGCGACGCCGCAAAGTCGGATTCGCAATCAGTCGAAAGTTGCTGTTGCAGCAAATATTTAGGAGCAGAATCGTAATTTGAAAATGTACGTAGCGCGTCACGACGTATGGATCGCGCCGCGACGGGCGGGAGCGTGCTCGTTTTGGCGCGTTGGCGGAGCTCGTCCATCGCGCGCGATCCTTATTCCGCTATGGCCAATCCATTCGATCTGCGCAATTATTTCGTCTTACAAATTAATATGAAATGAATTGTCGCGTTCTTTCGTAGGGTGGTCGAGCTCGCTCTCCGCGTCCGTGCTCCGCATGATTTGCGGGCCGTCATGGACGGATTACCGAGAACGCGTAAAAGGTACGACTCGGCCCCAGCCCGAGCGGGATATTCGTATAGCCATTTCCCCAATAGACGGTGCCATTCGAAATAGCCGGGCCGGCGTTGGAGGTCCCCTCGCCCAAGAAATCGAACAAGACCGCGCCGGTCCGCGCGTCGAATGCGTACATGTGCCCGCTGGTGGAGCCGGCGTACACGACGCCGTTGGCCGTGGAGACGGCGCCCATCCCCATGCCGCCGCTCGGATCCGCGATCTGCCAGAGGATACGGCCGGTCGCGGCGTCGAGCGCGGCGTACGAGCCCGACGTAATGGTGGTGCCATTCGGCAGCGAGTGGGGGCGGCCATCGAAATTGGTCGCGGCGATGAAGATGCGCTGATCGGCCGTGGCCGCGCCCCACATGATGCCGCCGAGCGGACCACCCGGCGCGACCGATGCACTCCACACGATCCTCCCGGTGCACGCATCCAAAGCCCAATACGTGCCGTTCTTTTGTCCGGCGCCCACCACCAGCCGCGGGCCGCGCGCACCGGGAATGGTGAAGAGCTGGGCGCCGGTGCCGAGATCGGCGTCGGGGCCGTGGTGAATGGGGCAGTTGTTCGGGGGGAATCCGGGCAGGCACGCGTTGGTCCAATCGTCGAACCCCTCGGTCCCCTGTTTCCACGCGATGGCGCCGGAGTCCATGTCCAGCGCGAGGATCGAATCGACGTGGTTGTCCGGGGATTGGCACGCCTTCGGCGAGCCGCCCGCGAGCTGGCAATCCTTCACGGCGCGCGGAACCGTATAGTTGTTCCCCGTGGTCACGTAGATGCGCCGCTGCTTCGGGTCGATGGCGGGGGCGCCCCAAATGGAACCGCCGCTGTAGCCTCCCCGTGCTCCCCCGTTCTCCGGGACGGTATACGTCTTCCATCGCACCCGACCGGTGGCGGCATCGACCGCGGTCATGCTGCCTCGAAAGGTGCAGCACGGGTAATTCGGATCTTCGGCGGCGCCTGCCTCCTGAGAGGATACGGGCTGAAAGACGGTATCGCCCATGACCAGGGGAGACGCCGTCAGGCTCGCCTCGGGGTGCTCGTCGAGCCGCGCGCGCCACACCAGATCTCCGGTGCGGGCCGACACGGCCATCAGAAGGCCGCCGTGATGCTGTCCAATGTAAACGAGCCCATTGGAGACCGCGGGGCTACTCCGCGCGATGGCGCCCGGGGTGCCCGTGTACTCGGAGATCGCCCGCGACCAAATCGCGCGGCCCGTGCGAGCATCGACTTTGTGCAAGAAGCCGCCCCAATCCGGGAAGTACACGGCGCCGTCGACCACCGCGGGGGTGGCCGATACGTCGCCCTGGGTCGCATACGTCCACGTGACGGCCAACGACGGGGCGTCGTGCGGGCCAATTCGGAGCTCGGCGGGATTCGAGCGCGTGTTTCGAATGTCGTGGCCGCCCGACGGCCAGCCGTGAAGGCCCACGGCCGACTGCTCGTCGGACGTCGGAGGCTCCCGCGAGCCCCCATTTGCAGAATCGTTGCACGCGGCCGACAGAAGCACGACCGCGAGCGGAGCAGGCCAACTTCGCGCATTTCGCAATAGGGCAAACCCTTCGAGGATCATCTCGACCTCCTCTGTGAATCCGTCGTCGGATCGCGATGCGACGGCCACCTAGGCTACGATTATGTCGTTCCATTCGGCTCGGTAAGATCATTAATAGTGGACGCATCGTTCCGCTCATGGAACGATGCGCCGATGCATCTGGTCGCGCTGCAGGATTTGATGACCATCATCCGCCACGGAGGATTTGCGCCGGCGAGTCGGGCGACCGGCACGCCGAAGTCGACGCTCTCGAGGCGTGTGCGTGCGCTGGAAGAGGAGCTCGGCGTCCGGCTCGTGGAGCGCACCTCGAGGACCTTTCGGCTCACGGCCGAGGGCACCGCGCTGTGCGAACGCGCGTCGCGTGCTTTCGCCGAGCTGGATGACGCCGAGCGCACGCTTCGCTCCTTGGATGCCCATCCCCGCGGCCCGCTTCGAATCGCGGTGCCTTATGTCTTCGGGCACCTGTTCATGGGACGGCTCTCGGCCGAGTATCGGTCCGCCTATCCCGATGTCGATTTGGAGGTCGTATTCGCCGATCGCCCCGTCGACGTCGTTCGCGAAGGCTTCGACGCCGCCATCGTCATCAACGCATCCGACACCGCGGACCTGATCTGTCGCCGTTTCGCGCGCGATCGGCTGGTGTTCGTCGCACCGAGGAAGCTGCTCAACCAGCGTACGAAGGCGAGGGCGACGTCAGAGACGCCGTGGCCCACCATCGTTTACGAGCCGCTTCCCCTCCGCGCCGCGTGGCCGCTCGTGGAGGGCGGAAGACGGTTCGTCGCGATCCCGGCGCCGGTTCTCCTTCTGCGCTCCAAGCTCGTCATGCGCGACGCGGCCCTCGCAGGCGCGGGCGCCGCCCTTCTTCCCCGTGGGCTGGTCGAAGCCGATCTTGCATCCGGCCGGCTCGTGCGGGTGGGGTATCTCGAAAATAGCGATACGGTGGTGTCGATCGTCCACCCTTCACGCCGCCTCGTGAGCGGACGATTGCGCGCGTTCATCGAGCTCTTGGTACGAACATTCGCGATGGACGCGTAGATGCCGGCCGGTGACGGGCTCGACAACGTCTTTTTTTGTCCGGAGAGCCAGGCCACGTTCGTCGTGTGGGCATCCACGGCGTACACCTATCCACCACGACCAAGCGAGAAGACCCATGGCCGACTTCATTTATCTCTACCGCGGCGGCAATCCACCCTCCGAGCCCGACGAGGTGCAAAAGCAAACACACAAATGGCTCGCCTGGATGAAGGAGCTCGGCGCCAACGGCCATGTTCGAGCCGGCAATCCCCTCGAACGCCATGGTAAGGTCGTGCGCGGCAAATCGAAGACGGTCACCGATGGGCCATTTGCCGAGGCCAAGGACTTGGTCGGTGGGTATCTGCTGGTCCACGCAAAGGATTTCGACGAGGCCTTGGAGCTGTCGAAGGGATGCCCCATTTTGGACATGGACGGCACGGTGGAGGTGCGCGCCATCCACCTCGTGAACGTGCCGGCCGTCGACGGCGACGCGTGAGCGATCGCCGGCCACACGACGTGAGCGACCTCGAGCTCGGCAACCTGTTTCGCCGAGAGGCGGGGCGCATGACATCGGCGCTCGCGCGGGTCTTTGGCGTGCACAATCTGCCGCTGGTGGAAGACGTCGTGAGCGACGCGATCTTGCGCGCCCTCGAGGTGTGGAAGATCTCGGGGGTCCCGGAGAATCCCGCCGCGTGGCTTACGGCGGTGGCCAAGAATCGCGCGATTGACGTGCTCCGGCGCGAGAAGACGGCGCGCACCTTCGAGCCGGCCCTCGCCGCGGCGCTTTCGACCGAGTGGGCGCTGGTGCCGGCGGTCGAAGAAGCCTTTCGCGACGAGGTCGTGAAGAACGAGCAGCTGCGGATGATGTTCGCGTGCTGCCATGCGCAGCTCGGCGAGGAGGTGCAGGTCGCGCTGGTTTTGCACCTGCTCTCCGGCTTTGGTGCGCGCGAGATCGGCGCGGCCTTTCTCGTCTCGGAGGCGGCCGTCGAGAAGCGGCTGCAGCGCGGCAAGGCCAAGCTCGCGGAGGCGCGCTCGCTGCCGAGCATCGACGAGGGCCGCGTGGCCGCGCACCTCGGGGCCGTCCATCGCGCGCTCTATTTGCTTTTCAACGAGGGCTATCACGGTGCGCACCGCGAAGGATCGGTCCGCGAGGACCTTTGTGCCGAGGCCATTCACCTCACGTCCTTGCTGGCCACGAGCGACGCGACGAAGAAGCCCTCCACCTTCGCCCTGCTCGCCTTGATGTGTTTTGCCGGCGCGCGCCTGCCCGCGCGACGCGACACGAACGGGGAGCTGGTGGCGCTCGAGGACCAAGATCGCGCGCGCTGGGACCATGCGCTCGTCCGGCGGGCGCTCGCCGCGCTCGAGTCCGCGGCCGAGGGCGACGAGCTCACGGCCTACCACCTCGAGGCGGCCATCGCGTACGAGCACGCCGCCGCGTCGTCGCGCGCCGACACGCGATGGGACCGCATCGTGGCCTTGTACGAAGCGCTCATGCAGCTCGCGCCCTCGCCGGTGATCGCGCTCAATCACGCGATCGCCGTGGGGGAAGCGGAGGGCCCGGAGCGCGGTCTCGAGGCGCTCGAGGCCATCGATGACGCCGATCAGCTCGACGATTACCCCTTTCACGCGGCGGCGATGGGCGAGCTCTTGTTGCGCATGAACCGTCGCGCGGAGGCGCGGCGCGCCTTCGAAAAAGCGTGCGCGAAGGCCCGCACCCCCGACGAGAGACGGTGGTTCGCGACCCGCCTTCGCGCTTGCAGCGACGCTTGATGCGCGCGCGCCGAGAAGGCGCTACTTCAAATAGCCGTCGATGAAGTCAGTATAGAGATCCACGCGCGTGTAGTAGCCATACGAGACGCACGCTTGGAAGATGCTGTCCTGCCCGTACGACGTGACGCCCACGATGGTCTCCTTGCCGTCGACCTTCAGGAACGCAGGGCCGCCAGAGTCGCCGTGGCACGACTTCTTGGTCCGGGTGCCGGTCTCGATGACCGATTCGGTCACCTTGCGCAGAGGGACGGTCACCTCGCGTTTGACCCCGCCGCCGCTCCGCGTCCAGCCGTCGTCCCAGCCATAACCCACCAGGCGTACGTCCTTTCCTTCGTCGCTCGACGTGAGCGCGGCGCGGTTGAACGGCAATGGGGAGATCGCGGTCGCCTCCTCGAGGATCGCCACGCCGATGTCGTACGGTTGGTCCGCCGGCTTCGATCCATCGTATTGGGGGTGCGGGTGAACCTCTTTGACCGCGAGGTGCTCGGACGCCGCCGTATCCTGGGCCTTGGGGCCTGGGATGATCGTGTACACGGTACCCTCGCCCAAGGTGGCGGTGTCGATGCAGTGGGCGGCGGTGAGCACCACCGTCGGCGCGATCACTTCGCCCGTGCAGCCATACGACTTTCCGTCGGGGGTCTTCATTTGGAGGAAGACCACCGCAGGATCTCCGCGGTCCTCGACCCCGCCGATGATCGCGCTGCTCTCTCGCTCCGTCTCGTCGACCGCGCCTTGCGTTTGGGCGCTGCACCCCGCGGCCGAAAGCAACGCGGCCACCATCACGACTGCTCGTTTCATGTGCACCACTCCTTCATCGCACGCGGCAGCGCGCGAGAATGGATTGCATCGATTGCAATCACGACTTCGTCAATGGCCATGGCTCCGCAAGCGCGCTCGCAGCGGCTCGCGCGACCACCTCGCACGGCTGCAACACCACTCCGCGGAACCAGGCCGGATCGATTACCCTCCTGAGTGCAGGCTCGCGCGCGGGGTTATGAAACGAGCTTCACGAATTCGAAATGAAACGACGCTTCGTCGATTCATCGAAGGTCGCTCGATCCTGAAAAGAGCCGCCGGCGAAGGGATCGTCGCTCGATGGCGCCGGGCTCGTCCCACTTTGGAGCGCACGGACCGACACGGGTCCGCGATGCCGCTTTTCGCGCCGCGAAGCGCGCCCAGCCGGCTCTCGATGCATCATACATCTATAACGTCCGACCGTTTCGACTGCACGTGGGTGTGAGCCGGGGGCCGATAGCCACCTAGCAGATTTTGGGCGCGTGCACTGAGCTGCGCGGGCGCGGCCATGAGATCAGGAAGCGGCTCCCTCGCTGTGCAGCAGAGAAGTTCTGCGTTTCGATCTTTCTCAAAATGAGGAGAGAACTCCCATGAACCGACTTCGAAGTCTGGCCGTCGTTGCAGCGTCGGCGTCGATTGCATTCGCCGTGTCGGCGGGGTGCGGTGGTGTGAACGATTCGTCGCTGTCCAACGATCAGAACGGCGGCCTGAACGGCGGCGGTAAGCCGGGCATCGGCGGCGAGATCGATGACAAGGCGGCGCCGGTGGGGGACGATTTGAAGAAGTGTCTCACCTCGACGGCCAAGGGCACGCTCGCCGCGGTGAACCTGGTGACCATGTTCGATCAATCGGGGAGCATGGGCGATGACGGGACGCCGGCCGGGAACAACAAGCGAACGCGCTGGGATCCGGTCACCGCGGGCATGAAGGCGTTCTACTCGGATCCGGCGTCGGCGGGCATGAACGCGTCGCTCCAGTACTTTCCGTTGAACGATGGCAGCGGGCAGCCCGTTTGCTGGGACTATTTCTACTCGACGCCGGACGTCGCCCTCACGGGTCTTCCGAGCGCGGACCTGGTGCGCTCGATCGATCGGCACGGCCCGCTGGGCGGAACGCCGACCGATCCTGCGCTGCGGGGCGCCATCAACTACGCGAAGAGCGCGGCGCGCGCGCGGCCCATGGAGGCGACGGCCGTTCTGCTCGTGACCGATGGGGAGCCCAATAGCTGCAGCAGCACGGTCGACGGGGTGAGCGCCCTGGCCGCGGCGGGCTTCCGCGACACGCCCTCGATTCCAACGTACGTCATCGGCGTGGGGCCGCAGGCGGCGGCGGGCGGCGCCATCGACGTGATCGCCAAAGCCGGCGGCACCGGGCAAGGCATTCACGTGGACACCAACGATCCGGCCAAGACGACGCAAGATCTGGTGGCGGCGCTCAACAAAGTCCGCGGGCAAATCATCTCGTGCTCGTTCGGGATCCCCGCCCCCACCGACGGGAAGCAGCTCGACTTGGACGCCGTCAACGTCGTCTACACGCCCACCGGCGGACAGCCCAAGACGCTGAACTACAGCGAAAAGTGCGACCAGGGATTGGGCTGGCACTACGACAACCGCTCGGCGCCGAAGAAGATCGACCTCTGCAACGCGACCTGCAATACCATCCGCAACGACCGCTCGGGTCAAATCACGATTGCCTACGGCTGCAAAACGAACGTCAAAATCAATTAGTCACTCCGCGGGACACCCGCTCCGAGCGCCCCCACGAACGGCGTACCGCCTCCACGCGTCGAGGCCTCGCACATCATCCCCGACACACGCGGGACACCCGCTCCGAGCGCCCGCACGCAGCCGGCGCGTTCTAACTATCGATTCGATACGAATCTCCGTACTCCCCACACGCGCGGGACACCCATCACATCCGAGCGCCCCGCGCCGCGGACTATTTATCGATTCGATACGAATCTCCGTACACCGTCCACGCGCGGGACACCCAGTCACATCCGAGCGCCCCGCGCCGCGGACTATTTATCGATTCGATACGAATCTCCGTACACCGTCCACGCGAGCGGCGGATGGAGATCCAAATTCCCATTCTTGAGGAAGACGCGCTGCTCGGTGTCGATGCGGCTGGTGTCGCGGTGCGCCGGCTCGCTCTTCATGGCCTTGACGCGCGCGTCGAAGAACGCATTGAGGTAGGCCACCTCGTCGCCGCCTTGCGCGGGTGTTTTGGCCTTCTTCAGGGCCGCCGAGCGGATCCCCCCGAAGCTGGTCGAGCTGCTCCCGGGCCCGTGCATGACGATGGCGTCGAAGTAGGCGAATTGCCCCAGCGCGCCCAGACCGTCTTTCTTGGCCTGGCGAACGGCCGGGTTGAAATACACGCGATCGCGCTCGTCGTTCTGCGCCTTTTGGAAGGACGTGTCCTTGGCGGCCTTCTCCCAGTCCTTCGTGTAGTTGGGATCCAACCCCTCGTGCGAGGGCGTGCCGTTCACCTTGCGCAGCGCGGGCAGGTATTTCTCCAGAATGTTACCCGGCTTGATCTTCTTGTAATATTCGACCAGCTCCAGCATATCGCCGGTTCCGGAGCAGAATCCGATGATGCCGCCGGTGTAGCCGCGTTTGTCCTTGATGTCCTCGATGTATTTGTATCGGGACTTCCAATCGAGCGTGGAGTTCTCCGCGCTCGCCACGATTTGCATCGCGATGTCTTTCGTGTGCGGGTCTTCCAGATCGCCGCCGGATGCGACAGCCCCCTCCGCGGTATCGTACGGCGATTCTTCGTCTGCGGGCTCGCTGCTGCTGGCACACGCGGTGGCCGTGACGGCCAACATCAGCGCCGACGCGACGAGGAGACTTCGTCGAGATGCGTTCTGCACCCATCGGATTCGCATGGGAACTCCCTCCGACTATGTTAGGAAACTTTCCTAACAAATTACCTCCAATTCCACCGGTGTCAATGCGGGAATTCATCATAGATGCACTCGTGGAACCAATCCTGGAAATTTGCATCAATCGCTTGGTGCGCGCGCGATCCGGGCTTCGCGCGAGGCGGCGACGAAGATGGTGACGCCGATGACGGGCGCGATGGCCGCGATCGCAAACGCCGCGGAGAAAGCACGCTGATCGAAGAGCCGGCCGAACACCGGCATGATGAGCGCAATCAGCGCGGACCATCCCCCCACACCCATGCCCGCGATGTATGCCGCGTGTGCGGTGGTGAATGTCGCGGTGCCATACGACAAGGTGCCGACCACGAAGCCGGCCGCGATGAACATCGCGAAGAAGAGCCCTGCCAGGACCAAGCCCGCGTCGTGGAGCATCGGGATCGCGGCCAGCGGCAGCCCCAGGAGCGCCAGCATGGCGAAGAAGGGAACGAAGTCCTTGCGCGCCGATTTGCGGGTGCGATCGATGTAATATCCCCAGAAGAAATAACCGACTTCCCAGCCGAGCGGCGGTATCCAGAGCACATGGCCGAGCGTGGCTTGGTCGAGGTGCAGCGCGCGGCTCAAATAGATGGGCGCCGCATACGTCACGAACCCAATGGGGACGCCGCCGAACGCGTACCCCGCGACGAAGGCCCAGAGGCGAAGATCGCGCGTGCTCGGGCGCACCACGTCCGGCGGGGTCGGGCGGCTGCGCACGCTCGGCGCGCGGCTGATGACCGTCCAAAGTACGAGCCACGCGATGCCCAGCGCGCCCGTGCAGAGAAATGCCACGCGCCAGCCGATGGCGATGGCGACGGGCGTGATGAGAATGGGGGTCAGGACGGCGCCGAGCGATCCGCCGCTGTAGGACACCGCGATGCCGCGCGCGCGCAATCGGTCGGGCAAGGTTTGCGTGACCGTGCGGAGCGCGCCCGGAAAGGTGGCTCCTTCGCCGAAGCCGAGCACCGCGCGTGCAGCGGCAAACGTGAGGAGCCCGGAGGCGAACGCGTGGGAGGTGGACGCGGCCGTCCACACGGCGACGGCGATGGTCATCCCCACGCGCACACCGATCCGGTCGAGCACATGCCCCCAAAAGGGGTTGCCGGCCATGTACGCGAACGAAAATGCGGAGATGATCCAGCCGTATTGCTCGGCGCTGAGGTTCGTCTCGCGAAGGATGGTCGGTGACAGAATCGCCAAGGTGTTGCGATCGATGTAGCTGACGATCGACACCAGCATCATCGCGACGGTCGGCAACCAAAGCTTCGGCGAGGGGCGATCCATCGCCCCACTCTACGTGAGAGTGGCGCCGCTTTGCTCAGCCGCGTGTGTGCAACACCACGCGACCGAACGCTTGGCGCTGCTCGACATAGGTGTGCGCCTTGGCGGCGTCCGCGAGCGCGAACTGCTTGTCGATCACCACGCGCAGCTCCCCGCGGGCCACGCGCTCGATGCACTCGGCGATGGCGCGATGCGTCTGCGCATGCTCGTGGTCCAACGACGACAAGAGATAGAGGCCGATGAGCGAACCATTCTTGGCCCACAACGGGTACGGATCGAAGAGCGTCGGATCGCGCCCCGCGCGCCCCAAGCTGACGATGCGGCCGCGGTAGGCCAGGCATCCCACGCTGTCCTGCAGGTTCTTCCCGCCCACCGAGTCGAGGACCAGATTGACCCCTCGGGGCCCCACCGCCTTGGCGACGGCGTCCTGCAGCGACGATGTTTTGTAGTTGATGCCGTGTGCGGCGCCGAACTCGCGCAGCCGCGCGAGCTTGTCGTCGCTGGACGCGGTGGTCAGCACCTCGGCGCCGGCCTCTTTCGCGAGTTGAATCGCGGCGAGGCCGACGCCGCCGGCGCCAGCGTGCACGAGCACCTTTTCGCCCTTGGCGAGGTTGCCGAGCGCAAAGAGCGCCACGTGCGCCGTGCCGAAGGCGACGGGGACGCTGGCGATGGGAACGAGATCGGCGCCGGCCGGGACGGCCCACGTCCGCGCCGCGCTGGCGGCCACGCGCTCCGCATACGCGCCGTTCGGCACGACGGATACGACGCGATCGCCAACGCGGAAGTTCTTCACCTGGGGGCCCACCTCGCGAACAGTGCCGGCGCATTGATAGCCGACGATGTGCGGGCGCGAGAGCAACGGTACACGGGAGCGGTTGATCATGTCCCCACCCTCCACGCTGATCACCTCGACGTCGATGACGATGCCGTCGGGCGGGCAGGCCGGATCGGGGACATCCTCGTAACGGAAAACTTCCGGACCACCGTTTTCATAATAAACCGAAGCTTTCATGGGTCACCTCGTGCCGTGGACTCCGAGTCTTGGGGCCAGAGGAGGCGCCAGTAAAGCTCCGCGTGGAGAAATCGGAGCTATCACAACCGGAGGAACTCGAGCGCCCCCGAGAGCGTCCCGTCGAGCGGCCGCGCGACCCCGGACCGCTGGGCCCAACGCCGATCGAACACTTCGTACCGCTTTTCACAAATGATCTTCCATGTGATCGCCGAGCGCGACGCCTCTTGTTGGTGCGTGGCCGCGATGATGTCCTGAATCGTTCGGATCTCCTCCGGGGTGAGCGGCTGCCGTTCGAGGTTGGCGATGGCCTCGTCGGCCTCGGGATCGGGCGGAAGATCGGGGTGCATGCGCTCGGGCTTGCCCGCGAACATGACGAACGTCTCCTCTTTTTCACCCGAGCGGCGCATCGCCGCGCCCAGCGAGTGGATCATGGCGTCGCCGAAGCGGATGAAGCATTTCATGATCCAGTATCGATAGAGCGGCTCGGGGTAGCGGAAGGTGAGCTTGCGAAGATCGGCGAAGACGGCGCGGTGCTCCTCCACCCGCTCGTCGAGCCAGAAATGGCGCAGGGCCTCCACGGCGCTCCACCGCGTGTACTCGTCCATCTGGAGCGCCTCCCACTCCACGTAACGGCATTTCATCTCCGATTCGAAGAGGGTGCTCAACCGGTTGAGCCCTCGCTCCACTGGGGATTTTGCGTCGATGTATGTTGTATCGAATCTGAAGTAGTCGGCGCACGCCCAATTATCGACTATCCACTGCAGGAGGAAGTAGCGCGTCATGCGCCGGAAGTCGCCGGGCCATACCTCGCGCATCCATTGGTACGCGGGCGTCTGCCACAGATCGTCGAAGGCGCGCTGGCGGAGCACCTTGAGCAGGTGCCCCTCCTCGGTCGGACGCGAGGGATAATCGAGCGCCATGACCGCGCTCGGGTCCCGGGGCCGCTCCTGGCGGAGGACGGCGCTCGCCCTCCCCTGCACCTGCGCGTCGTACCAAAAGGTCTTCTCGTAGATTGCGCGCGCGAACTTCGCCCAGCTCGTGAAATGGTACTGGAAGATCTCGAACACCCGCGTGACCAGCGCCTTGGCCTTCTCACGCTGCGCGGGCGAGAGCTCCGCCCTTCGAAACGGGCGCTCGTCGCCGTTCTGCAGGTGCCCCGTCTCCCGCGCCAGGTGGTATTTGCCGAAATAAGGAAACGCCTCGTCGGGGCCGAGGCGCTCGACGACCGGGACGGTCCGCGTGAAGAAGACCGTCCCCGCCGCCTCCATGGACTCCACGATGGCGAAGCGAAGGAGCGGATCGGGGTTGTGATACACCATCGACACGAGCTCGAAATCGACCCGGCGCGCCCCCGCGGTTTGTTCGCACGTCAGCCACCAATAGAGATCGCGCGGCGCCCACGAGAAGCGCGCGTCCAGACCGAGCGACACCCAATCGCGCAGAAGCAGCGCGGAGTGCATTTGGTCCTCGCGCGCGTGCGCGTTGATTGCGAGCTCCAGCTCGTTCTTCGGGTCGGGATACGTGATGTAATATTTATTGAAATCACGAAATCCCATTATAAAGTCGAGCGCCATGGGCGTAAAAACCAGCTTGTCCTGAGGCGGTATGCTCCCGTTCCTCAGCCAGTCGGTAAATAGGGGATTTTGAGCCAATTTCTTGGACTCGGCGCCAATGAGATGAAAAATTTCTTTCATGGTTGTAGCGAGTACGCATACACGCCTGGATGGAGGGCGCCAAGTCCTAAACCCGTGACAAAGTAGCCATTTGGGTCGGGAAAATTCTGGTCAGTATAGATGGATGTCAAAACAACATTCACCCCGATATTAGCCATCTGACGCGTGTATACAGCCGTGCCTTATGCTGCAGTCCAGTCCGCACGAATATCGAATTGCGTTATCTCGTTACGGGGCCACCGTCGAGTTGCTGCCGGCACCTGCCAGCTGTCGAATTTCGAGACGGCTATCCGAGCAACCGCTTACACGGGATTCGCCCCGCTCGTCTCCGTCCTCGCCGTCGCGAGGTCCCATTTCGCCAGCCTATTGGGCCACCCACCTTGGGATGGCCCGGCGATCGAGCAAGAACCGCAGAAACGCCGACGTAACTGGGGCGAAATGCGCGGCATGCCCGACGCGGAGCGCTTCGGGGATCACCAGGCGCAGCTCGCTGTCGCGATCTTCGACAGCCCTGCAGGCGTACGTTCTATGCAATGACGCAAGCTTCGCCTGCAACACCGCGAGCACGCGGGGTTTATCCGAAGCTTGGATTGGGACGATATCGACCGCCGGCTGGTATCCATCGGCCTCGATCCGCCGAGCGTCCATGCGCGAGAGGCTGCCTCCGTCGAATGTGTCGTGCTTATCGCCCGACCCCTCGGGCGCCTTCCAATTTAATATCTCGTTCAGCCGGCCGTCCGTGCCGCGCAAACGGTATGTGACGAGGATATTGCAGGCGTGCGCGAGCACCCATTGGACGAGATCGTCCAGGTGGTGGCCGATGGGGAGCCGCCTATCGGCTCGGATTTCCGGGTGAGGATCGCGAATCATGCCAATCCTAGCGGGCGAGAAAGGCGTGTTCGAGCGCGCGGGCTGCGAGCGAGCGCGTGAGCTCCGTCGCGCCCAATTCGCGGCCGAGGCTCGCGGCTTGCCCGGACCAGAGCGGCGAGAAGTCGCCCGATCCGCGGCCTTCGGCGTGGGTGCGCAGCGGCTGGAGAGCGGTCGCAGCCAACGGGAACGCGGGCGCATCCGCCGCGATGGGGCCGAGCTCGCGCACGGCGCGGTTCAACACGCCGCGCGCCGGCCGGCCGGTGAACACGTTGGTCAAGGCCGTGGTGTCGTCGCGCGCAGACTTCAGCGCAGCACGGTGCACGGCCGATACATTGGACTCGGGGCAAAAGAGATATGCCGTTCCCATCTGCACGGCGCAGGCCCCCAACGCAAGCGCCGCGACGATGCCGCGTGCATCTCCGATGCCGCCGGCGGCGATGACCGGGACGCGAACCGCATCGGCGACCTGCGGCACCAGCGCAAAGGTGCCGGCTTGGGAGGCCACGTCGGTGGTGAGGAACATGCCGCGGTGCCCGCCTGCCTCGGCGCCTTGCGCGATGATGGCGTCGGCGCCATGCGCCTCCAGCCAGCGCGCCTCCTCGGCGGTGGTGGCCGACGAGAAGACGAGGCAGCCCGCGTCTTTGACCCGCGCGACGAGCGCGGGCTCCGGCAGACCGAAATGAAAGCTCACCACCTTGGGCCGCAACGCCACGACGGCATCGCACATGGTCGCATCGAACGGGGTGCGATTGGCCATGCGCACGGGCTCATTGGGATCGAGCCCCATCTCGGCATAATAGGGCGCGAGCCGCGCCTTCCAGACGCCTTCGCGCTGCGCGTCGGGGACCGGCGGCGTATGGCAGAAGAAGTTGAGATTGAACGGTCCTTGGGTTCGCTGGCGAATGAGGCCCGCTTCTTTGCGCACGTCGTCGGGGCCGAGGGTGGCGCAGGCCAGCGATCCGAGCCCGCCGCCCAGGGAGACAGAGGCCGCGAGATCGGCTTTGGGGCCGACCATGGGTGCTTGGATAATCGGATGTTCGATTCCGACGAGATCGAGAAGGCGTCGATCGGGCCACATGGGGGTCATCCTTTCCGAGGGTCGAATCCCTTCTGCGGTGTTTCGATTCAGTCGCGCATCCTACGGATGCCGTCGATCTTCGATGTCGCTCGAAGTCGATGACAACACATAACCGATATCGCCGCGAAGGAAACCAAAAGGTGCTATGATCCGACCGGACAGAGCGAAACTGCGACCAAGGGTGCCCATGCTCGAACGTGAGCTCATGTTTGGTTTCGAACAGCGCGCGGCCGCGATGCGCATCGTGCGTTTTGCCTGTTTTGGGTGTCTCGCGTGATTTGCCTGGTTGAGTGGTCGCGTGGTTGCGCGCAGGCGGGGCGAAAACAAATCGCCGGCGAATGAGCAGACGAGCTGCTACGAAAGCACCGAGGAACCCTCCATGATCGATCTTCGAAGCGATACGGTGACACTCCCCACCTCGGCCATGCGCGAGGCGATTTCACGCGCGGAGCTGGGCGATGACGTCTACGGCGAGGATCCCACCGTCGAGGACCTGGAGCAGCACGTCGCCCGGCTCCTCGGCAAGGAAGCGGGCCTGCTGGTGCCCAGCGGAACGATGGGAAACCTGTGCGCCATGCTCGCGCATTGTGCGCGGGGCAGCCGGGTCATCGTAGGGAACGAGAGCCATATCTTTTGCTCCGAGGCGGGTGGCGCATCGGTGCTGGGCGGCTTGGTGCTCCACTCCATCCGCAATACGGCGGACGGAGGCCTCGATGCGGGAGAGCTCGCCGACGCGCTCGAGAGCCCCGACGATGCGCACGTGGCGCCTGCCGGCCTCGTTGCCCTGGAAAATACGCACAATCGCTGCGGGGGCACCGTGCTCGATGCCGCGTACGTGGGGCGGGTCGCGCGGGAGGCGCATGCGCGCGGGGTGCCGCTCCACATCGATGGCGCGCGCCTTTTCAATGCGCAGGTCGCGCTCGGCGTGAGCGCGCGATCACTGGTGGAGGACGCGGACAGCGTGCAAATCTGCTTTTCCAAAGGGCTGAGCGCGCCGGTGGGCTCGATGCTCCTGGGCACCAAGGCGTTCATCCACCAGGCGCGCCGCGCGCGAAAAATGCTGGGCGGGGGCATGCGGCAGGCGGGGATCCTCGCGGCCGCATGCCGGCTGGCCATCGACGAGATGGTCGCGCGCCTGGCCGACGATCATGCGCGGGCGCGGCGGCTCGCGGAGGGCATCGCGGCGGCGGGCGCTCCGGGCTTCCACGTGATCCCGCCGGCCACGAACATCGTGCTGGTGCGCGCGGAGAGGGCCGATGGATCCATCGCTCGGGTGGTGTCGCGCCTTCGCGATGAAGGCGTTCACGTGAACCGGGTCAACGACGTTCGGTTGCGCGCGGTGCTGCATCGCGGAATCGGCGACGAGGACGTCGAGCGCGCCGCGAGCGCGTTTCAGCGGGTGCTGCGCGGCTCGTGACCCCTCTCGGCGGGGTGCGTGGGTGTATGGGAGTGCGCGCTACACGCGGGTGAGCAAGCGCACGACCGCTTCGGCGTCCGAGACGTCGTTGCGCCGCGTGGCGTGTGGATCGGTGGGGACGATCTCCGCAAAGCGCGGCGCGCCCTCGGGCGGCGGCCTCCCGTGATCGTCGTCGAAGGCCACCACCAGGCGATGCGGCAAGCCCGCCATGGCAAAGCGGCTCGTCAGGGCCGCGGCGCCGAAGCAGAGCGAGTACTCGAGGAGCGGTCGAATGTCGCGGGGCGCGCGGGATGCCGCGAGCACGATGGCGTCGAGCGCGCGGCTGCGTAGAAAATGGCGCTCGGGGGTCCATGGATCGAGCATGAAGTCGCCGGCGTCGCGCCCGTGGCTGGCGACCGCCGCCACGTGGTAGCCGGCGTAGGCGCCGCTGCCATCGTCGATGGCGTCGAAGAGGCCGAACACGAAGGTGTCGACGTCGCGTGCGGCGCCCCGCGCGAGCCCGCGCACGGTGCGGGCGATGCTCGCGAGGTCCTCGTCCAGATCGAGCTCCGACAAGGGCTCGATCAGCTTCGAGCCGACCTTACGCCGCTCGCGAACGCAGATGGCGCGCCAGCCCAAGGTGGCCGAGCGCGCGCTCTTGGCGATGGCGACCGCGTCCTCGAAGGCGGCGCCAAAGTCGATGCGATCCGAGCTGCCCATGGCGCGCGCATTCTACTCGAATCGGCCCCCTTCTCCAGGAGAGAGCGCCCCGTCGAGCGCCTCGAGCAGCTGGGCGATCTCGCCCGGCGATGTGTAGTGAACGAACGAGACACGCACCACGCCCCGCGACCCATCGACGCCCATGGCCTCCAGCAAGCGAAGCGCGTAAAAATGGCCGTGCGCCGCCATGATGCCGCGCTCGGCTAGCTTGGCCGCGATCCGTTCGGGCTCGCCGAGGTAGGGCACGAACGACACCGTCGGGGCGCGTTCGCGGGCGTTCGACGGGCCGAGCAAGCGCACATGCTCGTGCGCCGTTAGAAAATCGAGGACGCGCGGCAAGAGCGCCACCTCGGCGCCGCGAAAGAGCTCGCGCACGCGCTTGGGGCGCCCGGCCACGTCGCCGCCGCCATGGTGCGCATCGACCGCGTCGAAGTACTCGGCGACCCCGCGCGCCGCCGCGATCTGCGCATGATCGGGCCCCGCGGGAACGAGCCGCTTGCGCGGATACGGCGCGTTGAAGACGTGCCCCTCGTTGCCGAGCCGGTCCAAGAGCGGGCGGCGGACGACCATCGCGCCTTGGTGCGGACCATAGACCTTGTACAGCGAGAACAGGTACACGTCCGCGCCCAGCTCGGCGACGTTCGGCAAACCGTGCGGCGCGAACGCGACCCCGTCCACCACCGTCACGGCCCCCACCGCGCGCGCCTTGGCCGTCAGCTCCGCCACCGGATTGATGTGCCCCACCACGTTCGAACAATGGGGAAACGCCACCAAGCGCGTCCGCTCCGTCAACAACGCGTCGAGCTGCGCCGGATCGAGCCTGCCCGTCTCGCCATCCACGCGCCACTCGTTGACGGTGATCCCACCTTCCGCGAGCCTGCGCCAGGCGCCTCCGTTGGCCTCGTGATCCTGATTGGTCACGATGATTTCGTCGCCCGGCTTCAAGACTTTGCGAAGCGCCTGCGCCAACACATACGTGTTTTGCGACGTCGATGGCCCGAAGTGCACCTCGTCGCTCGCCACACCGAGGTACTCGGCGAGCCGCGCGTAGGTGGCCTCCATCCACTCACCGGCCTCCGTCGATGCGCGGTAGGCGTAATACGGCTGCACTTTGAGCCTGCGGTAATATTCATTCAAGCGGCGGATCACCGCGTTGCAAGGATACGAGCCCCCCGCGTTCTCGAAGAACGCCTGGCCCCGCATCGATGGCTCCGAGAACGTCGGGAACTGGGCTCGAACGAAGTCGATGTCGAGATCGAGCTCGGGATTGCGATTGCGATCGAGGGTCGTCGTCATGGCGAATCGAAGATAATCCAAAAATCCGTCACCCGCTCCCCCTTCATACGTCCCTGACCAAACGCTCCGGATTGGCCGTGGGCGGAACGGGTTTGGTGTCGCTTTGCGTAACGAACTCGTAGAGGTTGTAGCTCACCATGACGAGCTGGCCGCTGACATTGAAGGCGAGCGCGGAGCCCAGGGAGCTCGTGACCTCTTGGTACCCGAGGAGCGAGAGCTTGGAATTTTCGATGGTCCCCATCCAGAGCGCGCCTTCTTCGGTGGAGGAGAAGAAACAGAGGTCATCGCGGTACCGGCCCCAGACGGTGCAGAAGTTGAACACTTGGGGTGCGGCGGGGTTCACCCTGAGGTTCACGCTGTCGCGCAAGTGGATGGCCCACGACCCGAGGTCGATTTCGTAGTACCAAAGGTTCTTGTCGTCCGATCCCACCGAGCAATTGGCGACGAGCAGCGCGGGAGGGTACGCGGCGATGCTGTTGATCCCCCGCTGCGCCGCGGGGTTGTAGACGGTGGTCGAAAGAATCTTGCCGTCTGGGACGCGAACGACGCATAGATTCCCATCTTCGGAGCCGGTGACGACGGCGCCCTCCGCTCCGGTGCTACGAAGCCAAGCGACGCCGCGCACGTTGTGCAAATTCCATGGATTGACGGGGTGCTCCGCGCGCACGTCCACCGTGGTGAGCAAGGAGAGATTGCACCGAGTCGGGTCGCCGGACCAGATCGAGACATAGCCATTGGCGTGGCCCACGACCAGGTAGAGCCAGCTCCCGAGCGCAAACGAATCGGCGCTGTTGGCGACCCCCAGCTTGGGATCGTATTCGAGCAGCGCGAGCTGTTCGAGATCCTTCCATGTACCGCTCGGCGACTTCCAGAGCGCGATCGAGCGCTCGTCGTTGGAGCTGGCGAACACGCCGCCCGCGAGCCACACGATCATTTGCACGCCCTCCATCGAGGGGCTGCTCACCGCGGTGCTGATCAAGGGGCCCGCCGTCGACGAAGGATTGAACGCAAAGATGCTCAGCGATCCATCCCAGCGCCCCACGGCGAAGTGGTCGGCGTCGAGCCACGCGGCCTCTTGAGCCATGCTGTAGGTCACCCCGTCCGCCGCAATGGGCAAGGCGGTGGGTGCCACGGCGCCCTTGGGAATGAAGCTGGCCCCCTGCGCGATCAGGTGCTGGCGCGAGCGGACGACCACCGGGACAGGTTTGGTGTGCGCGGGCCCTTCCATGGTGATACCCCCCTTCGGTGCTGCAAAACATGCAAAGATCGAGCTGTGAAACCGCTGATGATCGTAGGCACGAGCTCCAACTCCGGCAAGACGACGGTGGTCGCGGGCCTATGCCGGTTGTTCGCCAATCGCGGATTGGCGGTGGCGCCTCTCAAATCGCAGAACATGGCCCTCAATGCCTATGTCACCGCCGACGGCGGCGAAATCGCGCAAGCCACCGCCATGCAAGCCCGGGGCGCCCGCCAGGAACCGATCGTGCATATGAACCCTCTCCTCCTCAAGCCCAAGTCGGACGATGTGGCTCAGCTCATCGTGCATGGCAAGGCGCGCATGGATGTGAGCGCGCGAGACTATTTCCTCGAGGATGGATTGCAGGGATTGAAGATTGGAGCCATCGAAGAATCCATTGCCCATCTGAAATCGCGCTTCGATCTCATCGTGGCCGAGGGCGCGGGGAGCTGCGCGGAGCCCAACCTTCGCCGGCTCGATGTCGTCAACATGGGCCTGGCGCGGATGCTCGAGGCCAGGGTCTTCGTGGTCGTGGACATCGATAAAGGAGGAGCGTTCGCGGATATCCTCGGAACGCTCGAGGTGATGCGGCTCACGGAGCCGAAGGACCTGGAGCTCATCGAAGGATTCATTCTCAACAAATTCCGTGGTGACCGGACCGTGTTGCAGCCGGCCATCGATTTTTCATTCGCGCATACGAAAATTCCCATCGTGGGCGTGCTCCCGTATCTCCACGATTTGAGGCTGGAAGAAGAAGATCGGGTCCGCGAGCGACCGTGCAACGACCCGGAGGTCGACATTGCGGTGATTCTCCTACCGCACATTTCGAACGCGACCGACTTCGAGTTTCTCGACGAGGAGCCGGGTGTTCAGGTTCGGTATGTCAAATCGGCCGAGAGCTTGGGCCTGCCCGACGCCATCATCCTCCCCGGTACCAAGAACACCACGTGGGACCTCGATTACATCCGGCGGACCGGTTTGGAGCAAGCGATCGTCGCGCTCGCGGGACGCACCCCGCTCATCGGTGTCTGCGGAGGCTTTCAAATGTTGGGCCGCACCTTGTGCGATCCCCATCGCTTCGAGTCCTCGCTCGGCACCATTCCCGGAATGGGCCTCCTCGCAATCGATGTCGAGTTCTCATCGACCAAAACCGTTACGCGGCGCGACTACGCGCCATCGGCGGACAATCCATTTCGCGATGCGGGCGATGTGCGCGGATACGAGATTCACGCGGGGCATGTTCACTATGGAAGCTCGCGCCCCGCTTATGCGTATGCAGGAGGCCGCGACGGGGCCGTCGACCCGGAGCGGCGCATCTTCGGCACGTTCATCCACGATTTGTTTCGAAATCCTGCGGTTGCGCGCTCCTTCGTCAACGCGCTGCGCCGCTCCAAAGGGCTCCCCGAGCTCACCACCCAGCTCCCCCAGGTGCACGATCGCATCGATGCGAGCTACCAGCGCCTGGCGTCTCTGCTGGAAGAACATTGCGGATTCTGAGTCGCAAACGTCAAAACAACATCGCGCGCAAATAAAAATGTCCGGTGCGCGCGCATTTGACAATTGAATTTAACGTGCGAAATGTGGAATCGCTGAAGTCGTGCACGCACATGCACGATTGACTAGACCCATCGAGCTGGGGGTGATTTCAATGAGCCGATCGTTCCTCCGCGGCAGCGTCCGGGGCTGCCTGCACATCGTTCTATTGATGGCCATCGTCTGCGGCGTGCTGATCGAGCCCTCCGTCGCCTCGGCGTCGCACGATCTCGATCTGGATCCCGGTGCCCATCGGCTACGAATCGCGGCCCGGCGCGCGCTCGCGTACTTGTCATCGCAGTTGCTTCCGGATGGATCGCTCGATCATCGCGCCTCCGAGACGGAGGACTTCATTCTCGCGACGGTGGCGGCGGGCCGAGATCCGAACGATCTCGTGGCGCCGTCGGGCAAGTCGGTATTCGACTTTCTCGCGGCCAACATCGCCGACGCGACCTCCGACGTGAACCGCACGGGGAAGCTGGTGCAGGCGGTGGTGGCGGCGGGTCGAAACCCCAGGAATTTCGCGGGGCAGAACCTTTTGGCCAAGATCGAAGGGCCCCACGCCACCGCGGGCGGCTTTTACGATCCGGTGACGGGTGCGTTCAACAACGGGATCAACGCGACGTTCCATCAATCGAACGCGATTTTGGGGCTGGTGGCCGCCGACGACGACCGCTTCCCCGTCACCGCCAAAGCCGTGAGCTTCCTCAAGAGCCTTCAGGTCACCAGCGGGCCGGGGGCCGGGGGCTGGCCGGCCGACACCACCGCCAATACCAACTCCACCGCCATGGCGCTCATGGCGCTGGCCGCTCGGCGCGATCATAGCGCCGACCCGGCCGCGCTGGCGTTTTTGCATACGCAACAGGACCCTGCAACGGGCGGATTCGCCTTTACCACCTTGGGCCCATGGGGTTCGACCGATAGCGATCCCGACTCGGACGCGTTGGTCGTTCAAGGCCTGGTGGCCGCACGCCAGAACCCCCGAGGCCGCGTCTGGACGAATGCCCATGGAAATGCGCTGACGGATGTTCTGCGATTTCAAGATCCGGCAACGGGAGGTTTCTTCTTTTTGCCGGGCTCTCCCCCGGACGCTTTTACGACCAGCTTTATCCCGGCCGGGCTTTTGAGGAGCCCCTTCCCCATTTTGCCGGACGATCGCGACGACTGAAGGATCCGGGCGTGAATCAGCCGAGCGCGGTCGCGGTATATGCGTCGATCTCGGCACACAGCGCGGCCTTGGCGCTCGAATCCGTGAAGGATGCTCGAACGGCGTTCTTGGCCAGGGCCGCGATTCCGGCAGGGTCGAGGTTCAGGAGCCGCGCGGCGATGGCATATTCGGTATTCAAATCCGTACCGAACATGGGCGGGTCGTCGCTGTTGATGGTGACCCACACGCCTTGCGCGACCATCTCCTTGATGGGGTGCTCGTCGAGGGACTTCACGGAGCGGGTGGCGACGTTCGAGGTGGGGCAGACCTCCAGCGGAATGCTGTGCTCGACCAGGTGCCGCACCAAGGCCGGATCGCGGGTGCAGCTGGTGCCATGGCCAATGCGTTCGGCGCGTAGATGAAGGAGTGAGTCCCATATCGTCTCGGGGCCGGTGCTCTCGCCGGCGTGCGGGACGCTGTGGAGCCCGACCGCGATGGCGCGCTGGAAATACGGCGCAAATTGCGGGCGCGGAACGCCGATTTCGGGGCCGCCGAGGCCAAAGGAGACGAGCCCGTTGGGGTGCAGATCGAGCGCGACGTCGAGGGTGACCTGCGCCGCCTCCAATCCGGCCTCACCCGGAATATCGAAGCACCATTGCAATGCCACGCCGAGCTCCGAGCTCGCAGCTTTGCGCGCGTCCTCGATGGCCTCGATGAACGCGCCCGCGGAGATGCCGCGCCGGATGGAGCTGTAAGGCGTGATGGTCAGCTCGGCGTAACGAATGTTCTGCCGGGCCATGTCGCGGGCGATCTCGTAGGTGAGCAGCCGCACGTCCTCCGCGTCGCGAACGAGGTCGACGACGGAGAGGTAGATTTCCACGAAGTGCGCGAAATCGCGAAAGGTGAAATAGCTCGCGAGCGCGTCCGGATCGGCCGGAACTTTGGAGTCCGGATGCCGGGCAGCAAGCTGAGAGACGATGCGCGGTGATGCCGAGCCGATGTGGTGGACGTGGAGCTCCGCCTTCGGCAATCCCTCGATGAACGCCTTAATATTCATACATGCGTATTCTTGCATGAAATAACGGACGCGGCGAGGCGATTCGCCCAAGGCGGTGCGATTTGCCACACTTGCCCACCTTGGCGGACGGGCAAAACTATAGCAATTTCAATTATTTACTGACTTCGCCGTGCGCACCGAAGCGGGTCCGTTCGATGCAGCATCGAAGGCCCCCGGCTCGTTCGTGGTTTGCGAGCGCGTCGTTTCGTGAGGTGACTCATGATCCGCAGCAGAACCCCCATCATTGTGGTTGGCGTCCTGGCAGCCTCGGCGATCTTGTTCGCCGGCGGGTGTAAACAGAAGGAGCGCACCGACGCAACATCGACCACGTACATCACGTCCGAGACAATCGTGCGCGGCGACGTAAGCGGCGCCGCGACCGATCCACGAAATGAGTACGTCCGCATCGCGCGCAGCGACTTGGACAACCTCGATCACCGGATTGCGATGCTCGAGTCGCGCGTACCGCAGGCCTACCCGGCGGAGCGCGCGAGGCTCGCAGCCGATCTTCGCGACGCGCGCTCCAAGCTTCACAATCTGCGCTTGCGCGTCGACGCCGTCCCCGCGATGCGCTTGGTCGCCTGGACGGAGGAGCAGCCGCACCTGCAGGTCGATTGGGATGCGCTGGTCGAGCGGGTCGACACCATCGGCGCGCGCTTGTCGGATAAGCCGTAGCCGGCTCGCGGTGCGCCGGACGACCCCGTAGCCGGCTCAGAGATCGCGCGCGAGCAGAAACGCGACGGTCTGCACCTCGTTCGGTGCGAGCGACGCAGGGACGCGCGCGACGACGTGAAGGTCCATCGTGTGCGCGAGCCACGAGACGAAGTTGGTATCGCGGTACACGTTGGACCAAGAGAGCGCGAGCGATTCGACCTCGCGCTCGCGCTTGAGGCCGACCCCCGAGGGGCTCAAGGTGTGCTGCCAGCTCGGGTCGAGCGCGAGCTCGGTGACGATGGCGTGGGTGCCTCGCACGACGGAGAAAGGCCGGCTCCGGTCGTGCACGCGCACGGCGGTGCGGGAGTCGCCACGGTGCCCGAACTTGGAGAGCGGCCCGAGCGCGAACTCCACGTTCCGTTTGTGTTTGAACTGCGGCATGAGGAGCTCGGCCTGCTCCTCCGTCAAGGTGGGGCCGCCGTAGCATCGGGCGTCGAGCAACAGGAGATCCTCCGCCCGCATGGCCTCCGCGATGGGCGCGAGGACGCGCTCCTCGTTTCGAAAGTTGCCGATCGTGCAGCCCAGGAGCGAATAGATTTCCACGTTGGGGCTGGAGCGCCACATGCGCACCACGTTCCCGAGGTTCTGCAGCTCGGCCACGATGGGGAGGATCGCGACCTGTTGGAGATCACCGCTGTCGGCCACCTCGCGCGCGGCCATCTGCAGCAGGGGCATCGAGAGATCGACCGGAAAATAGGCGAGCCCTTGGGAGACGTTCACCGCTTCGCATAGGATCTGGAGGAGCTCGCGGTCGACCTGACCATCGCCGCACCCGAGGCCCACCAGCGAGACGGGGGAGGGCTTTCGCTGGTTCAAACGCTCGCATACGAAACGCTGCAACGCTTGGAGCGACGGCTGGGCGGTGCGCACGTACGCGGGGCTGGAGACGAGGTCGAGCCAGCGCCGGGCGCCTTGTTCGCCCAGGTAATGGTATTTCAGATCTTCGAAGCTGCCTTTCTCCAATTCGGAGTTCATACGCTCGGAGAGCTTCAAGTAATTGAGCTCGCGATCGATGGCCGACACGAAGAGGGTGCGCTGGAGGGTGCGGGCGTGATCGGCGACCGTGCGGGGGGTCGACGGCGGGGATGCGCGAGAGACGGCGCGCGCGGCGTTGCGGACGAAGGGCATCTCCTTTTCGCCGCCGCTGCTCGAGATGCGCGGGCGCGGGGCATTCCCGGGGAGCCCACCGCGCACGGCGATGCCGGCGACCCGATCGCGCGCGGCGATGAAAATGTCGTAAACCGTGAGCTCGGCGTCACCCTCCGGGACGCCGTGCTCGAGGCTTTCGACCAGCGCTTGGGTGAACACCGTCATATGGAGGCCGCGCATCGCGGGCTGATACTCGCCCGCCGCCGCCATGATGGTCGTACGCTTCTCCGTCACCTCGCCGACCGCAGCCGCGAGGATGCTGCTCGTGTCCGAGAGCACGTGGGTTATCGCCTGCCCAGCGTAACAGCAGTCGAGGATGAGGATACGCGTAAGGGCAGACGTGCTCGGAGAAACGACCGACCTCATATCCGTGAATCGGAGGCTGGTGTGCTCCTTGAGCTCTTCTGTGGTATCGGTCACCGTGAGCAACAGGCCGAGTCCATCGTCGGGGATGACGCCATGACCGCAGTAATATACGAGCAGCGTGTCGTCTTGTTTCGCATGCGCGGCCGCGCGGCGGAGCTCACGAAGCAATGTGCTTCGGTCGCGGTCGATCAAAACATGAATGTTCTCGGAGGGCACCCCCAGAACCTCTTCACGCATGAGCGCCTGCTTCAAGCGCACGAGGTTCGTGTACACCTCCGGGATCGGCGCGAGCCCCGGGTTATGCGGAAAAACCCCGGTCCCTACGAGGATGGCGGTAACGCGCTTTCCGTCGACCGGCATTTACTTCTTCGCGCGCTCGAGCAGTTTCTTCCCCAACTGGGCGAGCGTTTCTTCGCCGACATTGGATACTTCGAATTCGAGGCCATCGATCTTGACCTTGAGCGCTCTTCGCTTCTGTTCGTTGAGACCTTCGACCCACACCCGAAGAACCTTCACGAGCTCCAGGACCGCAGGCGCCGCGAGGACCGCCGTCACCACCGTAGGATCGATGCCCGAGAGATGGTCTTTCGAGGGCGGCGACTGCGACGCCCCGCTCTCGGCGAGCCTTGCACCCGGGATTGCCGCCACCAGGCGGCGCAGGGGTCCTAGGGCGGGAATGGCGATATGGGGCTCGCCCAGGACCTGGATGCTGACGTCCATCGATGTCTCCTTCGTGCGTGGCTCGCGCAGAAATCTGGGGCTCTACTTAATCACAATAGCGGGCCCTTGCACGTGCCGTCGAAAGAATGGTCGACGAACGGAGAAATGGCTGTGCTGGTGTCGTTTTGCACGTATTGCCCAATGTGGGTCAATCACGGTGCCGGCGTGCGCGCTGCCGCGGTGATGGGCACTCCGCGACCCTCCGTGCGCGGCGCGGATTGTACATAGCCAATCACCTCGGCGCGGCGCCGATCGACGGAGCTGGGGACGGGGAGGACGGCCGTGCCCTCGGCGGCGTGGATGGGGACGGTCACGAAGGAGCGGACGACATTTTCGTGCGCCAAGGTTCTTCCGGCATTTTCGCCGCGCGGGACGCGGGTGACCAGGCCGCGCTCCACCAGCGCGAGGCGCAGCACGCCATCCTTCGGCGCGGGGTCGAACCGGTAGTGCACGCGCAGGCTCTGGGCATCGGCGCGCTCGGCGGTCACCGTGAGGCGGGTGCTGGGCGCTCGCGCGAGCGCGCGGGTGATGGCGTCGCGCGCGTGCGAGGCGTCGGAGCCGACGAAGGCCTCGGTGCCATCGACGATCATCTGCGGGGTGAATACGGAGGACGTGCCGAAGGACGCCGCATACTCGCGTTGTCGGGCCGTGGCCTGGGCGCTCGCGAAGGGATCGGCCCACCCGAGGTCGTCCCAATAGTCGACGTGGAACGCCAATGGGAATACGCGGCCGTCGCCCTTTCGAACCAAATCCGACAGGACCTCGTCGGCCGGCGGGCAGCTGCTGCACCCTTCCGACGAAAAGAGCTCGACCACGGCCACCCCCGGGCCCGACGCGGGCGGGGACGAGGGGAGCGCCTCGGCGGTCTTGCACGACGCAACGAGGGGTAGAACCGACGCGAAAAGCAGTGAGAGATAGCGCATGTCGCTCGGGATTACGGGCCGAGGGTGCTTTGGTTTCGAGGTACGCCGGCGCGCCTTCGATTTCGGGCGCGCGCGGCGCGAAGAACCTTGGTTTCGCGTCGGCCGCGACTCAGTTCGCGGGCGCTTCGGGGCTCGCCTCGGCCTTGACCCGGCGGCCGCTGACGACGACCTCTTCGCGACCGGCATCGTCGATGCGGCGGACGAGACGGTAGGTGGTGTTGCCCTCGGCGCGGGCTACCTCGGGGGCGGCGATGAGGAGCTGTAGGTCGAGGTTCTGACAGAGATCGAAGAGGACGCCGAGGTTGTCTTGCGACAAGCGGTTGGCTTCGTCGAGGAAGAGAAAGCGAAGGGAGCCCGTCTCGCGCTTTTGGTGGAGGAGGTTGGCGTCGCGCTCCCACTCGGTGAGGATCACCATCATCAGGGCCGCGCCCACGCCGATGGCCTCGCCCGTCGAGAGGCGGGTCGGGGAGGCGGGCTCCCAGTTGCCGGGGGCGCCGTCGGCCCCGCCGCTCTTTCGTTGGATTTCGACCATCAGCTCGATGTACTCGCGGTAGTCGAGGATGCGCTGCCCGCCGGTGCGGCCGCCGCCGCCGTAGCGGCGAAAGATTTCGTCCAAGGCTTCTTCGATGGGCAGGGTGGTTTGAAAGAGCAGCTCTTGCACCTCGCCTTCGCGCAGCGCCCGAAGGATTTGCTCCATCTTGTCGATGCGCTTCATCTCCACGCGGATGCCCACGACATTCCCGAAATGGATGCCGTCCAGGCTCTGATTGAGCCTCCGCACTTGGCTCTTCGCGCGGCGAAGGCGCACGTCGATCCCGCGCGCCACGTCCTCCGACGCGCCGCGGAGATCGGTCTCTTGCCGCACCAGGCGATCCTCCAAGAGCGAGAGATGGTCGCGCAGACGCTGCAGCGCCTCGAGCGGATCCTCGACGTCCGCCACCTGCGCGGGGAGGCAGCGCTTGAGGACGTCCCGAACCGCCAGCCATGCCTCGAGGTAGACGTGGCCCGAGCGCTCGGAGCCCTCGGGGCCCTTGGAGCCCGTCAGGGTGGCCTGGATGTGCGCGGCGCTCTCCGCGTTGCCGCGGGAGGTGCGAAGGCGGTCGACCAGCAGCTCGCCCTTGCTGCGCGCTTCGGCCCATAGGTCGATGCTCCCGCGACCGCGGTAGGCGACGGCTGCGCGCGAGGTGAGCGCGTGCTGCAGGAGGCCGGAGCTTTGCGCGTCGCGCTCCAGGCGGCTCCAGTCCTCGCGCGCCGGCGAGGCTTCGCGCTCCACGCTCGCGAGGTGGGCGCGGGCGGCGGTGACCGCGCGGTTCGATTGGATGCGGCGCTCCTCGAGCAGCGCGATTTCCGTGGAGAGCCTGCGCTCCTCGCGTTCGAAGGCTTTGCGCTCGGCGCCTTGCTCGACGATGCGGCGGTTGGCCTCGAGGACCGCCTCCTCCGAGACGTCGGCGATCCCTTCGGCCAGAAGCTCGCCGGTGGCGCGCTCGTGGTGTGCACGAACGGCCATGGCCTCGGCGTCGGCTCTTTGCTGCGCGCTCGCGGCGAGCTCCCACGCCTCGTCGGCGCCTCGGAGCGCGCGCTCTTCGGCCTCCCACGCCGTGCGGGCGTTGGCGCGCTGCTCTTCGAGGGCGGGGACGATGGTTCGCTGCTCGGCGAGGGCGCGCTCCGCGTCGGAGAAGCGGAGCGCGTGGCGGTTGTCGACCACCTCCGTGAGCGCCGATACGGCGGCGAAGTGCCGATCGCGCTCCACGTCCAGCTCGCGCCGGCGCGCCTCGAGGGCCGTGCGCTCCTCGCCGCGCACGGGTGGGTTGCGGAGCGCGTCGAGCAGCTCCGCCAGCACGCGCCGGTCGCCCTCGGTGCGGCGAAGCTCGTCGCGGCTTCGCTCGAGGCTCTCGCGGGCGGCCGCGAGCTCGGCGGCGCGCGCGGCGTAGTCGGGTGGGCCGAGGAGGTACGCGTCGCCCAAAAGAGCGCGAAGCGACGCGATGCGGGCGCGCAGGGTGTCGGCGCGCTCGCGGGCGCTCCGCGCGCGGGCGCGGCTCGTGTGCTCGATCTCGCCCTGCTCGATCGCCTCGCGCTCGGCGCGTTCCAGCTCCGCGCGCGGATCGCCGGCCTCGATGATCGCCCACTCGAGCGCGAGATCGTCGGCGTCGCGCTTGGATTCGTCCAGCGCGCGCACGCGCCCCAGCGCCGCCTCGCACTCCGCCTCGAGGCGCGCGGCCTCCTCGCGGAGCTCTTGGGCGCGGCGCTCGCGGGCGCGGCGGCCGAGCGAGGGGTGCGCGGGGACGCGCGTGACCCGGATGCCGAACGGCTCCTCGACGAAGACGTCGTCGCCCTGGCGCACGGGCTTCTTCTCGTCGAGCCCCAACGCGACGTGGGCGCCGACCAAGAAGACGCTGCGCGCGGCGCGCGGGTACTTCGCGAGCTTGGCGGCGGCGGCCTGGGGATCGTCGACGATCAGCGCGTTCTCCAGCGATCCCAGCCGCGCCTGCAAGGCCGCGGCGTCTTCGGGGTCGACCTCTTCGAACCGGCTCGCGAGCAGCTCGGCGTCGAGCTCGTCGCGGAGGTTCATGAGCTCCGCGTCGAACGAGCCGCCCGCCGCCTCGAGCGCGCTCGCCTCGCGCAGTCGCGCCGCGTGGCGCTCTTTCAGCTCCGAGAGCGCGGCGCGCTCGCGGTCGCCGTCTTGCGCGAGGCGCACGCGCGCGCCCGCGATGGCCTCGCCCGAGCGAAGCGGCACGCCCAGCCGCTTCTCGAGCGCCTCGAGCCGCGGCACGCAGTCGCGCCATTTTTCGGCGCGCGCGGTGAGCTCCGCGGACCTCGCCTGAAGGCTCGCCCGCGTGCGCTGCGCCTCCGAGATCCGGGCCGTCTCCGCGCGCAGGTCGTCCTCCGCCGAGCGGAGCTCGGCCTCCGCCTCGTCCAAGCGCCGCTGCACGAGCGCCGAAGGCGCCTCCGCGTCCCCCGCGATCTCCACCTCGAGTTCGAGGGCGCGCGCCTTCGCCTTGGCTTGCCGCTCGGCGAGCTGGCCCGCGCGCGCGGCCTCGGCCTGCGAATCCGCCGCGCGCTCGACCGACGCCTTCCGCTCGCCGAAGTACGACAGCACGGCGCGGGCGCGATCGTGGTCGCTCGCCTCGGCCGGGAGGCGGCCCGCGGCATGGCCCGCGCCGGTCGACGCGAGCGCCGAGAGGGCGCGCAGGGCGCGATCGTACTCGCCTTGACGGACCTCGATCGTCTCGAAGTCGCGATCGATGCGCGAGCGCTCGTGATCGATCGCGTTGATGCGCGCCTTGGTCCGCTCCAGCGCCGGGGCGACCGTGTCCTCGTCGAGCGACGGCTCCGCGAGCGCGGTGCGGGCCTCTTCGAGGAGGCTCCGCACGCGGCGGTGGGCGTGGGCGTTTCGATGAAGCTCTTCGAGCCCCTTCTCGAGATCGCCCACCCCGGTGGCGGCGCGATCGTAGGCGTCCCGCGCGCGATCGCGCTCGAGCCTCCGCACCGCGCGCGCTTCGGTGGCAAGGTCGTAGCGCGCGCGAGTCGTGCGCGCTTGCTCCTCTTTGCGGGCGAGCTCGGTGGTCAGCTCGGCGAGGCGGCGGCTCACGCTCTGCGCGCGCACGATCTTGCTCGCGTGAAGCTCCGCTTCTTCGGCGACCCGCTTCATCTCGGCCAGCCGCGCCGCGAGGAGCTCGTGCTTCTGCTTTCCCTCGGCGATCTCCAGGTCGAGCGCGCGAAGGTGGCCGAGGGCGTCCGCCTCTTGCGCGCGCGCCTCGTTGGCGCGGCCGAGCGCCTCTTTTTCGCGCTCGCGGGTCGCGAACAGGGCGGCGGCGAACATGGCCTGGCCCGCGTCGTAGATGCTGCTGATCTCGCCCTCGAGGTGGCGCGCTTCGCTCACCTCGGTGCGCGTTCGATGGCATGCATCGAGGTTGCCGCGCATGCGCGACAGGGTGTCCGAGAGGCCCGTCTCCTCTTTGAGCAAGAAGGAACGAAGCTCGCTGGTGAGCGCGCGCGAGATGCCTCCGGTCATGCTCGTCTTGAGCATCTCGTTCAGCTTGTTGCGGTCTTCGTCGGTCGCCAGGCGCAGCGGGGTGATTCCGTGCTCGAAGAGGGCGGCGAAGTACTCCTTGGCGGTGGAGAAGACGTCGATTTTGCCGGAGAGGCGGCCCACCTTGGCGCGCACCTCCTGGATCTCGGGCACCTCGTCGTGCTCGTCGCGCGTGAGCAGGAGCAGCTCCTTGAGGCTCCCCTGCAGATCGAGATCCTTGATCAAGAAGGGCGTGAGGACGATGGTCGGCTCGGCCTTTCGCTCCAGGTGGACCCCGGCGATGAACTTGCGCGGGCCGACCTCGATCTCGAGCGCCGCGTACGATGGGCGCCCCAGCTCACCGAGGCGCCCCCAAATGCCGCGGTCACCGCCGGTGGCGCTGCTCTCGCCCAAATTGGTGAAGCGCAGCCGCGCAAGGTCCGGAAGAAGCACCACGTACGCCGCGATCATCACCGTGGTCTTGCCGGCGCCGTTCGCCCCCTCGAGCGCCGTCACGTGCCGGTCGAAGAGGTACCGCTCGTAAAAGACGCCTTTCCAATTCACCAGGGCGAGCGCGGTCGCCCGCGCGCGCATCATGAGGGATCCTCGTGGCTCTCTTCGGGGTTCGCGGGATCGCTCGCGCCGTCGTCGCTCGCGCCGGTGGTCGCGGGATCGCCCGCGTCGTCGCTCGCGCCGGTGGTTGCGGGATCGCCCGCGTCGTCGCTCGCGACCGATTCGATGGCATCGTCGTCCGGCACCGTCTCCACCGCATCTTCGTCCGCGACCGACTCGGCATCGTCGTCGTCCGGCACCGTCTCGACCGCGTCGTCATCGGCAATCGATTCGACCGCGTCGTCGTCCATCGCCGACTCGAGCTCGTCGTCCGACACCGTCTGGACGGCGTCGTCGTCCGCCGCCGACGCCTCCTCCTCGGACCTAGGCGTCTCGTCCTCCGACTCCGCCCCTCCATCGCCCGCGGCGTCATCCTCGGCGAGAACGAGCTCTCCCTCGGCCACGAGGCGCGCGAGGGTCGCCTCGGGCGCCTTCGTCCCGCGCACCGGTTCGGCGAAGCGCATGAGGGACGGGCGCAGCCGCACCCGATCGTCCTCGAGCACCTCCACGAACCCGAGGGTCGACAGACGGCGCAGCGCCTCGGTCACCTTGTTGCGCACCGTCTCTTGCGCGATCCGCTCGTCGTGGCGGCGGCGCTTTGGGTTCATCGCGCGCATCAGCGAGTCGGCCCCCACCACCCCCGCCAAGTGCCCGAGCACCTGCTCGCGGGTCACGGCGCCGCCGTGCTCCAAGGTCGCCGGCTCCAGATAAAGTAGGGTCAGCGCCTGCCCCACCAACATTTCGCCCGACGACAGATGCCTCCGCCCGAGCGCATCGGAGGTGGGCAGCAAATAGAAGTACCCATCGCTTCGATGGATCAACTCGCAGCCAAAGCGACGGTACAAAGGCTCCAGGTGGTCCTCGGCGTCGACCAAAAACGTGTACCACGCCGCGTCGTCGCGATCGATATGCCGCCCGCGGCGCAGCGCCAGGTCGACCTCCGGGTACAGCTCGTCGAGGATCACGTCCTCGAGCCGCGCGAAGCGCCCGCTGTTTCCCACGCCCTCGCTCACGATGCCTCTGCCTTCGGAGGGCGCACGGCCCAATCCTCGATCATCAGCCCGTCTTGCATCGACACCCACGCCCGCTCCGCCTTCGCGAGCGGATAGCCGATGCTCGCCACCGCGTGCGCCACCCGCCCCGTGGTGACGAAGCGCTCCTCCGGCGCCACCTCGGCGATCACCTGCTCGGTCACCGCCCCCAGCGCCCGCGCCCCCTCCGCGAGGGCATCGCGCACCCGCGCCTCGAGCCGCGACTGCGGGTTCTCGGCCGGCGCGTCCGCCAAGCCCTGCTCACGCTCCTTGCGCGGACGGCGCACCGGGGGCTTCTCGCCCGGCGGGATCTCCACGTCGCGCAAGAGCCGGATGGGCGCCGCGCTGGCGATGGTCAGCGAAAATGCCTTCCCCGATTTACCGGCCAGGAGCTCGCGCAAGCGATGGGTCAACGTGCGCGCAGGATCGAGGCGCACCACGTCGCGCAGATAACGGTGCACGTATTGGTAATACTCCGACCAAGCCCGCTGCCGGGCCGAGCCCCACGCCGCGATGCGGTCCACTTGGTCCATCACCGCCCGCGCCGCGGTCTCCGCGTCGGCCACCCCCGCTGCCGCGGCCAAGTCTTGCACGTCTTGCAGGAGCGATTGCAATTGATGCGTATCGCGCAAAAGGACCACGTTCAGCTCGTGCAAGGTCGTGCTGGTCGACTCGAGGAGCTCCTGGCACCGCTCCACCGCGCCGAACCAGTCCGCGTGCAAGAGCGCCGCGATCTCGCGCTGAAACTCCTCCTGCTGCAGATCGAAGCCCGATTGCCGGCGCTCGATGCCGCTCGCGAGATCGCCCATGGTGATCCGCAGCGGCCCGATGACCCCCATGCGCCAATCGTCCTCGCGGCTCGCCGCCTTGGCGGAGGCCAGCACGTCGCTCAGCCCCGCGAGCAGGCTGCGCGTGAGCACCGTCAAGCTCTCGCGCGTGAGCGAATCCTCTTCGAGGAAGAACTCGATGATGCCGTTCGCCAGCCGGGTCAGCGCATATTCGCCCGCGCGAACGATGCCTGCGCCGTCCACCCGCGCGATCATCCGCTGCTCGCGCAGCCTGCGGATCGCGTGGGTCGCGCGCCGCTTGGGCGCTTCGCCGGCGGCGGCCAGGACGCTCTCCACCTGATCGAAGACGTCCACCAGCTGCTCCTCGGTGAACGACGTGAGCGCCGCGCGCTCCGCGCGAAGGTAGAGCGCCGACAGAAAGCAGAGATCGAGCGTCTGCAGCTCCAGCGCCGGACCGCGCTGGGCCAGCGACGCAAGAACGCGGTTTGGATCGCGGGAAGAACGCGAGCTTGGCGGAGAGGAGCGGCTGTCGGACACGGTACGCGCGAAACGTTGGGAGGATGACTGATAGCGTAGTTTCTCGTGGGCGGCGATTAACGTGACACCCGCGCGCGACCCGTCCCCCAGCAGCACCGTGGAGTCCGCCTGATCCAGCCAAATTTCCGCCTTTTCAGCGATACGTGAGCGCATGTCCAGCTCCCGCGCGCGCGTCGTCGGGTGGACCCGAGCGCGGCGCGCGGGGCCTTGCGCGAAAGCTCTGCGTCTGCCGCGACGTACGCGAAACCTCTTCGCCTGCCGCGAGTAAACGAGAGCAGGAGGATCGGAGTCGATGCATATTGCACGCGTTTGGACCAAGGAAGAAGGCCTCGGCACGGAGCTCGGCGAGATCGAGCTCGGCCATGGAACCCTGACCGCGACCGGGTTCGCCATCGGCACCGATCCCGAGCCCTACCGGCTCGAGTACCACCTCACGACCGGCGACGCGTATGTCACCGCTAAGCTGTCGGTGCGCGCGATGGGGCATGGCTTTCGGCGCGCGCTCGAGCTCGTACGCGCCCCCTCGGGACGATGGTCGTGCACGACCGAGAGCGAGGGCTACCCCACCCTCGGCGCGCCAGGCGGCGATCTCGCGGGCCTCGACGGAGCGCTCGACTGCGATCTCGGCTTGTCGCCCGTCACCAACTCGATGCCCGTCCTCCGCCACCGCTTGCACGAGACCGAAGGTGCCGTCGATTTCGTCATGGCGTGGGTGTCCGTGCCCGATCTGGCGGTCATCCCGGCGCGGCAACGCTACACGTTCGTCGCGCGCCAGGGCACGTCGCGGATCGTGCGCTACGAGCAGAGCGACTTCCGCTCCGACATCGAGTTCGACGAGCACGGCGTCGTCCGGAACTACCCGCAGCTCGCCCGCACCCTCCGCTGAAGCGCGCGCGACCTGGGCGCGTCCCTCAGGGCGGCGGCGCCTCGAGGAGAAACTCGGCCGCGCGGTGGCCGATCATCATGGCCCCCAGGTTGGTCTGGCCGCGCGGAAGGGAGGGCATCACCGAGGCGTCGGCCACCATCAGCCGCTCCACGCCGCGCACCCGCAGCGCCTCGTCGACGACGCTCGCGGTGTCGCTCCCCATACGGCAGGTGCCCACCGGGTGATGGTACGTCACCACCTCCCGCCGGCACGCGGCGGGAAGATCGTCCGCGTGCCACCAAGGATCCGCGGGCAGCCGCAGCGCGCCCTCGGAGGCGAGATCGGCCACCACGTCCGCCACGCGCGCCACGATCTCCGCCATGCGCCGCGCGTCCACGTCCGAGGACAGGTGATTCAAGCGCACCCGTGCTCGCCCCGTTCCCAGCTCCAACCGGCCGCGGCTCTCGGGCGTGAGCAGGGCGCAGGTGACGGCCGCGCTGCACGGGTCCGCGCTGGGATCGACCGCGCGGGTTCGATAGGCGAACGCGTGCGCCTGCAGGTGCCCGGGTCCGTCGAGCTCGAAGGTGAGCAGCGCGCCCTTGCCCGGTGGGGCCGCGGGCTTCGCCGGGTCCGAGACCTCGATGCCCATTTGCACGTACGGATGGTCGACGAGGTTCGCGCCGACCTCGGGCGCGTCCACGTGCACCGGCAGGCCCGCCGTCCTCAGCCCATCGGCAGGCCCGATGCCGGACGCAAAGAGCATCTCCGGGCTCCCGAAGGTGCCCCCGGAGAGCACGACGCGGTCGGCCTCGAGGAGCTGCTCGTCGCCTTGCGCGGTCCGGACCAGCACCCCGCGCGCCTCCCCGTGCGCCATGACCACCCGAACGGCCTCCGTCTGCGGCCGCAAGGTCACATTGGGCCGGCCTCGCAGCTCCGGGAGGAGCGTGCGCAAGGTGCTCGCGCGATCGTCGCCGATTCGGTTGGTTGGAAATGGCCCGAAGCCCAGATGCCCCGGCGCGTTGTGATCGGCGATCCGCGCCAGGCCTCGGCGCACGTACGCATCGCCGAGGGCGTGATCGAACCCACCGAGCTCGCACCGCGTTATGGGCACGGGACCCGCATGGCCGTGGTAAGGCTCGGCGCCAAATTGCATATCGGCCTCGATGGCGCGAAACGAGGGGAGGCATCGTTCCCAACGCCACGACGGCGAGCCCCACGCGTCGTAACACCATGGATGTCCACGGACCGCGGCGGTGGCGTTCACGGCCGACGTGCCGCCGAAGAGCTTGCCCCGGGGTAGGAAATACCCCCGATCGAACTCGGCGTAATCCCAATAGAATGGGGGCGGAAGCACCATATCGCGCAGCAAAAAGCTCGGCACGTCCGGGCCGGGATCGACGCCGGCGTCGATCAGGACGACCTCCGTGCTCGGCTCCCGCGCGAGGCGCCACGCACACGTCAGCCCGGCGGAACCAGCTCCAACGATCAGAACACGCATGTGTACCTCGATCGAATGAATGTACGACTCGACCCGATTAGTCGAATTCAAAACATCATTTCAATCGAAATGCGAATTCGACGATCGAGGAGCCGCTTCAATCGAACAACACGCGCGCCACCTTGCCGAGTTTGACCTTGATCGAGCGCTCCCGGCGCTTTTCGCCGGTTTCGGCCACCACCACGTGATGGCCCGGATCGAGCTCGATGAGATCCCCCTCTTCATAGCCCTCCGGGAGCGGCTCTTGATCGACCAAGATGCGCGCCCCTTGAGCCTCGACCAAGATACCACCGAGCTTCTTGCGCGCCTCGGCCAGGCGCTTCGAGGCCATCTTCTTCTTGTCGTCGGTGACGGTGGGATCTTTGCTTGCCACGTACGCGTGGAGGTGACGCGCGGCGTCCAAGTTCTTTCCCGAGTCCAGCTCGGCCATCGCCAAATTCCAGAGGATCTTGGGGCTCGGATAAATCGTATACGCTTGTTTGAACGCCATCCATGCGCCGGCCACATTGCCGAGGGCGTGCTGCCGAACGCCTTCGAGCTGGCGCGCCTCCGCCTCCGCGCGGAAGCTCTCGAGGATCCCATCGCCGTGGGGGCTGCATTGAATGCCGATGTGCCCCGCCGCGCTGGGGGAGAACGTCTTCAGCACTTGCAAACGGCCGCCCAGCCGTGAAAGGCCCTCGATGGAGGCGAGCAACACCTCGCTGTCCTCGTTGTCACGCGCCAGGCCCACCGCCGCGATGTAGTCGTTGAGCGCTTCGCAGGGGAACTTGAGCTGCTCTTCGCACAGACCCGTGTGGTAGCGGATGCTCGCGGTCATTTTGACGGCCCCCGCCTGCTTCAACTTGTCGCGCGCGGCCGCCCAGTCCTGCGCCTCCTCGTCCTTCATCGCGTCGATGAACAGCGCGCGCGCCGTCTCGAGCTCCGCCTCCGTGGGACCGGCCGGTGCAGCAGGCGCGGGCGCTGCGGGCGGCGCCGAGGGCGCGCACCCCACGCTCATGGTCGCGCACGACAGCGTCGCCGCAAGGACGAACGAAGGAACGAGCGGACGGATGTTCTGCATCGAGTCTTGTTTGGACATCTTGCGGCTCACCCCGTTCATTGTAGTGACGAAGGTAAACTGAGCAGCAAATTTTGATGAGAACGGTCTTTTATGCGTACAGTGTGCGTGGACAAGCGGCGCCGTGTTCAACGGCGCTTGCGCGAATAGGCGTCGAGCACGGCAGGCCGCGGCACCTTCGGCGGAAACTGCGCATCGTCGATGGGCGCGCGCGCCTGGAGAGCCAACGGCACATCGCCAGCCCAGCAGGCCAAATCCATGTCCTCCTCGTCGTCGATGGGCCCGCCCGCGCGCACTTTGACCGAGGCTTCCTCGATGGGGAGCGCCAGCACGCGGGTCGCGGCGAGCTCTTTGTCGTTGCCCGGACGCACGTCGCGCGAGCGACCGGGCAGCACGTGCTCGACCAGGGCGTCGAGCGCGCGGGCCTTGGCGAGCGGATCCGTGATCTCCACGGCCTGCCCCAGCACCACCACCGAGCGATAATTCATCGAGTGATGAAAGGCCGAGCGCGCGAACACCAGGCCGTCGAGCAAGGTGACGGTCACGCACACGGCCAAGCTCGAACCCGCGGTCTTCAGCAGGCGGCTGGCGGAGGCGCCGTGCAGAATGAGCTCGTCCTCCACGCGCGCATAGGCCATGGGCATCACGAACGGCCGGCCATCGCTCACGATCCCCACCGAGCAGTGCAGCCCTTCGTCGAGGATGGCATACGCAAGGGCCCGATCGTACGAGCCGCGGGCCGGGATGCGATGCAAGGTGGTGTTCGAGGTGGCGGCGAACGAAGAAGCTTTTGCCATCCCTCGAGGGTGCTCGAAAAGTGGTATCCCGTACACGTCCAGTTCCAACAATTCAGACCTACCAGTACACCATGCGCTCTTGGACCTTCCCCATCGCCCTCGACGCCACCAGCCACACGCCAATCTTCGCGCAGATCGCGCTGGCCATCGCCAACGACATCGCGCGGGGCCGGCTGAAAAAGGGGGATTCGCTCCCGGGGACGCGCACCCTGGCCGAGACCTTGGGCGTCCACCGCACCACGGTGACGGCGGCCTATGCGGAGCTCGATGCGCAGGGCTGGGTGGCCACCCGGCGCGGCTCGTCCACCTTCGTGGCCACCGATTCTCCCGACATGCGCCCGCGCCGCTTCTCGAAGAAAGAGGCGTTGCAGCAGGGCGGGGTGGCCGCGCGCACCGGCTTCGCGCTCGAGCCCACGTCCTTTCCCTTGCGACGCGTTCCCAATCCGCCGCCGGGCGCCCTGGCCATGTGGGGCGGCACCCCGGATCTGCGGCTGGTGCCCGTGGAGCTGCTCGCGCGCGCCTATCGCCGCGCCGCGCGCGATCGCGGTGGAAAGCTCCTCGGCTACTGCGAGCACGGCCGCGGCCACGATCGACTGCGCGACGCGCTGGCCACCATGGTCTCGACCGCGCGCGGGATCACCGCCGAGCGAGAGAACGTGATGGTCACGCGCGGCAGCCAAATGGCGCTGGATCTGGTGACCCGCGTGCTCGTGCGCCCGGGGGACGTGGTGGCCGTCGAGTCGCCCGGCTACCAGTTCGCGTTCGCCCTTTTCAGCCGCGCCGGCGCCCGGGTCTTGCCCATTCGGGTCGATGAGCACGGGCTCGACGTCGACGAGCTCGCGCGCCACGCGGCGCAGTCGCGCGTTCGCTTCGTCTACGTCACGCCGCACCATCAATTTCCGACCACCACCGTGCTCTCCCCCACGCGCCGCCTCGCGCTCCTCGAGCTGGCGCGGAAACACGGCATGGCCATCGTCGAAGACGACTACGATCAGGAGTTCCACTACGACGGCCGCCCGGTGCTGCCGCTGGCCAGCGCCGACGCGCACGGGCACGTCATCTACTTGGGGACCCTGTCGAAAATTTTGGCCCCCGGCCTCCGGCTCGGTTTCGTGGTCGCCCCCGAGCCCTTGGTCGCGCGCTTGGCCGAGGAGCGCGAGATCATCGACCGCCAAGGCGATATGGTCCTCGAGTCGGCGGTGGCGGAGCTGCTCGAGGAGGGCGAGGTGCAAAGGCACGTGCGCCGCATGCGCCGCGCGTACCGTGCCCGCCGCGACGCGCTCTGCGAGGCGGTCGACAAGCACCTTTCGAGCGTCGTTCGCTACGAGCGGCCCCGCGGAGGTTTGGCGCTCTGGTGCACCGTTTCCCCGGACGTCGACGCCGACCAGTGGCTCGAGCGCGCCCGCGCGAAAGGCGTTCACTTCCAAACGGGGCGAGAGTTCACCCTCGACGCATCACCGGCGCCCCACGTTCGATTCGGCTACGCCATGCTCCACGAGCGCGAGCTCACCACCGCCGTGCGCCGTATGGCGCAAGCGCTCTGACGTCGGCACACCGGACCTCCCGGCGCCCGCTCGACGACGATGAGCGACGTCAGAACGACGAGCTCGATCCCGAGGCCTCGATGCGCAGCCGCTGTCCGCCGGTGAGGTTGGTCACGTCGACCGTCGTCTGCTCCGGCCAAAACTGCACGCGCGCGTCGTAGCGCGCGCCCGGTTGCACCGCGATGTGCTGCTCGAGCGGCGCGCGGTGGCTGTACGAGAGTAGCACCTCGCGGTACGCGATCCGGTAAGCGGGATCGCCCAAGTGCCCGGCCTGATACACGTGGACCTTGCTCCCGGCCGCGGTCTTGACCTTGGAGCCCTCGAGCGCGAGATCGATCCAGTTCGCCCCCCGCAAATCGTTCCGCAGGAGCGACACCTTGGGCACCTGCGTCCCCACCATGGCCGCGATGTCCAGCGCTCCATCGCGATTGAAGTCCGCGATGGCAAATCGCGGCACGTCGTTGCGAAAGGCGTCGAGCCCCGCGGCGGCCGTCGCGTCCCTGAAGACCCCTCCGCCCATGTTCTGAAAGAGATGAATGCCGCCGGGCTCCGGCTCGATCCACATCACATCGAGCCTCCCGTCATTGTCGAAATCGGCAAACGCCGATTGCGCATAGAGGACGCGGTACTCGTTCACCGGCTTGTCACCCATGGGAAGACCGGCGGCCGCCGTCACGTCGGTGAAGCTGCCGTTGCCTTGATTTCGAAAGAGCCGCACGCGAAACGTCTTGCGCGGCTCCGGCACCCCCGACCCTGCCGATCCTGCGCAAAACAGGTCGAGATCCCCGTCGAGATCGTAGTCGCCCAGGGCGAGCGCCGGGCCGGGGCACCCCTCGAGGCCGCCGGTCACCGCGGGCTCGAACCCCGCCCCCGCGCCGGCGATGCCTTTGTTGAAGAGAATTTGCGTGGTGTGCTGGACGCCCGGCGCGAAGATGCCCGCGCCCACCTTGGCGTTGGTGGGTTGAATCACGATATCGGGGAACCGGTCGTCGTCGAGATCGGCGAAATAAAGGGACGCCTGCGAGTAGCCGCTGGGGATGGCGGAGACCTGGGCGGTGACGTTCGAATACCCCGAGCTTCGACCGAGGTAGATGCGATTGCCGAAGAACCCGCTCACCATGTAGTCCGGATAGCCGTCGGCGTTCCAATCGCCCCACGCCATTCCATTGGCCTGGCTCTCGTACGATCCCCCGGCCGCCACGGGGGTGAACGTTCGGTTGCCGTCGTTGCGGTAAACCTTGATCGACGCCGAATCCCAATTGGTGGAGATATCGAGCCGCCCGTCGTTGTTGAAGTCGGTCGCCATCATCGACCAGACCTGCGCGTCCGACGCAGGCAGCGGATAATTGACGAAGTCCCCTTGGCGGTCATTGAGCGCGAGGCGATGGTTGTTTCGATGATCGGAAATAAAAATATCCGCCCACCCATCGCCATCGTAATCCTCGGCGTGGATGTCCCAAAAATTGGCGACCTCCCTGCGCACGGCGGCGAGCCCGGTGGCATCCGCCACGTCGGTGAAGTGCAGCGCGCGCGGCGCGGCGACCGCCAGGCCCGGGATCTCCGCGCCCCCGCGCGCCTCGAAGCCATCGCCGGCCGTGGTGGCGTCGCCCGGATCGTGGCCCGAGCCCGGGGGCGCGCCCGCGGCGTGCGACCCGTTCGAAGGCCCCCCGCACGCGAACGAGGCGGCGATGGCGACCAGAGAAGCTACGAGGGGAGCTACCAGGGGCACCACCCGGGTGAGCGAGCGAGCTGCGTTCGGTACCGCGTTCGTTGCTGCCATCGCGGCGTGAAGGATAGTGATCGAAATTTGGTGTGCAAACTACACGTATAGGCCATGTAGGGCCAAGCTTCGTCCTTCAGCTTCGATACGGGATCGTGCCAATTCACCAAAAGCGATGGCTTGCGTCCATCGCTGCAGTGTTTTTCGAGACGGCAGCATAGCGAAGATATGGATTCCTGGTCGCACGTACAACACGCCCGATCGGGGCCCTCGTGGGAGCCTCGCCCCGGCGCGCATGTCGTCGAAACAGCGAGCAAAAGAACATCGACGTCCCCTACTGCCCGGAAAGATGGGTCTCCGCAGGCGCCGCAGACGCCGCAAGCTCAGGAGCTCGCGAGGTCGCGCACCCAGTCGTGGATCACGCGCTCCAGCACCTCGAGCGGCATCGCCCCCGGGAGGAGCGCTGCATCGTGGAAGCGGCGGATATCGAACTTCGCGCCGAGCTTCTCCTTGGCATATTGGCGCAGCGCCAGCCAGCGGGTGTGCCCAATTTCGTACGAGCACGCTTGCCCCGGCCACACGGTGTAGCGCTCCACCTCCGTCGCGACCTTGCCCTCCGGATCGCCCAAGGTCTCGCGCATGTACCGAATGGCCTGCTCACGGCCCCAGCGCTTGGCGTGCAGACCGCTGTCGACCACCAGCCGCACCGCCCGGAACAAGAGCGACTGCAGCATCCCGATCCGGCCCAGCGGATCGCGATCGTAGACGCCCATTTCGTCGGCGAGCTGCTCGGCGTAGAGCGCCCAGCCTTCGCTGTACGCGTCGAAGGACAGGGTCTTGCGCAGCATGGGCGTGTCCGGCGCCTCGAGGGCCAAGGTCATTTGCAAATGGTGCCCCGGGATCCCTTCGTGGTACGCGAAGGTCGGCAAATACCACTTGGCCCACTCGCTGGTGTCGCGCAGGTTGATGGAATAGACGCCAGGGCGCGAGCCATCGATGGCCCCCACGTCGTAGCGGCCGCGCGGCTGGCCCGCCTCGATGTCCGGCGGCACCCGCTTGACCTCGAGCCGTGCCTTGGGGAGCGCCCCGAAGTAGTCGGGCAGCTTCGCCTCCAGCGCGCGCACCTTGCCGCGCAAATCCTGTAAGAGCTCGGCTTTTCCGGCGTCCGTGTTCGGGTGAACGAACCGCGCATCCTTCGCGAGCGCCGCGAATCGCTCGCCCACCGTGCCGGTGCTCATCCCTTGGCCGCGCATGAGCGCATCGACGCGCCCCGCGATCTCCGCCACGCGCTCGAGGCCCAGCGCGTGAATTTCGTCGGCGCGCAGGGCGGTGGTCGTATGAAGCTTGGCACCAAACGCGTAATACGCGTCCCCGCGCGGCAAGCGCCATACCCCCGCGTCGTGCACGGCCTTGGTGCGCCAGCGCTGGAGAAGCGCGATCTGCCGATCGAGGGCCGCGCGCACCGGTCCCTCCACCAGGCGGGTCGCGCGGGCCTCCCACTCGCCGGCGATCTGCTTTTCGCGCGCGCGGCGGGCCACGGAGCCGACCAGCGATGTCTCGGCGGCGGGCGCGGCGCGAAGCTTTTCGAGCTGGATCAGGGCCTTGGCGACGATGAAATCGGGCGGGAGGATGCCGCGGTCGCCCTCGCGCGTGGCGCGCTCCGTTTCTTGGTCGAGCACCTTGGAGAACGCATCGAGGCGGGCGATGTACGCTTCGGCGTCGGCCTTCTGCTCGATTCGGTGCTGGCTATCCAGAAAGTCGGGGATGAATTGGTAGGCGCCATGGAGCTGGCTGATCACATAGGGAGCGGAGTCCGATTTATCGCCATAGTCGAATTGCTCGGTGGCGCGCACCAACGTGTCGAACGCGTAAACGACGGTGTCGTAGTGGAGGGCATCGGCCTTGGAGAGCCGCGCTCGATCGATGGCGCGAAGGTCCGCGAGGAAGCCCTTTTGCCTTTGCACGCGGCGCTCGTCGGAGGCGATGGATCGCTCATCGAGCTGGCTCTTTGCCCGCGCGCCATCGCCTCGATCGAAGCCGAGCGCGGTTACGCTCTCGGGCGAGGCGCGCAGCTGCTCGCGAAAGATGCGCTCGAGGAGCGCGCGGAGGCGCGGTCCATCGGAGCTGCCCGCGGCGGCTTGCATGGGCTTTGGGGTCTCGGGGGCGGGCGTCGGACCGCAGCCCAAGCCGAGGGCGCTCGTGCTGCTGGCGAGGCCGAGGATCAAGAATTCACGGCGGTGCATCGTCGTAAAGGCTCCTAAGTCGCGGGGTACAAAAAAGTCGCGGGGTGCGAAAAGACGCGGGATGCGAAAAAGACGTGGGCACGTAAAAGCGCGAAGGTCAGCGAAGGGCAATCACGCACGCGGCGGCGGCCATCACCACGGCGCTCACGCGGTCGACGGCGCGCAGGGCGGAGGCCGAGCGAAAGAAGCGCCGCGCGTGGCCGGCCAAGACCACATAGGTGCCGGTCACCGCAGCCACGACCATCATGGTGACGGAGGCAAGGGTCGCCAGATCGAGGAATGTCAGCTTGGAGAGATCGACGATGCTCGGCAGCAGCGCCAGGTAGAAGAGCATGGTCTTCGGGTTGCTGAGCGACATGGAAATGCCCGTGAAGAGCAGGCGCACGCCCTCGCCCGGCACGGTCTTGCCGGCGGGCTCGCCGCCCTCGCGGCGCGTCGCCCAAAGCTTGTACGCCAGGTAAAGCAAGTAAACGACGCCGGCGTATTTGATGCCGAGGAACAGCGGCTGGAACCGCTCCGCCAGGGCCGCCGCCCCCAGCGCCGCGAAGGTCAGCCAACAAACGTCACCGAACATCAGCCCCAGGCAAAGCATCGGCGTGCCGCGGGAGCCGCGCCCCAGCACGCGCGCGACGAGGGCCATCGACGAGGGTCCGGGCGAGGCCGCCGCAACTCCAAGGGTGGCCGCAAAAAGAAAAATGGACGAGCCGCTCATGACGAGACCTTCCCAAGGACCAAGGGAAAACCCCTCGCGCGGCGCCCTGCCGGCAAGCCTGCTTCGTGTAAGCAGCCCTTGGCCTCGAGGCGGAGAATGCAGCGCAATTGCACAGCGAACAACGAAGAAATCGGGACCTACACATAAGCTCCGCTTATGCACCAAGACCCGTCCCGGGAGGTCTGGGAAAGGGGGCCGCCCCTGAGAGAACAACCGCAAGGACGCAAGGAGCGCTAGGGTTTTAGAGGAATTTAGTTCTTCTCTCTTTCGCGGCCCTTGCGCCCTTGCGGTTTCCTGCCCTCCGACGGCCGAGCGACGCTGGGGAAATCTGGGAAGGAGAGCCGCCCTGAGAGAGCAGCCGCAAGCGCAGAGGGAGGTTACGTCGGCGGGCCGGAACCGACCCCGCCCACCGAAAGCCCCGCCACAATCTCCCGTACAATCTCCTCCGCCGTCCCCGAAATAGGCACGGTGAGCACACCTTCGTCGGGCTCCGGCGGTTCCAGATCGCGGAACTGGCTATCGAGCAGCCGCTCCGGAAAGAAATGTCCTTTTCGCGCAGTGAGCCGGCGCGCGATGACCTCGCGGCTCCCCTCCAGGTACACGATGCGTAACTCCGGACGACCCCGCCGCAGGCCATCGCGGTAGCTCCGCTTCAACGCCGAACACGTCACCACCGCCGACTCCCCGCGCGCCATGCGCGCATCGGCAAACGCACCAATGGCCGCCAGCCACGGAGCGCGATCGGCATCGGTCAACGGCGTGCCGGCCGCCATTTTGGCGATGTTCTCCGGCGGGTGAAAATCGTCCGCCTCGGCGTACGCCACCCCCAGGTGCCGGGCCAAGAGCTGCCCCACCGTGGTCTTCCCGCTCCCGGATACACCCGCGACGATGACGATCATGCGACCGGCCCCTGCTCGAGCGCCGCCGCGCCCTCGCTGCGCCCGACTTTGTTGTAGCCGTCCAGCGCCGCGACTTTGTAGCACTCGGCGAAGGTCGGGTAGTTGAAGACGTTGCCGATGAAGTAGTCGATGGTACCGCCGAACGCGATGACCGCCTGCCCGATGTGCACCAGCTCCGTGGCGCCGGTGCCGATGATGTGCACGCCCAAGAGCTGCCGCGTCTCGCGGTGGAAGAGCAGCTTGAGCAAACCGGAGTCGTCGCCCATCATCACCCCGCGCACGATCTCGCGGTAGCGCGCGATCCCCGTTTCGTAGGGGACCCCGGCCGCGGTGAGCTCCTCTTCGTGGCGCCCGACCATGCTGATCTCGGGCACCGAATAGATACCGTACGGCAAGAGCTCCGGCATGGCGGCCGCGGTGAGGCCAAACGCATGGCACGCGGCCAAGCGCCCTTGCTCGGACGACGTGGACGCGAGCGCGGGAAATCCGATGAGATCGCCCACCGCGTAGATGTGCGGCACCTTGGTTCGAAAGTGGCTATCGACCGCGATGCGGCCGCGGCCATCGGCTTCGAGCCCGGCTTTGTCGAGCTGGAGCGAGTCGCTCGTCCCCACCCTCCCCACGGAGTAGAGGAGCACGTCGCTCGCGATCTTCTTCCCCGACTTGAGGGTCGCCACCGCGCGCGACGCCTCGACCTGCACCTTGGCGACCTCTTCTCCCAGCCGCAAGGTGGCCCCCATATCCCGCAATTGATAGGAGAGCGATTCGGCAATCTCCGAATCCACGAAGTCGAGCAGGCGGTGGCGTTTGTCGACCAAGGTCACCTTCACCCCCAGCGCCGCGAACATCGACGCATACTCCACGCCGATGACCCCGGCGCCCACCACCGTCATGGTGCGGGGCAGCGCGTGGAGGCCGAACATGTTGTCGCTGGTGATCACGATTTGCCCGTCGACCTCGACGTCGGGCGGATGGGCGGCGGTGGTGCCGGTCGCCAGGACGATGAAGGAGGCGCTCACGAGGGAATCGCCGCCCTCGCCCTGCACCTGCACCTCGTTCGGCCCCGTAAAGCGGCCGAGACCGCGCAGCACGGTGATACCGTTGCGGCGAAGTTGGTCGCGAACCACCTCGCCTTGGGTCTTCAGCACGTGGTCGCAGTGCTGAATCAGGTCGGCGATGGTGACGTTCTCCTTCACATGGTACGACTGCCCATAAAACTGGCGCTGCCGAAGGCCGGTCAGGTGCAGCACCGCCTCGCGAAACGTCTTCGAGGGAATGGTGCCGGTGTTCATGCACACACCGCCCAAGCGGGCGTTGTTCTCGCAGAGCGCCACCCTCTTCCCGAGCTTCGCGGCCTGAACGGCCGCGCGCTGACCACTTGGACCGCTACCGATGACGAGCAGATCGAAATCGAACATCGGGGCCCATTCTCGATGCCCGAACCGCGCGGATCAACCTCGACGAAGCGCGCGGCCCCGCGAGGAGGCGAATCACGCGCGAAGCTGTTGGATCGCCTTGGCCACGTCGGGCCCTTGAACATTGGCGCCCGTGGACTTCAGGTGCTTCATGGCGACGCCCGTGGCCTGGCCCTCGCTTTTCGCGCCGCGGATGGCCTCCACGACGGGACCGAGCGCGAGGACGATGGCCTCCACGCTCAAGGATGCCGGCAAGAACGAGCGGAGGAGCGCGATTTCCTTCTCGAGAACGCTGCGCTGCTCGCCTTCTTGCGCGAGCGACAGGGTCTCCTCGTTGGACTTGATGAGCTTTCGTACCACGGCGACCGCTTCATCCTCGGTCGGCTCACGGCTGCTTCGCGCGCCGGCCGTTTGAATTTCACCGAGCGCCAGACGAAGAATGTTGGAGGCCACGGCATCCTTTGCCTTCATGGCTTCGAGCGCACGCGCCTTCAGGGTGTCCACGAGCATGTGGGTTTCCATAGCATGCCAGCCCCCCCGAGCTCGATAGAACATTCAAGCCCGCGTCCGCTTCTGCAAGGAACGAAAACATGCGTTATCGTGCGGGTGATACCGCCTCGCTGCGGTTAGGCCGCTCCCTCCCGAACACATGGAGCGGCCGGGAAGGGCCAAACCTATGGCCTCGAGCACCACATTCCAGAAGCGCCAAAAAGAGCAGAATCGGCAGAACAAACGGCAGGAGAAGGACGCCCGGCGCAAGCAGCGCCGGGAAGAGCTCGATCGAGGCCGCTCCTCGGCCGAGCCGGGCGTGGATCCGGACATCGCAGGAATCGTTCCCGGGCCCCAGCCCGTGGCAGAAGACTTGTAGGGCAGGAGCCCGATTTCCAGGACACGAGCCGAAACGCAACGTCGACGCCCCGCGCGCCGACGTCGCTTGGCCATCGGTCGCGGCAGGATCAAGGTCGACCCGCGCGCGCCGACGTCGCGGGGCCATCAGTCGCGGCGGCTGCGAAGGGTGGCCACGAAACCGCCGCGGGCGAGAAGATCGATGCCAATCTTGTCCGCGGAGCTCACCTGCCGCGTGGCGCTCGCGAGCTTCCGAGGCACATCCCCGTCTTGAACGGTGGTCAAGGTGTAGGCGCCCGGCTTCTTCACGAACGACAAATCGAGCTCGAACCTTTGCGGTGTATCGAGCCCGCTGATGCCGCCGATGTACCAGCCGTCCTGGCCGCGGCGAGCCACCACCACCAGCTTGCCAGGCTCGCCGCCGAGCAAACGCGTCTCCTCCCAGGTGGCAGGCACCGCCGCGAGGAAGTCTTTGGCCGGCGCAGGGAGCGCCCGATAGGCCGCCACGGAGTCGGCGAAGTGCTGCAGCGCGGACTCGAAGACGACCGAGAGCGCCAGCTCGTGCCCGTCGGTGGTGATGCGCGGGTATTTGTGATCGGTGAAGGTCACCGGCGTGTAATCCATGGCGCCGACCGCGTTGCGGGTAAAGGCCAATACGGTGTTGTGCCAGGCCGCCTTACCGGGATATTCAGGATTGAATTTGTATTGCTCGGCGCCCGGCACGCCCTCCATCGTCATCAATTGTGGATACGTGCGCTCCCAGCCGCGCGGCAAGGTGGAGCCATGAAAGTCGACCATCAGCTTGAAGTCGGCGGCGTCGCGGAGGAGGTCGAGGTATTGCTGCATGCGATCCGGCTTGTCGCTTTGCCAGAAGTCGACCTTGACCCCTTTCACCCCCCACTGCTGCAACTTCGCGAACTCGGCGCGGCGCACGTCGCGGAGGTGCATGCGATCGCGCGGCTGCTCGGTGACGTCGTTGTGGGGGCCGCCCGAGTTGTACCAGAGGATGATCCCGATGCGCTTGTCGCGCGCGTAGGCGAGGATTCGCTGGAGCGCCGCCGGATCCATCAGGTTCCAGTTGGCGTCGATGAGCGAATATTCCCAGCCCATTTCGGCCGATAAGTCGATGAACGACTTCAACGCCGCTTCGTTGCGCGGGCTGTCGTCGTCGGACCACCAGCTCCAAGAGACCCGGCCCGCCTTGATCCAGCTGGGATCGGCCACGGTCGACGGCGGCGCCACGTCTTCGATCAAGGTGGACTCGACGATGGTCGAGGTCGACGCCCCGGTCACCAGCACGCGCCACGGCAAGGTCCAGGGCAGCTTGGACTCGGGCGTGGTGGCGCCCACGCCCCTCCCCTCGCCCGCCTCCGGCAAGCGAATCCGATATTGCCCATCGGGCGCCTCCGCCTCGAGCCGCGTGCCCGCGTTGCCATCGGTCATCCCGGACTCGCTCACGAGCAACCACTCGCTCCCAACGTGGAACAGCGCAGGAAACGCCCACCCGGACGGCGTTTTGGCGGTCGTCCCCGCGGGCTGCTCGACATACAAATCTTCGTACGCGGGGGTGTAGCGGCCCGGCGGCTGCTGCGGGGTGATCCACGAGCTCGAGCCCGCGGGCACGTGAAACCCCGTGATCTCCTCGAGCACCTTGCGCGGCGTCTCGTCCTGCTCGGGAAAGCGGTAGCGGAACGCGACGCCGTCGTTGGCCACGTGCACCAAAAGCTCGATGCGCGCGCCCGCCGCGTTGGCGAAGGTAAAGACGCGCTCGCGTGCCGGCTGGCGGATGGTGCGGCGCTTTCCGTGAACGAGGTCGTAGCTCCCCGCCGCGTCGGTCGCCGGCCCCGCGTGGACGAAGCGCAGACCGTCGACGAAGCTCTGATCGTCGCGCCGCACGCCGAGGGGCGAAGGGAGCAGCACGTCGTGGCTCTTGCCGTCGTGCTCGCGATGGACCGTGTAGGTGAGCGCTCCCGAGTCGCGCCCGTCGAGGGCGGGCCCGAGCCGCAGATCGAAGGTCAGCTCGTCGTTCGGAGATGAAACCGTCCATTGGTTTGGACGTCCCGTGCACGACGCGATGGCCCCCACGAGCAAAAATGAGAGAGACGTGACACCGGTTACCGTTAGCGATTTCATACGCGCATGGTACGAGACCCCATGCGCGTATCCACCTTAATCATCCGACCTTTAGGGTACGATACCGTCGCGCAAGGTGCTCGGCACCTCGATGCCGGTGTTCATATTTACGACAGAAACGCTATTTGCCTGTAGCTTCTGCGCTTCTCGCCACGCTGCAGCATTCGCCAATGACGCAGATGGTTGGATGATCCGAAAATCGTACGGCTCGAACGGGATACCTCGCGCAAGGCGCGACGGCCAATCGGGGTTGGCCAGGGCCGAGCGCCCCAGGGCAACCACATCGGCGTGGCCCTCTTCGAGGACGCGCTCCGCGTTCGGGAGGTGCCCCATGCTGCCGTTCGCGATCACCGGCACCTGGGCGACCTCACGAAGGATCTGCGTGAGCGATCCACCTTGGTGGAGCTTGGTCGGAAAGTGGAAGTCGGGCCCGCCGCCCGCAAAGTGCAAATACGATGCACCCGCGTCGCGCAATGCTCGACCGATGATGCGCGCATCGTCTCCGCCGCCTGGCCACGCATAATGTTTGTCGTTGACCTTGGCCTCCGAGAGGCGCACCCCCACCACGAACCCGGGCTCCACCGCCTCCACCACCGCGCGGAGCACCTCGGCCGTGAATCGAATGCGGTTCTCCACCCCCCCGCCGTAGTCGTCGGTGCGGAGGTTGGTGTACGTGGTCAGGAATTGATCGAAGAGGTAGCCGTTGGCGCCGTGGAGCTCGACCCCGTCGAAGCCCGCGTCGCGCGCACGGAGCGCGGCGCTGCAAAAGGCCTCGGTGATGGCTCGAAAATCGTCTTCGTTCATGGCGCGTGGCACGTGGTAAAGGCCGCTGCCCCCGTAGGCCGGCATCTGTTCGCCCTTGGGGAGGATCGCCGAGGGCCCCACCGGCTCGGCGCGGTATTCATTGCCTTGTACGAGCGCGCCGGCGTGCATCAACTGCGCAAAGAACTTGGCGCCGCCTCGGTGCACGGCCTCCACGATGGGGCGCCAGGCGGCCGTGTGCGCGTCGGTCGCCAGACCGGGTTGGTTCGTGTAGCCCTGGCTGTGCGCGCGATCGACGTAGGTGCCCTCCGTGATCACCAGGCCGAACCCGCCCTCGGCGAAGGCCTGGTAGTAGCGGTGCATGGCCTCGGTGGCGCGCCCATCGCGCGCCGCGCTCACGCGGGTCATGGGCGCAACGGCGATGCGGTTGCGCAGGGTGAGCCCCGGCTTCGAGGCCGAGAGCGGTGCGAGTGCAACGTGCGGGTGAGCGAGAACCTCTGACATGGAACTTCCTCCGATGCACCCGAAGTTGCGACTCCCCTCGTGCATTGACAATCACCGCCCTCGTTGACGAATCGTTCACGAAGTGGAAACAGTGGACGGATGGACCGATTTCGTGCGCTCGCCTGGTATTGCAAGGTCGTCGAGCTCGAGGGCATCTCCGACGCGGCCCGCGCGCTGCGCGTCTCCAAGGCGGCGGTCAGCAAGTCGCTGGCGCTGCTGGAGTCGGAGCTGGGGGTGCACTTGCTCCATCGCACCACGCGCACCGTGAAGCCGACCCCCACCGGCCGCATCGTCTACCAACGCGCGCGCAACGTGCTCGAGCAAATGCGGGAGCTCGAGGCGGCCGCCAACGCCGAGAAGGCGGAGCCCGCGGGCATTCTGCGGGTGACGGCGTCGGTCGCCTTCGGGCTCTTGCACCTGCGCGAGCACATCGCGGCGTTTCTTCAAGCGTACCCCGCGGTGCGCATCGAGCTGGTGCTCACCGATCGCTACACGCGGCTCGCCGAGGAGGGCTTCGACGTGGCCATCCGGGTCACCCGCGCCTTGGACAACGAGGACGTGGTCGCCATCCCGCTGGCCACCACGCGGATGATCGCGTGCGCCTCGCCCGATTACTTGAAACGCGCGGGCCGCCCCCGTTCGCCGCGCGATTTGGTCCGCCATACATGTATGAGCTACGGCGCCCCCGGAACGACGGGTCGTGTGGCCTGGCGCTTCGACGACGAGGCGGTGCTGGTCGATCCGGTGGTGCGGGTGGACAG